>JAOADM010000255.1 GCA_026417315.1 Limisphaera sp.
CCCCGCCTCGCTTTTCCCACCGCCTCGCCCCAACCCCCAACCACGACGGAAGGATCCCGGCGGTTCGCCCCTGACCGGCGCGGGCGTCGGGAATCGACGGGACAATCCGCGCCGAAACACTCCATCCATGCGCTCGCCCTTCTCGAGACGAAATCCTTGCCCACGCGAGACCCGGGCGGGTATCCCCCTCCCCGCGCCGCGACCACGGGCCCCGTGGCCCTCCGATGACATTTCCGGCCCGAGCGCGTGTCCGGGGCAGGTTCTTTCGATTTTGAGACCTGCCCGTGTAACCGGCTCCTCCCTTTGCACGTAATGAGGGGCGAAAAACAAAGCTGGACCATCAACATCCGAGGCAAGCCATGAAACGTAACCTCCGCTGGATCCGCCGGCTGACCGGCTGTGCGCTGGTCGGCTGCCTCCCCTGCCTGCAGACGCACGGAGCCCCCCTCCAGACCGCCGACGTGCCCCACGAACCCGCCTGGGTCCTGCACCTCGACCTGGACGCGTTCCGGCAAACCACCCTCGGCCAGCACCTCCTGGCCGAAATGGAAAAGGAGGAGCATCGCAAGAAACTGGCGGCATTCCAGGCCGTGTTCCGCTTCGATCCACGCACCGCGCTTCACGGCCTGACCCTCTACAGCGTCTCCAAGGCCCAGGAAGACGGAGTCCTGCTGGTGTACGCCGACGTGGACGCCGCCCAGTTGACCGCCCTGGCGCAGGGCGCCAAAGACCATCGAACCCTCGCCCACGGCACCCACACCATCCATCACTGGGTGGACGACAAACGGCCCCGCACGCCGGAAGGACCCGCCCGCACCTACGCCGCCATCTATCAGAGCCGCATCGTCCTTTTCGGCCAAAGGCCCAAACGCGTCATGCAGGCGCTGGACACCCTCGATCGCAAGCAGCCGAACCTGACCACCAATGCCCGGCTGGTCTCCGCCGTGCCACAGAACGCCTTCCTCGTGGGCGTGGCCCGGGGCGGAGCCCTGCCCGGTGACGATCCCCAGGCCGCGGTATTCCGCCAGTCCCACCTGGTGACCTTGAGCGTCACCGAGGCCACTCAGCAGTTGCGCGGCCGACTGGTCCTGGAAACCGCCAACGAAGAGGTCGCGACTCAGGTTGAAAATGTGGTGCGCGGTCTGATCGGCCTGCTGGCGCTCCAACAAAAGCCCGAGGTCCAAAAGCTCGTGCGGGCGCTGAGCGTGGAACGCAACCAGAACCGTATCAGCCTGGACTTGACCCTGCCGGTGCAAGAGATCATTCAGCAAATGCAGGCCGCCACCACGGCCGCTTCGCAAAAGACCGAAAACTCCGGCAACCGTCCCTGATCCGACGTGAACCCCAGGGATCCAGTCCCATCCGACGCGGACCTGGCGGTGGCCGCCCGTCGGGGTGACACTGCCGCGTTCGACGAGCTGGTCCGGCGTCATCACCAGCGCATCTGGCAGTATCTCCACGCCTGCTGTCGCGATCCGCACACCGCGGACGACCTGACCCAGGAAACCTTCGTGACCGCTTACCGCCAGTTGCATCATTACGATCCCGGGCGGCCCTGGCTGCCGTGGCTCTACACGTTGGCCCGCCATAAATGGGTAGATCACGTCCGAAGCCAACGTCCACCCGCCACGCCTCTCGAGCACGCAGGCGAAACTCCCCACGCCGCCTCGGAGGCCCTGGCCCAGCGCGAGTTGCTCGAAGACCTCTGGCACTGGGCCGGACAGCAACTGCCCCCGCTCCAGTTCCAGGTCCTGTGGCTCCGGTACGTGGAGGATCTCTCGGTGGCCGAGATCGCCCGATCCCTTCGACTCACACCCGTTTACGTGAAGGTCTTGCTCTTTCGCATCCGACGCGTGCTGGCGGAAGAGTGGTCCGTCCGACACCGATCGGCGGTGTCGGCTTCCGCGGCCACCTCCCCGCAGCCTCGGGCGGACTCTGCATCCCTTCCTCCAACCCATCTGAAAGCATCCCTGGGCCCATGAAACGGTGGTGGAAATTCTATCGGCTTTCGTGTGAGCTGGACCGACCGGCCGGGCCGGCCGCCCCCGGTCATACTCACGGATCTTCCGAGCCGAACGATCCGCAGGTCCGAACCTGGCTGGCCATCCATACCAGGCTGCAGGAATCCGCACGAACCCGGCCCTTGCCGCCGCCCGATCTGCCCGAGCGGATTCTCCGAGCGGTCCGCCGCGCTGAGATCGACCCCGCCAAGACGCGCGCCATGCCGAGCTGGCACCCCTTGCGCCTCCCCGTGGCGGTCGGCGCAGGCTTGATGCTACTGGCCCTGACCCCTGGCCGGCTGGTTTCGACCCAGCCCGCCGCCTGCCCCCGGCCCGGAGCCGCTCGCCCTCGTCAGCCAAACCCAAATCCAGGCCCATCAATGGATCCAGCGCATCCTCGATCCCGACCTCCAACAACTGGAGCGGGAACTGGAACAGACCCGCCGGGAGGCACAAGCTGCATTGGCGCATGTGCTGGCCAGTATCCCGTAAACAACCGGCCCTGCCGCCCACACCCGGGGCTGCGCGGAATGAACCTGTGCACGCGTTCGCTCAAGCCTCCCGCTGCTGATCCACCGGAGGGGCACGGGTCGGCCCTCTTCGCGCGCTGAAAAGGAGGCCGGCGACCGAAGGAAAACCTCAAGCACATCCCGCAGCATCCACGGGCCAACGAAACGTTCCATGCATTTATCGGGGGAGGCAGAGACCCAGCCCGCCTGGGAGTTGCCCTTTGCCCGTCCCATGGACCGGCACGCGGGCGACGGGACTGTATCCTTAACCTCCTCCGCACATCGACCAGAGCCGTGCGACTTCTTCCGGCCAGGGATAGCTGCCCGGTTTGACCACCACGGGAAGGTTGGCTTCCGGCCCGCCCGCCAGTTCCACCACGCCCGGGGCCCATTCGCGGGTCACGCGCAAGCACTCGCAACCCAATCGTTCCAGCAGCCGGGCCGCAGTGGCACCCCCGTCCGCAAAAACCAGGTCTGGTTTCGCACGTCTCATCACTTCCCCTGCCGCCTCAGCCAGCCGCATGACCCAAAGCGAGCTCTCTGGCAGGCTCACAGCCCCACCAGGATTCCCCAGGCAAAGAACGACCGCCCCTCGCTGCTCCAATCCGGCTGTGCATTGTTCGATCGCCCGATTCGTGTCCACGCCGCCGGCTGGGCTGCCCCCACTGAAGAACTCCAGCAGCCGGACCACCGCGATCCCATTCTCCGCGAGCCGATGAATCCACGCCGCGGCCGCCGGACTGGCGGTACCAGAAACCCACAGCAAGCGCCGGGGCGCGAGCCCTGCCGAGTGCCCCGGCCGCAGCGAACCCGACGCTTGTCCGGCCCTTGTTGGGTTCCAAGCCGGCCCGCCAACCCGCGTCTCCGAATCCCATCGATCCAGCAAGGCCTCGAAAAAATCCGCGCCCCCGGCGGCCAGGATCTCCGGGCGCCACCGCGCGGCCCAATCTTTCACATCCGCTGGGGAAGTCGCTTCCGCCACCACCACCTGCGCCGCGGGCAGCGGATCCGAAACTCCGGCCACGGCCACACGTACCCCGGGCAACCTCCCGAGCAGGTCTCGTACGTCACTCGACCGACGCGGATGCCCCGGGTCCCGGGCGAATTCAGTTTCGTGCAAGGGCGTGCCTGCGACGAAGTAGTGTCCCCCCCGGATCACGCGCTGCCGCGAGGGATTGGCCGGCAGGAGCAGAACCCGGGAAGCCCCCAGCTCCCGGCGCACTGCCTCCACTTCGGCCAATACGGGACCGCGCAGCACCGAATCCACCTTTTTGTAGATTCGAATTGCCCCGGCCTGCCGCAGCGCCCGCGCGGCCGCCGCCACACAGGCAGCCGCGTCGTCTGGAGACCGACTCCGCGTGTCCGTGTCCACACAGACAGCCCCCGCGGCACACCGCCGGGCGGTTCCCCGAACAAGCACGGCCTCCAGTCCGCGGCGCACCGCAATGCCCGCCAGCTCGGCTGCGCCGGTCAGGTCATCGGCCAGAACTCCGATCATGCCACACCGGGCCGGTCGGACCGACCCTCAAACCCCGGCGCCAGACGCGCAGCAGCCCGAAGCGCGGCAAGAAAGCTCTGCCCGCGCGCCCTGCCCTGCCAGGCAATGTCAAAGGCCGTGCCGTGATCCACCGAGGTCCGCACGATGGGGAGCCCCAACGTGATGTTCACGCCCGTGTCGAACGCGAGCATTTTAAAGGGAATGTGCCCCTGATCGTGATACATGGTCACCCACGCGTCGAATCGTTCGCGTTGAAACGGCACAAACGCCGTGTCCGGTGGCAGCGGGCCTTCGACGGTCCACCCACGGGCCCTGGCCGCGGCAATGGCCGGCCGGATGAATCGCTCTTCTTCCCCTTGCCCGAATAATCCGCCTTCGCCGGCGTGCGGGTTGAGTCCGCAAACCGCCAGACGCGGTGCCCGACCCTGTAACCGGTGGCAGGCAGTGCCGGTCAACTCGATCACGTCCAGGATCCGCTCCACGGACAGTTGCCCCGGAACCTCGGCGTACCCCACGTGTGTGGTAACCAGACTCACGGTTAGAGCTTCACTGTACAGCATCATGCAGGTGCGCCGCGCACCCGTGAGCGCGGTGAAGATTTCCGTGTGGCCCGGATACGGCACACCCGCCTGCCGCAGGGCCGCCTTGTGCACCGGCAGCGTCACCACCGCATCCACTCGTCCGGCCTGCGCGCTGGCGATGGCCCGTTCGATGTAAACGTACGCCGCGCGCCCACAGGCGGCCGAAACACGACCCGGCTGCCACGACCCCCGATCCAGGGCCGCGCAATCCACCAGCAACGGGCCGTGCGGTTCGCCCCCGGCCTCCCAATCCTCCCAACTCACCCGTTCGAACGGCCAGCGCCCCAGCCCGCGCTCCATGACCTCGTCCAC
>JAOADM010000256.1 GCA_026417315.1 Limisphaera sp.
GTTGCCGCAGCGGCCGCGCCGGCTGGTGGTGACCGTGCAGGCGGAGGTGGCGGATCGGCTGATGGCGCGCGGAGGGGAGTCGGCCTACGGGCTGTTGAGCCTGTTGGTGCAGCGTTCGTATGAGCCACGGCAGCGGTTCCGGATCCCGGCCGCATGTTTTTTCCCGGTGCCGCGCGTGGACTCTGCGTGCGTGGTCTTGGAGCGGTGCGAACCCGAACGGGTGCCGGAAGCGTTGCACGGGGTGTTTTTGCGTCTGGTGCGACGTGCGTTTTCGCAACGGCGCAAGCAGATGTTCAAATTGTTGCGTTCGGAGTGGCCGGAGTCTTTGCTGGTACGGGCGTTCGACGCGGTGGGGTTGTCGCGGGAGGTGCGCGGGGAAGCGGTGACGCTGGAGCAATACGTTGCCCTGGCGCGGGAGCTGAGTGCATGAGCATGGAATGGTTCGACGTGGTGAACGAGCGGGATGAGGTGGTGGGCCGGGCGCCCCGGGCGGAGGTGCACGCGCGGGGGTTGCGACACCGGGCGGTGCATGTGCTGGTGTTCAACGGACGGGGTCAGTTGTTCCTGCAAAAGCGGTCGCGTTGGAAGGACCGGGAGCCGGGCTTGTGGGATTCCTCGGCCTCGGGGCATGTGGATGCGGGCGAAGCGTACGACGCGGCGGCGGTGCGGGAATTGCGGGAGGAGTTGGGGGTGGAGTTGGCGGCGCCGCCGCAGCGATGGTTCAAACTCGAGGCCTGTCCGGAGACGGATCAGGAATTCGTCTGGGTGTACCGTTTGGAACATGGCGGGCCGTTTCAGTGGTCCTCGGAAGAGATCGAGGACGGGGCCTGGTTCGATCCGGGGGTGATTTCGCGGTGGGTGCGGACGGAACCGGCGATGTTTGCGCGCTCGTTTCGGTATTTGTGGGCGGAAGTGGAGCGCCGGGGCGGGCGAGCGGAGCCCTGAACCGGGAGACCTGCCGGGTGGCCGGCGGCCTGACCGCGGGGCCTCCGGACGGATCGGGCGAAGCGCGTTGCGAGGGACGGGGAATCGACCATGGACGAAAGCGCCTGGGGGTTGAGGCTGGTGAGCCTGCTGGGTCTGGGGTGTTGGCTGGGGCTGGCGTGGGTACTGTCCAGTGCGCGTCGGCGCTTCCCCTGGCGGACGGTGTTGTGGGGTCTGGCGCTGCAGTTTGGCCTGGCATTGCTTTTGTTGCGGACGGCCTGGGGACAGGCGGTGTTTCGGGCGGCCGGGGAGGCTATTCGGGCGTTGACGGTTTTTGCGGAGGAGGGCTGTCGGTTTGTCTTCGGGCCCCTGGCGGATTCGGCGGCGATGAACCAGGCGTTCGCCGGGCGGGGACTGGTGTTTGCGATTCTCGTGTCGGGCACGATCATTCTGGTCTCGAGTCTGTCGTCGCTGTTGTATCACTGGGGCGTGCTGCAGCGGGTGGTGCGGGCGATGGCGTGGGGGATGCGGCGGCTGATGGGCACCAGCGGGGCCGAAACGCTGTCGGCGGCGGCCAACGTGTTCATGGGTCAGACCGAGGCCCCCTTGTTGGTGCGACCGTACATCCCGCGGATGACGCGGAGCGAGCTGCTTTGCTTGATGACCGGCGGCATGGCGACGATCGCGGGCGGGGTGGCGGCGGTGTATGCGCGCATGGGAGCGGAGGCGGGACACCCGGAGATGGCAGGCCATTTGCTCACCGCCTCGGTGCTCAACGCGCCGGCGGCATTGCTGATTTCGAAGATTCTGGTGCCGGAGACGGAAGTGAGCGAAACGGCGGCGGGCCATCTGCAGGACCCACCCCGAACCACGGTGAACAGCCTGGATGCGCTGTGCCAGGGAGCGGCAGAGGGCTTGCGGCTCTCGTTGAACGTGCTGGCGATGTTGATTGCGTTCGTGGCGGTGGTGGCGCTGGTGAACGCGTTGCTGGCCTGGCCGCAAACGCGCTTGGGGGTGGAGCAGCCGGTGACGCTGCAAGGGTTGTTGGGTTGGTTGCACGCGCCGTTTGCCTGGTTGCTGGGCGTGCCCGCGCAGGATTGCGTGATGGTGGGACGGATTCTGGGGGAGCGAATCGTGCTGAATGAATTCATCGGCTACGCCACGCTGACGCACCCGGATACGGTACTGACCGACCG
Source organism: Limisphaera sp. (assembly GCA_026417315.1). Taxonomy (GTDB): domain Bacteria; phylum Verrucomicrobiota; class Verrucomicrobiia; order Limisphaerales; family Limisphaeraceae; genus Limisphaera. The sequence continues at coordinate 2,121 of JAOADM010000256.1, forward strand.
CGGGTTTACCCTGGCGACTTATGCGCTTTGTGGCTTCGCCAACTTCACCAGTATTGCCATCCAGGTGGGCGGCATCGGTTCCCTGGCACCGGAACGGCGGCCGGAGATGGCGCGGCTGGGGGTGCGAGCGATGCTGGGCGGGGTGCTGGCCACTTACTCGACCGCCTGCGTGGCGGGGATGCTGCTGTGAGCGCTGCAGAATGCGAACGGGTTGCGGCCATGTCGGAGCGGCAAGGGCGGCCTCTGCTGCGGCCCACGGCCTCTTGACCCGAGGGTTCGGCGGATCATGGGCAGCGGGATTGCGGCCTTGCCAGATGCGGGAGCATCTCCTACCAGTGGACCCATGCAGGCCCTGCTGGTGATGACGGTGTTGGGCCGGGACCGCCCCGGGTTGGTGGACTCGGTGGCCGAGGCGATTGCACGGCACGGGGGCAACTGGTTGGAAAGCCGGATGGCGCGTCTGGGCGGGCAGTTTGCCGGGATCCTGCGGGTGAGCGTGCCGGTGGAGCAGCGGGCGGCCCTGGAACGGGCGCTGGCCGATCTGGCGCAGCAGGGGTTGACCGTGGTGGTGCACGCGGACGAGTCCCTGGAGCGGCCTTCGGGCTGGCGAGCGGGACATTTGGAGGTGGTGGGGCAGGATCGACCGGGGATTGTGCGGCAGATCGCGCATGCCCTGGCGGAAGCCGGTGTGAACGTGGAGGAACTCAAAAGCGAATGCCGCAGCGCGGCCATGTCCGGCGAACCCATTTTCCAGGCCACGTTTCTGGTGGCGTTGCCGCCGCGATGTCCGTTGGATGCGTTGCGACAACGCATCGAGCAGATCGCGGAGGATTTGATCGTGGACATTCAGTTCCGCGAGGAACCCCCGGCGGGCCACCCCGATGCGAGCGCGGGACCGTGGCGGGATTCCCCTCGCGGATGAATTCCGCGGCGCCAGGCAACGGCGGATCCGTTTGGGAAGATCGATTCCGGCTGATGTGCGAGAGGGAGATGCGATGAACTCGACCGTGACGGGCAAACAAACCGGGGACCGTTCATGGCGGCTGCTGATCGTGGCGGGATGGATGGTTGTGGCGGGGGCAGCCTCGCTGGCGCAGGCACCGGCAGAGCTGCGGCCGGGCGTGGACCGTGCACCGACTGCGGAAATGCTGCCGGGTCGGGGCCCGGTGCAGCGTGGGGACTGGTTCGACAAGGTGTGGTCGCAGCGACGTGCCGAGTTTCGGGCGCGCCGGGAGGCGGATCGGGGGGCGATTGTGTTTTTGGGCGACTCGATCACGCAAGGGTGGAATGACCTGGCCCGGCGATTTGCGCAGTGGAAATGCGCGAATCGCGGGATCAGCGGGGACACCACGCGCGGGGTGTTGTATCGGCTGCAGGAGGACGTGCTGGATCTGGATCCCGCGGCGATTGTGTTGTTGATCGGCACCAACGACATCGGTCTGGGCGCGGATCCGGAGGACGTGGTGGCGAATCTGCGCGCGATTCTGGAGGCGTGTCGCAAGGCCAATCCGAAAATGCCGGTGATCGTGTGCAAGGTCATGCCGAGCCACGCGAGCCGACAACGGCCGGCGGACAAGATCCAACGGTTGAACGCACGGGTGGATGAGTTGGTGCGGGAGTTTCCACAGTGTCGTCGATGCGACACCTGGACACCCTTTGCAGATGCCGAGGGGAATGCCCGGCCGGAGGAGTTTCCCGACCTGTTACACCCCAACGCGGCGGGCTACGCGAAGTGGGCCGCGGCGTTGGAGCCGATCCTGCGAGAGTTGCCGGGATTGCCCGCTGCCGCACCCGGCCAGAAGCCGTCTTGAAAGGTCCCACGACGCCGTCCCGAGCCCCGAGCTCCGGAGTCCGTTCCGCGTGCCCCGGCGGGCGCCGGCTTTCGTGGGGAATGATGTCAGGGGCCGAGGACCGTGAGCTCGGCCAGCGACGCCCAGGGACCGTCAGCGTGTCCGTCCAGGGCGCGGAGCAACAGGGCTTCCACTTCGAGAGGCCGGGGAAAGCGCACCGTTTTGGGCTCGGCATCGGCAGACCATTGGCCGGAGACGAGGGGTGGACTCCATTGATGCCGGCCCGGCTCCCGCACGCAGATTTCCCAGCGGCGGATCCATCCGTTGCGGTTTCCGTCCCGGCGCGGCAGCACTGTGACTCCCGCGATGCGTTGTGGCGTGGGCCATTCCAACCGTAATTCGTGGGGAAATGCAGGCGCATGCTCACCCCAAGGCGTGTGCCACAAGGTGTCAGGATCCCCGTCGATGGCGCGAGCGGCTTCGTAACCCGGCTGTTCGCTGGAGGCGAAGATCCGCGCCGCGGGGAGGACATCGTCCCGCGGCTGTCGGAACAGCGACTCGATCTGCGCCGGCGTGAACTCCGTGCGGGGGCGACACCGAGAGGACGCCAGATAGGCGGTCAAGCTGGCGCGCATCTGCCGGGAGACGGGATCGGGCAGAGCCCCGGTCAGGTCGAACCCGCAAATGACGAGGCGACCCGGACCGACACGACCCTCCACGATCAGCGCAAGGGGCCGTGCGGTGAACCAGTCGTCGATGACGCGAACGATGGGATCGGTCTGCGGCGGCAACAAATCCAGGCGGAGTGCACCGGCGCGGTGCACGAGGTACCACCATTGCCAGTTGCTGTGGCTGTCGGTGGGAAAGGCGGCCAGGGCCGGGTGGCGTGGGTTGCAGAGGATGCCCAGCGTGGTTGGCGCCTGGCGGCCCGTCCACGCCGTGTTCCAGAAAATGCTGGAAAACCCGAGTT
>JAOADM010000257.1 GCA_026417315.1 Limisphaera sp.
CCTGTACACCGGCCCAACGCGTGTGCAGGGTCTGTGTTGCGAGCGTGCCCTTCACCCGCCACGCCGAGAGGGCTCTGGAATCGCGGACCGCTTCGAGGTCGAGGCGGAAGTCTTCCACATCGCCCCACGGGGTCCACGCCTGCCGGGCGCCAACGACCACGTGCAGAACCGGTGGCGCATTGGAATCCGGTAGGGTGCGCAAAGTCCCCTGGAGCCCCTGACAGGTGCCCCAGGGCGTCACCGCTTCCGGCACTGTGAAGCGAACCTCGGCCCGGATCGCGTCGGGTCGACGTGCATCGCCCTCGAAGCGAATGAGCACCTCGGGTTCAGCAGGGAATTGCAGTCGTTCCAGCCAACGGGTCCATGCGGGCCAATTCCAGGACGCCTGCAGGCCTGCAGCGGCAGGAGCGCGACGTTCGATGCCCGGCCATGCTCGAAGAGCGGAAGCATGAGTCAGCGTCCCAGTGAGAGAACAGCGGACGGGCCCGATCCAGGCCCGCAATCGTTCGATGTCCCAAGTGTCCTCCGGGAGGAACCGGATCCGGGCCTCGAGCTGTTCCACGGTCCACGGACCCTCATCCGGAGGCGCCGGGGACGGCACGGGAGCCAGGCGGCCCTGGAGGATTTCCAGGCCCTCGAGCTCCCATCGACCGCGCCACAGCTCGGCCGTGTGGAGGTCCAAATGAAGCCGCAGGGCCTGTAAACGCGGCGCGGTCGCGCCCGCGGTCGGCCGGATCGCCACCTCGTCCGCCACAATCCCCCGGAACAAGTGCAGTCGGATCCGGGCATATTCCAGCTCCAGGCCGTGCCGTCGGACCTGATCCACCAAGGGCTGACGGAACACCTCCGGCAATCCCACTCGATCCAGATACAGCAGGCCTCCCAACAGCAGCAGGAGCAGGCTCCAGACGAGGATTCGGCAAATGCGAAAAGCCACCCGGCAGCCGCGCCAGAACGTTCGCGAGGACGAGCGCGCCATGGCGTTCAAGGCGCCGCCTCCTGCGGCAGTCGCAGGTGGGCACTGGCCAGTTCCCCGGCCGCGGGCGGGCAGAAAAACACCCAGGGTTTTCCCTCCAGCCGCACCATGGCGCGCAGGAGCGGGTCGGGCGTTACCCCCGCGAAGGTCACGGTGAATTCCTCACCGTCCCGACGCCGCAGCGTGACCGACCAGTCGTTCTGGCCAAAGCCCAACTCGCCGAGTTTCGTTTCGCCCACGCCCAACCACGCCACGGCAACCAGGTCGCACAACGCATGCACCGCTTCGCCCACGGCCAGGCTGTTGATGATGCCCTGCGAGCCCGGTGCCAGGGTCCAGGAGTAATCTCCGAGTCGGACCAGTTCCCGGTGCCGCGGGCCCTGTCGCACGATGACGCGCTCGATCTGGGATTCTTCCAGGCGCCAGATGCGCCGGTCTCGCAACTCATGGGCCGCCGGGGGCAAGCCTCCCAGATCCTCGGTGCGAACCGCATAAACGGCGGATTCATCCGGCCGACGCACGAAGGTTTTGCCCTCCTGGCTGAGCCCGAAATGCAGTTCACCCAGCAGGGAGTGGCTGCGGCCGCTGCTCTCGGGTGCCTTGCGCAGCACGATCTGCCAGGCCGGCGGTGCCAACCCGTAACGGGCCAGGTCCGGCTCGATCACCACGTCCTTGACGAACTCCACCACTTCCAGCTGCTGCAACAACCGAAGCAGGTTGTCCACCAGGGTTTCGTCAGCAGGAAGATCCAGCGGCAGGAGCCGCCATCCGGACGGCAGCCGGTGGACAGCGAAACTGTCGGGCCCCAGCAGTTCCACCGCTGTGACGGGCCCGTTCCACCGCAGCAGCCGTCGGTCGCGATACTCCGAATACGCGACCTTCCATGCCGCCAGAGGCCCCGCGGGTACGGTGACCACGACCGATCGACCTCTCTGGCGCGCGAACACCACCGCGGGGTCGTTGGTGGGCGAGTGACCAAAGTCAAACCGTTCCACCTGGTTGGTGCCATCCAGCAGCGTCACGGACAGGACAGGAGGTTGTAACCCGAACATTTCCAGATCCACCCCCGGCTCGTCCCCCACGAAGCGCGTCACCTGCAATTGGGCCAGCGCATCCCAGGCGGCCTGCACCTTCTCGGGATCGGCGCGGGCGCGCAGGGGCTCGACCAGCCTCCACTCCGGGCTGCCCGCGGCATGTTCCAGGGCAAACTGTCCCCATTGGTTGCTGACCACCAGACGATCGAAGTGCCGATTCGCGAGCCGGATCCATTCCCGGTTCCGCCAATCGTCGGCCTGACGCGGCAAATGCGACAACACCTCCGAACTGACCACCCACAACTCTCCCTGCCCGACAACCTGGACAAACACCTGATCGCCCGGTGCGGTTGGTTTTCCGAACTGGATTTGCACCCTGCGGTCCGGGGCGTACAGCCAGAGGGTGGCCCTGGGCTCTGCCAATCCAAAATCCTCCAACACCGTGGGCCGCTGGAGGAGCTCGCCGGTGGTCAACACCGTTTGCACCGGCTCGGTGGTCAGAGCCTGAAACAGGGCCCGGATGCGGGCGCTGTCGGCAGAATCCCGAACCGGCTGCACCAGCCACCATTGGTCCTTGTCCTTTTCGACCCGCAGCGGCGTACTGCCCGGCCATCGGACTTCGAGGGCGTGGATCGACGGCAGGTCCATCCCGGAAAGCAAGAACCGGGGCCCCCGTGCCGGTTCCTCCCAGTGGCGTTCGACGAGGAGGATGAAGGCGAACAGGGCCGCCGCCAGCAGCGCCCACAATGGGGTGAACCGTGCGCTCATGCCCGGACTGTTCGGTTTGTGCGCCGCATGCGGACCCGGTCTTCCGCCCGGAGGGGCGGGCCGGGAGCGCCTTGCGCCGGTGCGCTCCTTGCTGCGTGTTGCGAAACCCGCGTCATCGTGAACCTGCCCGCCGGTTCAATTCCGGCGCCGCCACCAAATCAATCCGCCCACCAGCAACAGGCCGCCCGGCATGCCCGCCAACAGAATCCATTGCAGCACGCGCATTTGCTGGGCACTCAACGTCACCCGAAACTCGCGCACCGGCCGCGGCCCCACCTGGTGCAGCAAAAAACCGCGATCCAGCAACCAGTTTACGGCGTGGGCACCGAAATCGGCATTGTGCACCGATTCAATCAACTGGTTGGCCAGAAAAAACGAGTCGCCCACCACCACCATCCGTGTCGTGCCGCGCTCGGTCACCACCCCGGGCACCGCCCCTTTCTCCACCGCCACCGCCAAGGGGAATGCGCTCGGAGTGCCCGCACCGGCCCCCAACAAAGTGCTGCGCTCGCCGCTGTAGAACAATTCGGACACGGTCACCGATCCGGCGGTGGCCACGGCCGCCGCCAGACGTCCCACCGCGCGCGGCCGCCACAGATGCAGCGCGGCCGGGGTCCCGCCCTCGGTCAAGGGCCGCACCACCGGGTGCTGCCCAAACCGGAGCACCTTGATGTCCTGACCGGTCACGGTGTTGGCGCGGTCCACCACCGGCCAGAGGCTCACCTCCACGCCCCAGCGCGCCAACAGCGATTCCAGGCCCGAGGACCGCGACAGGCCGTAGCTGTTCAAAAGCACCAGCAGGCGTCCTCCCTGTTGCAGGTAGTGCTCCAGCTTCTCCAGGGTCTCCGCCGGGATCGGCCGCAAGGGGCCGGCCACGATCAAGAGGTGACAATCGTCCGGCACCGTGTTGGTCCCCTCCAGGGAAAGGGTTGCCGGCACGATGCAGTTCTGCCGCAGCAGGCCGGCGAATTTCTGGTATCCGACCGTCTCGTGATTGCTTTCCGGGTCGTGTTCCTCGTGTCCGGCGAGAAAATAGGCGCGCAGCGGCCGGGTTTGCGTGACGGCCAGCAGTGCGGCCGTAAACGCCCGTTCTCCGTAAAACGCCACCGGCCGGCGCACGAATTCCGGTTCGGCGCCGCCCTTGACCTGATCGAACGTGTACTGCGTCAGCGCGCGCCCGTCCACGCGCATGACACGGCCCTGGCAATCGAACAGGATCAGGTTCTTGTTGGTCGCCCCGGCCAGCTGGTACTCGGCGAACACCTGCTGGGCCGCCCCCGCCTCCCGCAGGTAGTCCACGCTCCGGACCTGAATGCGGGGATTGGCCAGTTGATACTCCCGCAGCAGGGCGGTGACCGTCGGATAGAAGGGATCCTCCCGGTCATAGAAGACGGTCACGCGCACCTCGTTCGTGATGGTCTCCAGCACCGCCCGGGTTTGCGGGGACAGTCGTGTCTCGGCTTCCGGGCTTACGAACCATCGCACCGGATGCCGCTGCGCCAGATAGTTGACCATGACCACCAGCGCCAGCACCGACAGACCCCCGACGGCCACGCGCGTCCAGTGCGCCCACCGACGCCGCGCCGAGAAACTGGGTCGGATCGATGCGTTGGCTTCCATGGCGCTCCTCATTTCCAGTGGCGGCTCTCCACCACGCGCATCGTCAGATACAAAAAGGCCCCGCTCAAACTCCCGTACAACACCACCGGCCGCAGGTCCACGATCCCCCGTGTGAAATCCCGCATGTGTTCCACCAGGGTGAAAAGGCCGAGCACGCGCGCCCACCACGGGGCCTCGGTTCCCCCTGTGGGCACGGCAAATCCCAGAAGGAACAGGCTCACGCCCAGCAACCCCGTCACCATGGCTGCCACCGTCTGCGACCGCGTCAGGGCCGAGGCAAAACATCCCATGCTCACGAACAACAGCCCCAGCAGGGCGATGCCCAGGTATGTGCTGGCCAAAACCGGCCATTCCAGTGCCCGTGCCTCGCCGGTCCAGGACCTGTCTCTTATACACATCT
>JAOADM010000258.1 GCA_026417315.1 Limisphaera sp.
AAAAAGCTCTGCCCCCCCCCCACCCGATCCCGCACTCCCGCCCGCCGCAGCGCCGTTTCCAGCGGCCGCGCCTGCGTGTTCGTCCGGAACAGAATCGCATGTGCCGACCATGGTATCCGCCGCCCCAACCGCCGCGCCTCGATCTCCTCCACCACGCCGGCCGCCTCCTCCTCCTCGTTCGCAAACACCCGCACCTTGATCTTCGACCCCTCCCCCTTGCGCGACCACAACTGCTTCGGCCGCCGTCGCGCGTTGTTGCGAATCAACGCATTCGCCGCACGCAGAATCGTGTTCGTCGAACGATAGTTCTGCTCCAGCCGGATCACTCGCAGCCCGGGGAAATGCTGCTCCAGATCCAGCAGATTCGACAGCTCCGCGCCGCGCCACCCATAAATGCTCTGATCGTCATCCCCGACCACGCACAAATTCCGATGGCGCCCGGCCAGCAGTCGCAGGAGTTCGAACTGCACGGCATTGGTGTCCTGGTACTCGTCCACCAGCACGTACCGATACTGCTCCTGACACTCCGCCAGCACGTCCGGCTGCTCGCGAAACAAACGCAGCGGCAACAACAGCAGATCGTCGAAGTCCACCGCATTGCACGCCCGCAGCCCGGCCTCGTAGGCCGCCCGAACCCGCTCCGCCAGCGGCCGCGTTTCCTCGCCCAGTCGATCCGGCACGCTCCGGTCGCCATTTCGCCACCGGCTCAACCAGGCCAGGACCGCCGCGGGATCGACCGCCGGCCCGCTCCCGGAAAACCGGCCCAGGATCCTCCGGACCAGTGCCAACTGATCGGATTCCGAATAAATGACGAAGTTGCGCTTGTACCCCAGTCGCTCGATGTACCGCCGCAACAGCCGCACCCCAAAACTGTGAAACGTGCAGAGCAACGGCCGCGCATCGCGGGCCGGCTCCCGACCGCCCCGCCCCGCCCGCCGTGCCTTCAACAACTCGTTCACCCGTTCCAGCATTTCCCGGGCGGCCTTGTTGGTGAAGGTAACCGCCAGGATCTGGTTCGGCGGCACGCCGCGCGCGATCAAATGGGCAATCCGGTAGGTGATCACGCGCGTTTTGCCCGTGCCGGCCCCGGCCAGCACCAGCACCGGTCCGTCCAACGTCTCCACCGCCTCCCGCTGCTGCGGATTCAACACGCTCAGGTCCAACATGCGAGGCGCGGAGTGTAGATCCCGAACCATCCAAGGCAAGCCACGCCTCGCAGGCGCGCGCCGCAACCCAAAGCTCGGCCCGGTGCCGCCCTGGCCGAAGACCGGCCGGCGGCGGACGCCCTTCCGTCCCCGTGAGTGTTCAATCCCGCCGGGCGGTCTCAACACGCCATCTGCCGAAACCCGTGCCTCCGGTCCCCCGTCCATCACCGGTGACACGAACTCTGGAAGGCAGGCGCTCGGGGAAGGGATGCAGAGCGCCGGTCCGGGACACGGATCGCCCGAACCCCCTGGGCACCATCCGCTCCGCGGGCCCGGGTGCGCGGTCTGCCTTCCGGAGCAACATCGCGCCCGGGGCTTCAGCGCATGGAGCCCCGGAACGTCCCGCCGGCACCGCAGCCGGGTTGCTCCGGCCACCGGGCTTCCACACCGCACCCATCCGCCATTTCACAGACCCGACGATAGAACTCCTCCTCCATCAGGCCCAGCAACGTGGCCCCATACAGCAGGCAGTGCTCGTCCGTGATCACCGGTCCGTAATTGATCACCGGGATCATGTACGCCACCGCCAGCACCACCCACTCGGGGCGTTCCCGAAGGCAGGGACGCAAGTACAGCACCCGGCCCTGCCCCGTCGGATCCCGAAAATCCATGCCCGGTTCGGCAAACTGGTGCGCCGCCATCTCGCCGAACTCGAAAACCAACCGCACCGGATACCGGACACAGTCCGGATCCCGCAGGAACCTCGGCAGGTTTTCGGCGGTCAACGGTGCGTACCTGGCATGCGCCACCACCGCCTGAGCCCGCAAATGTTCCCGAAGGCTGGTCTGTCCCAGCGCCTCCAGTTGCTCCGCCGACAACCGCCGCAGTGCCGCCGCATCCGCCGGCTCCGGTACTGCAGACCCGGCAGAAGTCTCGAACTCCTTTCTCCGGTCCTCGTTCACGGGAAGGAATCCCTGCGCCAGACCATCACCGGCAACCCCGGCTCCCGGTCCGCCTCGGCCACGTGACACTGCAGGCACTGGGACCGCCACGGATGCGAGGTGGCAATCCTCTGATGCCCTGCCGGGCCATGACAACTGAGACAGTTCTCCCGCATGAACAGTCCATGCGGAACGGTGGGCGGAGCCCAGGGATGCGCCCGGCTGCCCTTGCCCGGCGGCGTCCTTCCGGTGAAAACATTCTCCCGGAACGGGGGGAGGTCCCGCTGGACGCCGCTCACGTGACACTGCTGGCACTGGGTGAATTCCGCATGGGGAACTGGCGCGATGGCCCGCTGGCGTTTCTCAATCCGGTCCTCGCGGGCGTGACATTCCAGGCAGTAACGGCCGTCGCGGTCCCCGGCAAAGGCATGGGGCATCAGGGGCGGCGCTCCCCAAAAGGCACGCGTGGAAGAGCGGTTGGGATCTGCGCTCGAATCGGGCCCGGGCGTGTCCACCGGGCGTTGCACCAGAGCCGCGGCCGGTCCCCCGACCGAGCCTTCAGCCGTCGAGCTCCCGGCCCCGGGGTCCGCCGCGCGAACTCCCCATGCGGCGATCACCATCGCCAGACACCCACCCAATGCCCAAATGTGCACAGCAAGTTGCATGGTCCAATTGTTTCTCACGGTCCGCAGCCGTGGCCTCCCGGCCCGGCTCAAGCCGGCGAAGCCCGGCCTGTCCGCGGAACCGGCCCTCCGCCCCACCGCTGCCGGAGGCACGGCCCCTAGACCTTTTCGATCGCAACCGCGCATTTCTTGTAATCGGGCTCTTTGGACAGCGGACAGTGGGCTTCCAGGGTCAAACGGTTGATCAGCGATTCCTCCGCAAAAAACGGCACAAACACCGAACCGCGCGCCGGGGAACCCCGCCCGTGGATCCGCGCTGGCAACACAATTTCCCCGCGACGGGAACGGATCCGGACCCGGTCGCCATTGCGGATTCCCAGCCGCGCCGCATCCTCCGCGTTGAGTTCCACATAGGCCGCCGGCATGGCACGATGCAGCTGCGGGACACGTCGCGTCATGGTCCCGGTGTGCCAGTGTTCCAGCACCCGGCCCGTGCACAGCCAGAACGGATACTGATCGTCGGGCACCTCGGGCGGCGGCTCGTAGGGTCGGGCCCAGATCAGCGCCCTGCCGTCCTTGAGCTTGCCCCAGTAAAAATCCACGGCCCGTCCCGGCGTCACGAACGGATCCTCGCCCTCGACAAACCGGCGGGCCGTCTCGCGCCATTGCCCGGAGGCGTCGCGCACCACCGGCCAGCGCAATCCGCGGGCCTTCACCAGCTCGTCATACGGGGCCAGGCAATACTTCTTCATCTCCGTGAAGGGCCGGTACTCCTCGTAGAGCAGCCGATCCACGTTGACCTTGCGGAAGACCTCCCAGTTCCAGATCTCCAGGGGTCGGCCCGTTTCGTCCCGGTACGTGAACAGGAATTCGCCGTCACGATTTTTCATGCCGGGATGCCCCAGCTCATAAAGCCGCCGCGCCACGGCAATGACCTGCCAGACATCGTCCCGGGCCTGTCCCGGAGGCTCCACCATCTTGAACCACTGCTGCGTGCGCCGTTCGCTGTTGCCGTACATCCCGTTCTTCTCCACCCACATCGCCGAGGGCAGCACCACCGTGGCCAGCTCCGTCGTTGCCGTGGGATACACGTCGGAAACCACCACGAACCGTTCGCGCAGGCGATCCGTCAGTTTGCCCAGATGCGGCAGAGACTGCGCGGGATTGGTGACCTGGATCCACACTCCGGTCAGTTCGCCGCGCGCCAGGGCCTCGAACAGGGCCACGGCATGATGGCCGGGCGTGGGGTTGATGCGACCGGGCGGCAGCTTCCACAGTTCTTCGCACTGGCGCCGGTGTTCCTCGTTGGCCACCAACCGGCCTCCGGGCAACGCATGGCCCAGCGTGCCCACCTCCCGGCAGGTGCCGCAGGCGCTGGGTTGACCGGTCAGCGAAAAGGCCGTGCTGCCCGGTTTGCCAAACTTGCCGCTGAGGAAATGCACGTTGTAAAAGAGGTTGTTCATCCACGTGCCCCGGGTGTGCTGGTTCACCCCCATGCACCAGAGCGACAACACGCGCCGCTGCGGGTCCGCAAATCGATCGGCCAGTAACTGCAACTGCTCCGGCCTCACCCCGGCCACCTTTCGCACGTATTCCGGGGTGTAGGTTTCCAGCCACTCGGCAAACTCCTCGAACGTCATCGGCTCGCCCTCGGCGTCGCCGCCCTTGCGGAAGTGACAGTGCCGGGTCACCCACTCCCGGTCGTACCGACCGGACTTGATCAGCAGATGGCAGATGCCGTTGGCGATGGCCAGAACCCCCTGGGGCTTGAACTCGATGTAGTGGTCGGCCTCCTCCGTCGTGCGCGTGCGCCGCGTGGCAAGGTCGATGATCTCCACCTTCTCGCCCCGGGTGCGCCGGTCCACGATCCGGGACCAGAGCACCGGATGCATCTCGGCCATGTTGTTGCCCCAGAGAATGACCGTGTCGGCCAGGTCGAAATCATCGTAACACCCGCTGGGCTCGTCCACGCCGTAGGTCGTCAGCATACCCACCACCGCACTGGCAATGCACAGC
>JAOADM010000259.1 GCA_026417315.1 Limisphaera sp.
GATCAGTCCACCGCCAATGGGGATGGTTTTGACCAGGCTAACGTTGGCCGCCTTGACCATGGCATCGCTGGCCTCGACGCTGCCCACGTAGCCCTTGGTTTCGATCATGCCGAGTGCTTCGCTCATAGAGTCGTCTCCGGTTTCCTCCTTGCGGGAACCCATCCCGGGCCCCCGCCGGTTCACGCTTTCAAAAGCTCACAGGGCGTGTGCGGCTGCAGATTGCAGGCGTTGCCCTCGTCGGTGTCCAAATGCACCTCCAATCGAAAGGCCGGATCCACCCGCGCCAGCACCTTCTCGAACACCAGACCGCAATCGCCGCCCACTTTCAGGCGCATGTAGTCGCCATTCTTGACCCCGTAGAACGCCGCATCATCCGGATGCATGTGCACGTGTCGGGCGGCCCGGATCACCCCCTCTTTCAGTTCATAAAACCCGGCCGGCCCCATCAACATGCATCCCGGCGTGCCCTTGATGTCCCCGGACAACCGCAAGGGCACGTCGAACCCCAGGGCAATGGCGTCCGTAAACGCCAGCTCCACCTGGTTGAGGGACCGACAGGGGCCCAGGATCCGAAGGTTGGAAATCACGCGGCTGCGCGGGCCAATCAGGGTCACCGTTTCCTGAGCAGCGAACTGGCCCTCCTGGTAAAGCCACTTCAGGACCCGCAGCTGGTAGCCCTTGCCAAAAAGGGCCTCGACCGCTTCCTGGGTCAGGTGACAGTGTCGGGCGCTGATGTTCACCACCAGCGGGTTCGGCGCCTGAGCAATGCGCGGCAAAGGCTTGCCCAAGCGCGTGTACACGGCCTGGCGCACCCAATGCTCAACCACCGCACGCGGCGGCGCTGATACGGCTCCTGTCATAATCCGCCAAAACTACAGCACGAACGAGCGGAGTTGTCAACAAAATTCTTGCATAATCTCGCACAATCTTTCAGATTCGAGCACGAATGACTGCGCAAGAACGTCAGCACCGCATCGAGGAGTACCTTCAGAAGGTCGAGTTTGCCTCCCTGGACGAGCTGGCGAAGACATTCGGTGTCTCGTTGTCCACAATTCGCCGGGACCTGACGTTGCTGGAGGCGGCCGGCACGGTCAAACGCACCCACGGCGGGGCACGCATTCTAACCCCGAAAAGCGACGAATTCACCTTTTCCGCTCGCGACACGCATCAACTGGCAGAAAAGGAAGCCATCGGGAAGGCCTGTGCCGCGCTGGTCCATCCCAATCAAAGCCTGATCCTGGATGCGGGGACCACGGTCTATCACGTGGCCCGGTACCTGGAAGAGAAGGCCCCCCAGATCGTGACGAATTCGTTGCCGGTGGCCAACTTGTTCGCTTCCGCCAACCGGGTGGAACTGGTCTTGAGCGGCGGAGTGCTTTATCCGCGCCTGGGGGTCCTGGTGGGGCCCCTGGCCGTGGAGACCTTTTCCAAGATTCACGCAGACGTGGCGATCATGAGCGCCGGGGGCATCACCTTGGAGGGCCTGACCAACTCGCACAGTCTGTTGGTCGACATCCAGCGGGCGATGATTCGTGCCGCCGCACGTGTCATCATGTGTCTCGATCACACCAAGTTCGGTCGGCGGTCGCTGGCACTTCTGTGTGACCTGGAGCCGATCGACGTGGTGGTCACCGACAGCGGTGCCCCGGCGGAGCTTGTGGAGGGACTTCGCAGCAAGGGGATCGAAGTGGTGGTGGCCCCGGTTTCCGGCGGTCAGGAGGCCGCCACTCCACCGGCCTCTTCGTCGAGCGGATAACCGCCCGGTTGCGCGGGGCTTTCGAACTCCGGCTCTCGATCGCTTGCATTGGTCCGTCCGCGCGAAGAAGCCGCTAACACCAAATTCGACCTCGGGCTCTTGGAGCGAAGGCCGCGGGCTCACGGTCAAGGCCGGCCGGTGTTCCGCTCTGCGGGCAACAGGCTCCCGGTGATCCATGCCCCCTTGGGTCCGGCCATCCGGATTCGCGCCGACGAGAGTCACGGCACAACCGGGCCTTCCCATGGGTGCCTTTCCGTGGGTGGGCACGAGATTCAAGCATCCTGCCGAAACGCCGTTTTCTTCCGGCTTTTTCGTGGCCGAGGATGCCCTCAGATTCCACCGACTCTGAGCAGCGGCCAAAACCTGTGAAGCACCGCACAGCGGAGCTGCGGCACCGGGGCCGCTGCCTGCTCATCGGTGCGTCCGACACGCTTCCAAAACCGCCCCATGCGAATTCATCCCCGCCAAAACCAACACGGGTCGGAAGGTGTTCGCGCCGTCGGCAGGCCTAACTTTGCGCCCGCGGGGCGTGCATCCACCAGCCCGAGCGAGCGCCCTGGACAAAACCGGATTGCTCGATCCGGGATGAATGGTTCCGGTTTTGGCGCGCCGTACGTCTGCGCCCGCGGAGTAGGAATTCAGCAGCCCGGGCGCCGACTTGATTAACCGCGTTCCGCCATTCTTCCCGCCCTGACGGGGCGCAGGTCCGGTGTGGCAGGCCCGACTGCCGCGATGGGAGGCCACGGGTTGCGCCGGTTCAGGGCGCGGCCGGTTTGGAGAGACCCATTGCTCGGGTGCGTTTCCGCCGGAAAGGTGGATGGGATGCTCTGTCGGCGCGTGCATGACCAGTGCGATCCGTAAACAGTGCAGGGCCCATTTCCTTTGCCGGGTCCCCGGTTCAAGGTCGCCGAGGAAAATGCTGTTCTCCGCTCGGCCGGCCCGTGCCGAGGACGTCGGGGATAAGGCCGAGCTTTTGCCGGCACCCGGGACCTGGAGTGGGCCGCCCGCCGAATTCTCATCCATTTTGCGCTTGGCCCTTGAGAGGCGGCGGCCATCATGGCGGGTCTATGAAGATCGTGCTGGCATACTCGGGTGGACTGGACACATCGGTGATCCTGGCCTGGCTCAAGGAGCATTATCAGGCCGAAATCATCGCGTTTTGCGCAAACATTGGGCAGGAGGAAGAGCTGCGGGGGCTGAAAGCCAAGGCACTCCGGACCGGCGCCAGCAAATGCTACATCGAGGATCTGCAGGAGGAATTCGCGCGCGATTTTATCTTCCCCATGATCCAGGCCGGGGCCATTTACGAAGGCCAGTACTACCTGGGCACCAGCATCGCGCGGCCGTTGATCGCCAAGGCGATGATCGAGGTCGCGCGCAACGAAGGGGCCGAGGCGGTGGCGCACGGTGCGACCGGCAAGGGCAACGACCAGGTTCGGTTCGAGTTGACGGTGGCGGCCCTGGCCCCGGATTTGAAGGTGATCGCCCCGTGGCGCGATCCGGAGTTCCGTCGCCGGTTCCCGGGCCGCTCCGAAATGATCGCGTATTGCGAGCAAAAAGGCATCCCCGTCCAGGCCACCGCCAAGAAGCCATACTCGATGGACCGGAACCTGATGCACATCTCCTACGAAGCGGGCATCCTCGAGGATCCGTGGATGGACGCCTTTGCCCCGGAGAACAAGGACATGTTCAAATTGTCGGTCGCCCCGGAGGACGCGCCGGACCAGCCGGAATACGTGACGCTGGAGTTTGAAAAGGGCATATGCGTGGCCGTGAACGGCCGGCGTCTGACGCCTCTGGGGGTGATGAAAGTGCTCAACCGGTTGGGCGGCAAACACGGCATCGGGCGAGTGGACATGGTGGAGAACCGCTACGTGGGCATGAAGTCCAGGGGCGTGTACGAGACGCCCGGCGGAGCCATTCTCCACTTCGCCCATCGGCAGATGGAATCGCTCACCATGGACCGGGAAGTGATGCATCTTCGAGACAGCCTGATCCCCCGCTATGCCGAGCTGGTGTACTACGGGTACTGGTTCAGCCCCGAGCGCCTGGCGCTGCAGGCGTTCATTACCGAAAGTCAGAAAAACGTGACCGGCACGGTTCGGCTGAAGCTGTACAAGGGCAACATCATGGTCGCCGGGCGCAAATCGCCGGTCAGCCTGTATCAACCCGCCATTGCCACCATGGAGGCCGATCCCACGCAGGCGTACAATCAGGACGACGCCACGGGATTCATTCGCCTCAACGCACTGCGTTTGAAGGTTGCGGCGCAAGTGCAAGGTCTGGGCGCAGGAGTCACGGGTGCCAAAGCGCCCGCCAAACCAGGGGGCACCGGGCGGAAGCGCCGCTCCCGTTGACCCGTCGGAGGGTCCGGATGCACAGGTGCGGCGCAGCTCCGCTCCCCGCACCGCACCGCGGGCACCTTGTTCCCCACGCGGGCCGGCTCTAGACTCGGGCTCCGATGGATTCGGTCCCGAACGCCGATGCGGATCTGATGCTGCGCGTCAAGCGCGGGGATCGGGAGGCGTTCGAGACCCTGCTGCAGCGTCATGCGCCGGCAGTGCTGAACCTGGTGACGCGCACGCTGCAGGACCCGGTCGAAGCCGAAGACATCACGCAGGCCGTCTTTGTGCAGGTCTGGAAATCGGCGCACCGGTACGAGCCGACTGCGCCGTTTCGCACGTGGTTGTTCACCATCGCCCGCAACCTGTGTCTCAACGAACTGCGCCGTCGCGCGCGGCATCCGGCCGAGCCCTTGGAGCCACCCTCCGCAGAATCCGAGGCACCGCAGCGAACCCTGCCGGATCTGCACGCGGCCCCACCCACCGAGGCCCTCCTTCAGGCCGAGCTCGAAGAAAAGATCGAAGAGGCCATCGCGGCCCTGCCCGAGAATCAGCGTACCGCGTTGCTGTTGTGTCG
>JAOADM010000260.1 GCA_026417315.1 Limisphaera sp.
AGATGTGTATAAGAGACAGGTGTACAACTGCTCCTGCAACTGGCCGGCGTCGATCTCGACATGATGGCTGACCCGGAAGGCCCAGTTGTCGTCCCAACGCCAGAGCAGGCTGTGAAAGAGCAGGTTGTGGCCGGGGCCCCAGGCGGTGGGTTCGGCGCCAAAATGGTCGCGCAGATAATAGTGGCCCACGGTCCAGCTCCAGCGATCGGCTGGTTCCAGGGTCAAACTGTGGAAGGCCAACCGGACTTGTCCGGCCTCCGGGGCGTACCGGAGCGTCGAATCGACGCGCGCCCGGGAACGCGGCCGCAACGTCAGCTCCGAGACGAGGTCGCCGAAGGTGTCCTGATGGGCTTCGCGCTCCAAATGCCAATCGGCGAAAACCGACCAATCGACGAGGGCCTCCACTCTTCCGGCCCGTTTGGTTTGCAGACGCTGGTGGACCCCCAGACGGACCAGATGCATGCGGTCGAGTGCGTCCACCGGGTTGTAGGCGGGAAAATCGAGCGGCAGCAACCAGAGACTGGGTTGCAGCCCGTCGAACTGCGGCAGCGCCGTGGGGCGTGGATGCGGTCGCGGAACGAACCAATACTGCGCGAACGGTTCGACGACATGACGCAAGCCGTCGATGTCCAGGAGCGAGCTGGCGGTGTCGTTCCAGGTGCGTGAGGCTTTGAACGACATGTCCAGTCCGGTGAAGAAAAGCGCCCGGGTGTGATCGGTGGTCCGGGCGCCGGGCCCGTGGGCTTCGCCGTAGGCGGTCAGGCGTCCGCCGACTCGCGGCGTGACGTGGAGCCAGTCGGCAAAGGTCCAGGGCCACAGGAGCTGATGGAGGGTGTCGGCTCGCACGGCTTCCACCCGTGGTTCGGCCACTCCGTTGGTTTGCGGAAAGCGGAGACGGTAGAACCCGGCGCTGCTTTGACTCTCGTAAAACAGCGGGGTGGCGCCCACGGGCTGGCGCCACCCGGTCAGCCGGATTTCGGGAAGCCGTTCGACGGTGTGGAAGAAGTCGTTGATTCGGGGCTCCGCGAGCAGCTCGAGGGCAAAATGGTCCCAAAACCTCGTGGCCTCGAAGAAGGTCCGGGGCTGGGGGTTGCGCCGGAACTCGGATTCAAAAAAGTCGTGCTCGATCAGGGCGTCGCTGAGATAGCGGACCTGAGCGCGAAGCTGGAGGTTGGTGGTGGGACCGGCCAGCCAGGAAACCGCCAAACGATGGCGACTGGAATCGAGGGAGCCTCCCATCGGATCGGGTCCGGGGTCCTCGTCATGGGCGTAGTAGTATTGGAGTTCCGGATTGCCCCACAGGCCGGCGTGACCGGTGAGGTCCAGGCCGGCGGCCGGGCCGCGCTGGGTTCGGTAGTCCAGATGAAGGGTGCCGTCGAGCGCCGGGCTCAGATTCCAAGAATACGTCCCCAGGAGATAGGCGCCGTGGCGACTGCGATAGCCGGGGATCAGGTCCCAGCGGGGGCCGGTCTCTCGGAGCGAGCGGCGGTAGTAGGGGAAGTAAAAGACGGGGATGTCGCCCAGGTAAAGCGTGGCGTGGCGCAGTTCGAGATACTGGCCGGGCACGATGGTGATGTGCCGCGCGACGATGCGATCGAAGGGCTCGGCGACATCGTCGGTGGTGATCCAGGCGTTGGTGGCGGTGTACACGCCGCGGGCAAGGTCGGCTCGCAACCCTTCGGCCGCGGCGAACACCGGGGGGCGTCCGGTGCGGAACTGTTCCGCCTCCATCTGGCGGGTGCGAAAGTTGTATCGGATCCGCTCACCCACCCAGACCTGGTCGGCCGGAAGGCTCGGCACCCGGCCCTCGGCGACCGCCTCGCCCGTCTGCTGATTCAACCACACCACGTCCGCCGTCAGCGACGCGTCCCCATACCGAATGGCCACCCCGTTGGTTCCCAGCAGGAGACCCTCTCCGAGCCGGTACTCGAACCGGCTCTGGTCTGTCAGCGATTCCAACTCCCATCCCTCGGCCGGAGCGGGCTCCGCAGCGTGGGGCGCAACGCTTCCCAATGCGAGCAACAGGATACCCAGCCAACAACTGAACACGCGCGCAGTCATCAGGGCGCGGTCAGCAAAGCAGACGCGATGCACGCTGCCAAGCGAGATCCGGTCCACCCGGGCCAAACGCCGGATTGGCACTTTCCCCGGCGCCGCTCGGGTTCCACTGGGGACGGCCGGGGCAGTGCTGCCGATGGGGTTCGCACGCGTTTCTTCGGCACGACGGGTTTGATCTGGACGTGGCGCTTTGGGCACGAACACCCCGGGCGGCAGCCGCGGGCCGGGGTTCGATCCCCGTGGCGCTTGAATCCCGGCCTCACGGGAACGGCTCAGGGCCGGGAGGGGCGCAGCGCGAAAACGGTTTTGAAAGCCCCGGTCCCTGCCCAATGTGGGGACCTTGAACACGGGGCCCGAACGAGTGGAAGTCCGCCCAACGGGCTTACTCGACGATCTTGGGCACGAGGAACAACCCGTTGGCGTGGGCCGGGGCGTTCTCGAGCGCTTCTGCCTGGGTGAGTCCGGGACGCGGTTCGTCCGGACGCATGACATTGACGCGCGGTACCGCGTGAGCGGTGGGCTCGATCCCTGTCACATCCAGCTCCTTCAGTTGATCGACGTAGGCGAGGATCTGATCGAGCTGCCGACCGAAGAGCTCTGCCTCCGCCTCGGTCAGTTGCAACCGGGCCAGTCGAGCCACGTATCGGACGTCCATCCCGGGCCGGGGAGCCGCGGCGTTCATTCCTCGTTGAACTTGTTCTGGACCAGGGCTTCCAGCTCTGCCAGGGCCTGGGCGGCGTCGTGACCCCGGACATGCAGAGTGAGCCGGCTGCCCGGCCCTGCCGCCAGCATCATCAGGCCCATGATGCTTTTGCCGTTGATGGTTTCTCCGTCCTTCTCCACCAGGACTTCGGAGTTGAAACGGTTGGCGGTCTTGACAAAAAGGGCTGCCGGCCGGGCGTGCAAACCCAGCTTGTTGGTGATCACCAGGCTCTTCTTGAGAGCCGGCACCTTGTCGTTGGCTGCGTGGCCGCTCATGGCACCGTGGGATTAGTAGCGCAAGCCTGCACCGTTGGCCACTCCAAATTCGCAGGACATGCAGACATCCGGAGCAGTCTCTCTGGGTGACAGCCTGCTGGTGCGACCTCCGGCCCTGCCCCGAGGCGGCGGCAGGCCGCTCGAGTTCGCCGAGGGACAACCTTCCGGCGGGACCCGACAACGCGTTTCCCGGGCGGGCGCACCTGGCTTCCCGTTTCCCTACATTGGTCCGGGCTCGTGACATAAACGGCGGGGTCGCCCTGGTAAAAGGTGAGCTGCCCGGTGATCCGAACGCGCTGACCCTCCCGGTAACATCCGGCGCGGTTGCGCCCCATCTGGGGGTCGAGCCCGGGAAAGCGCGGCCATGCGTCGCGGGGAATCAGGGCCTTGAACCGGCCCCGGTGCGGGTGGTCGAAGCTCAGCAGAATCGCCTTGCCGTTGTTGAAGACGTAACGCAACTCCCCCTCGACGGAAACGGGTTCTCCGGCCCGCGGGTCGGGGGAGGGTGGAGGTGCGGGATCGGGAAGGGCCGCGGTGGGACCCAGGGCGGTTGGATCTCCACTTACGAGGCAGAAGATCGCTCCGGTCGTGTCGCGTACGATCAGTTTGTCCGGCAGACCCACCACGCAACCGTACTCGGTCCAAAACATGTCGTGGACGGGCCCCGCGTTGTGACAGACATAGAACCCGCCGGCGTACCGCCGCCCACAGCCGGGGTCTTCGACCAGGGCTCCGGCGCAATAATGCGTGGGCGAGAAGGCACAGGGTCCGCAGGGGCCCTGGGAAACGATGAACCACGACAGGTTGGTCGTGTCGATTTTGTTTGCCCAAGAGCCGCGCGCGGGACCGCGGTCGAGGGGGCGGAGGGCGTAGGTTACCAGCCAGTGGCTGCCGAACAGGTAGTCGCCGGCGGCTGAAACAAACGGCTGCTCGTCTGTCAGCAGAAAGGCGTCGTCGGTCGGGCTGTTCCCGTGGCGGATCCAGCGCACGTCTCCGGCTCGCAGACCGGGGACGGTGTTGTCATCGAGTACGATTTCGCCGAAATGGGAGTCCCACCGTGCGTCGTAACGGGCATCGCCCCGAATGATGTTCAGCGCCACTTCCTTGCCGTCGGGGAACACCCGGACCACCGGCATGGAACCGATCGGCAGGTAACCTCCGTTGCCAAATCCGCCGCAACCGTTGTTGATGTCGAACGCGACACTGCCGTCCTCCAGCCGGAGGGCATAATGACATCGGGCCCCCGGCTGTGCGGCCAGACGAGCGCGGATTGTTGCATTGTCCGGAACTCCGAACGGATTGGGACTCAGCCAGAGAGCATCCCAATGGATTCGTTGCCGCAGCAGCACCAGACCGTGCTGTTCGGCAATGACCGGCCAGCCGTGGGCGAAGGTGTGGTGTTCGTCGGGTGCATGGATGCCGGGCTTGACGCGCCACCGTCGTGTGCCGTCGCGGTTGCGAATCCCGTGGACGTGCAGGTCGGCGGTGGCAACGACGACGATGTCCCGGGTGGCGGACCAGGCCGGAGGCGTGTGCACGGGGCTGCCGGCGTGATAGACCCAGTTTGTGGTCAGGCTGACCGGGTCCAGTGCCTGTCTCTTATACA
>JAOADM010000025.1 GCA_026417315.1 Limisphaera sp.
CTCGCCCGGGGCCCCGAGGGAATCGCCCACCAGGAACGTGGCCTGGTTGGCACCTTCGGCAGTGCCCGGACCAAGCATCAGGAGCGTGCTGGTGGTGTAAATGTTGCCGGCGACGCTCGTGCCGCCCGCCCCGTCATTGAAAACCAGGCCAAAGCGCACCTCGTTCCCCACGGCAAATCGGTTGTTGCCCGTGGGCACCAGGGCAAACCACCCGGAGTAGGAGCCGGAGGCGTCCGTGGTGAACTCGGAGTACCGATTGGCCGTCGCAAACTCGTCATTGGCGAGCAAGGATCCCCCCAGTCCCTTTTGCGTCGTATACCCCTGGATGTAGCCCGCATTGTTGGCGACGGAGTTGATCCCGAAGTAGTTCCCCGCACCGGTTCCGGTGGGAACGTTTGTGTCACCCGAGACGTAGTATCGATAGGTTGCGTTGGGCTGGAGACCGCTGATGGTCAGCCATGCCGCGCTCGGGGCCCGCAGCGCGGTGCTGTTACCGTTGATGCCGTAGCGGGGCAGCGCCACTTCGGTGAGGGTTTGCGCCGTCAAACCGGTGGCCGACAGCGCGAGGATCAGTGGGAACCATCGGATCGTTTTCATCGCAGACCTGGATCTGGAGTGGTTTCGTTTGACTTCCGATGGCGCTATTGAACGCCGACCGAAGCCGACTGGCAAGGCAAACCGGACGGCAGTCAGGTGACGGTTTCATTACAATGGAAACCGGCCGGTGGGCGGTGTGTAAGGAATCCTGCCGCTCCTTTCCGTGGTGGACCGAGAACAGGGGCCCGGTCCCTGGTGTGCGAAGACCGGGTGGGCTTGGGCCCGACAGATTCCGGGGTTTGCGCAACGAGAGCAGGAGTGCGGAGCGACGACCGCAGGCCCAACGTCGCCAATCAGAGCCGGGCAGTCTGGCGATCTTCGAACCGCGGCTGCCCCAGCCCGGCAGGCCAGGGCAATCGCTGCCTCGAGGGACGGGAAACTGTCGGGGACCGGCTCCGGCACCCAAGAGGGTCCGCCCGCGGGCGGGAACAGAGGGTTCGCACCTCCGCCTCGAGCCCCAGGCCCGAGCCCGACTGCTGCGCGGCAAATGCTTGCCGCCGGACCTGGAGCGGGAGGATGTTTGAGCCGAAAAGGGAGCATCGCCATGTTGGAATCGATCTGTCCTGTTACAGGCCGGCTGGTGCGGCGGGTGCCGACGATGTCTGGCGAAGAAGTGGAGCGTCGCCTCCGGAACGCGGTGCGGGCCTTCGAGCAATGGCGCCGCATGGAATGGCCCGAACGGGCCGGAGCGTTACGGGCTTTGAGCGGGGCCCTTCGATCGCGGGCCGCCGAGCTGGCGCGCCTGATGGCGGAAGAGATGGGCAAACCGGTGGTGCAGGGACGGGCCGAGGTGGAAAAATGCGCCTGGGTCTGCGAGTTCTATGCCGAGCACGGTGCGGCTTTCCTGCAGCCCGAGTCGGTGGCCACCGAGTGGCGGCGCAGTTATGTGGCCTTTGAGCCGCTGGGACCGATCCTCGGCATCATGCCGTGGAATTTCCCCTTTTGGCAAGTGTTTCGCGCGGCGGCGCCGGCCCTGGCCGCCGGCAACGTCTTTGTCCTCAAGCATGCGTCGAATGTGCCGGGCTGTGCGCTGGCGATCGAGGAACTGGCCCGGGCCGCCGACCTGCCCGAGGCCACCCTGCAGGTGTTGACGGTGGGCGCCGCCCAGGTGGAGAACCTGATCGCACACCCTGCGATTCGCGGCGTGACCTTGACGGGAAGCACATCGGCCGGTCGCACCGTGGCGGCACGAGCGGGCGCCATGCTCAAAAAGACCGTGCTGGAACTCGGGGGCAGCGATCCCTACGTGGTTCTGGAGGATGCCGACCTGGACCTTGCGGCCGAGACCTGTGTGAACGCGCGGCTGATCAACACGGGACAGAGCTGCATCGCAGCCAAGCGATTCATCGTCGTGGAGGCGGTCCGTGCGGAGTTCGAGGCACGCGTGGTGGAGCGCATGCAGGCCCGGGCGCCGGGCGATCCCTTGCAGGAGACCACGGCTTTGGGACCGCTGGCCCGGCGAGATTTGCGAGACGACTTGCACCGGCAGGTGGAACAAAGTCTGGCATGCGGCGCGCGGCGACTTTGCGGGGGAACCATCCCCGAGGGACCGGGGGCGTATTACCCATGCACCGTCTTGACCGATGTACGCCCCGGGATGCCGGCGTTCGATGAGGAGACCTTCGGCCCGGTGGCGGCCGTCGTGCCGGCGCGAGACGAGGCGGACGCGCTGCGGTTGGCGAACCAGAGTCCCTTCGGATTGGGCGCAGCCATCTTCACCCGCGACGTGGACCGGGGCGAGCGCCTGGCGCGCGAACACCTGGAAGCAGGGGTCTGCTTCGTGAACGATTTTGTGCGATCCGACCCGCGCCTCCCCTTTGGAGGGATCAAAGACTCGGGGTACGGACGCGAGCTGGGCGTCTTCGGCCTGCGGGAGTTTGTGAACATCAAGACGGTGTGCGTGCGGTAAACCCCGGGACGCACAGGCACCAGAACCGAGGGAGGACCGCGCAGAAAGCCGTTTGGCGTGAGGAGCAAAGTTCAGGGGAAGGGGCCGTAAACAGCACATCCGCCGGCGTCTCAGCTGCTCTCCACGATGCCCAGTTCGCGGAGGGTGCTTCGGAGCCAGGCCAGGGACTCCTCGAGCATGGGGCCACCGGCGGCCTCGCATTCGATGCTCAGAACGCCGGTGTAGCCGGCATCGCGGAGCAGGCGCAGACAACGCCTGATGTTCTCCGCATTGACCCCCTGGCCCAGCGGACAGTGACTGACGGCGATGCCGGTCAGTCCCCCGCGGAGGGATCGGGCCAAAGATTCTGAAACGTCTTTCACATGGACATGGCTGACGCGCGGCAGAAAACGGGCCAGAAAATCCGCCGGGTCCTGCCCGGCAATGAACGTGTTTCCCGTGTCCATGTTGAGGCGGAGACAGGCACTGTCGCTGAAGGCGAGCATCTCGGCCAGGTACCCGGGGCGGGTGGTGAAATACCCATGGGGCTCGATGTTGACGATCACCCGGTGCGCTTCCGCCACCCGGAGGATTTGTTGGTAACTGCGCCTCATCTGGGCCATCACTTCCGACTCCGTCATGCCTTCCGGGGCGTGCAAGCCGTCCGTGGTGTCCACGCAGGGACAGCCGGCGTGCGCCGCCCAGGCGATGGCCTTCATGACATACGGCACGCCCCGCAGCGGCCCGTCCTCCTGCGACAGCGGGAAGGCGGCATCCACCTGCGAGAAGCGGACACCGTATCTTTCCATTTTGCGCCGAAGCAGCACGGGGTCCTCATAGAGGGCCACGTGCGGCTGATAGCCCAGACCGTGAATCCAACTGACGCCGTCGATGAGACCGCACTCGATCCAGTGCACCTGATGGCGCTGTGCCCACTCCAGACACTTGTCGAAGGACCAATAAGCGGAGTTGAACGCGTCGGTGTGGAACCCAATTTTCACGGCTCTTCCCTTTCCCTTTGCGCCGGTCATGGCTGCGCGAGCGGCAGGCCAACTCCCCCCCTCGCTTCCGGGGAGGAAGCGAGGGGTTTCCCGCCGAGCATGTCCTGCTCGGTTTCGCCTGCCGTTCCGACGGCAGCCGGGTGGATGCCGGCTGTGTTTTCCGTCCCTGACACCGGGTGCGGCTCATTGCCGGACCCGGAAAAACTGGCGGACCTGTTCGATGGGCAGGGTAACGCCGGAAGAGGCGTCGGGCACCTCGCTCCAAGGGCCGGTGATTTCCGGGGCTCGTTCCAGTCTCCCCCCGCCGCTCCATTGGAGCGTGATCTGGTTGCCATTCCGGCGGATGAAAAGGCGCGGGCCCGCGAAGATCGGCTCAAAATAGAAGGTGCCGGCGGCATAGCGGTTCACCGGCCCCGTATCGGGCGTGGCCGGGAACTGTCCCGCAGGGCCGTACCTTCCGGAACCGACGAAGATCAGCGAGCCACCGCTGAAGACCTGGAGATCGGGCAGACCCTGGGCGTTGCTGAAGTACCGCTCGTCTCCGCGCTCGTCCGACCCGTAGCCCGAGACGGCGATGACGCCTTTGAAGCCGGCTGGCAGGACCAGGGGTTCCGGCAGGGGCTTGAATCGGCTGCTGTCGCGCAGGGTGCCGGGGTCTTCGGGGGTGAACTCCAGACTCGCCAGGGCCTGGCGCGTGTCGCGGTCATACAGCACCGCCAACAGGGGCAGATAGAGCCCGTCGGCCCCGTCGTCGTACACGCCCAACTCGGTGATCCGAACGGGCCGGGCCACGTCGAAGTCCATCCCCAGGGACCCGCTGAAGGTGCCGGCGGCCGCCAGACCGACCGGCACGATGTAGGCCACGCCGGCCTGGCGCGGATTGGGCGTGGAACGCACGAGATTCGAGTCCCGGCTCTCCTGACCGCCTTCCGCGACCGCGCGGATTTTGTAGAAGACCTCGACACCGTTTTGCAGGCCGGTGTCACGGAAGGTGGTGTGCGAAGTCTCGGCCACCGTGACAAAGGGCCCCTCGGGATCCGTCGCGCGCAATACCCGATATTTTACGGCGGGCAAGGGATTCGTGATGGCCGACCAGAAAAGGGTGACGGCGGCGTCCTCGTAGGGGACCACGACGAACAACGTGGGAGTGCCGGGCCGCTCGGGGGGGAGCACCTCGTACTCGAAGGTGCCCGCCGAAAACCTCGCCGCCGGTCCCTGGTCGATGACACTGGGGAAGACTCCGGCGAGCGAAGCCCACCGACTCGATCCCACGAAGCGAATCGACCCGTTCCCGTCGTGCAGGGACCAAATGATGGCGTTGGTGTCCCCGTGCGAGTTGAGCAAACGTTCCTCGGCTCCATAGCCGTCGGCCTGAATCACGCCCTTGAATCCGGCCTCCAGCCGCAGGGGAGATTCCAGTTCCTTGAATCGCATCCCCTCGATGAGCACGCCTTCGCCCGGTGCAAAGCCCACTTCGGCCAGCACCTCCTCGGTTTCGCGATTGAAGATCCGGGCCGTGAGCGGCCGTTTCAGACCGTCGGCGCCGTCGTCGAACACGCCCAGCCGCTTGATGACAATGGGGTTTTCCACGTCGAAATCGAGACCCAGGGAGCCCCCGAAAGCCTGGTTGCCGCGGGCCGCAGGGGTGAAGTAGGCAATCCGATGGTTCGAGGCCAGCACATAGGGCGCCGTGCACCAGATGTCGGAATCCGGTCCCGACCGACCGTTGGAGGCGATGGCGCGCACCTTGTAACACAGTTCCACCCCATTGGTCAGATCGAGGTCCAGGTAATTCGTGGACGACACGCTGGCCAGGGTCACGAAGCTGTCTGTGCCGGCCGGCGCGCGCAACACCTCGTAGCGCACCGCGGGCACCGGGGACGTGACTGCCAGCCAGAGCAGCAGCACTTGACGATCCCCCGGCCGGGTTGTCAGCACCGGTTTTCCGGGCGTCACGGGCGGCGTGGTCTGAAACTCGAACGTACCCGCCGCATACCGGGCAGCCGGCCCCTGGTCCACGTTGTCCGGAAAGGCCCCCGGCGTCGTGCCCCAGCGGCTGCTGCCGACAAAGGCCAAAGAACCGTCGCCGTCCTGCGTGGTCCACACAATGTTGGCCGGGTCGTTGAGCCGGTTGCGCAATCGTTCCCCGGCTCCATAGCCTTCAGCCGTGATGGTGCCCTGGAACCCGATCTCCAGGCGAATGGGACTGGGCAGCGACTTGAACCGGCTGCCCCCCACCAGTTCGCCGGGATCGTCCGGGGTGAACTCGATCGAGGCCAGCTCCGTCTGGGTGGAGCGGTCCCACAATCGCGCCGTCAGGGGGAGAGTCAGCCCGTCCGAGCCGTCATCGAACACACCCAGCCTGGTGACGAGGATGGGGTTGTTGACGTCGAAGTCCATGCCCAGCACGCCTCCGAATTCCTGATTGCCCTGGGTCCCGGCGGGCACCACGTAGGCGATGAACGTCGCCTGGCCCGAGGCGGCCGACGGCAGGGCGAGCAAGGCTACCAGGGCGGTTGCCAGGGTGGAGACCAAAGCGTCCCGGCCAAGGGGACGCCCGCGCAGGACCCCGCGGGTCCGATGGTTCGAGGTTGCAGTGTTCATGGTTGCATGGGGTTGGAGTTGAACAACGTGGGGTTAAAGGGGTGTGGTGGGCGGTGGTTGGTCGGAGTCCCAACCTTCGAAGCTGTGGTTGAGCCACCAGTCGGTTTCCCTGGGATTGCCGCGGATGCGTTGGGCGCTGTTGTCCGCCTTGACCACGTTCATGCCGTTTTCGTGCGGCATGTTTTGCGCCCGATGATAGGGAATCTCCCAGATGAGGACGGCCTTGCTGGGATTTCGTACATCACTGGCTCTGCGGCCGCTGATCGGTCTGTTCAAGGCGTAGGCGCGTTGCCAGGGATCATAGTAGATGTGCGACCAAACATAGCTGACGCCGTCGTTGTCGTAGAAGAAGTCCCGGCTGAAAATGTCGTCATAAGATCCGCGCAACACGATTTTGGCCCGGAGTCCCGAGGGGCAGGCGTAGAGGCCGTGGAGGGGCTGATAATTGGGGCGCGGCCCCTGGGGCTTGACCGGGTTCGGCCCCAGGTACGGCTCGAACATTTCGGGCATCCACTTGTCTCCGATTCGGTATTCGAGCCCCCAGGCCCTGCCCCAGTTGAGCATGCGCGGGATGCGGTTGTCGAAGTCGCCGGCATAGAGGGCGGAGGCCAGCCCCATTTGCTTGGCGTTGTTGAGACAATAGACGCGGTAGGCCCTGGATCTCGCCCTGGCCAGGGCGGGCAACAGCATCGCCGCCAGGAGGGCGATGATGGCGATGACCACGAGCAGCTCGATCAAGGTGAAGCCGCGGCGGCTCCGGGGCGGAGTCGTGGGACGGCAGCCGATTGGCACGCCGCGACCGGGTCTGGTTGGAGGGGGACGGCACTGCATACTGTTCGGTATGGAGGGGGAGCCAAATGTACTGGTCAGTATGGTTCGCAGCAGCAGGAGCTCCCGCTGCCGGGGCAAGCACCGGAAGTCAGCCGTTTCGGGATGGCTTCGGGGCCGGGAAGCCGAGGATCTCCTTCAGACCTTCCACCAGCCGTTCTTCTTCCGTGGGAGAACAGATCTCCGGTTCGAACAGCGCCCGCAGCTTGATGCCCTCCATGGCGGCCAGCATCAGATTGACCGCCTGCTCGGCATCCGCCACGTGCACCGCGCCGGCCACGGCTGCGGCCCGCACCAGCCCGATGTAGAACTCCCGGACGCTGTCGTAGAACTGCTGCCAGCCCCGGCGCAACTCCGCATCATGGACGGCCGAGGTGAAGATCTCCATGGTGAAGACACGGTTGGCCTGGTCCATGAGGCAGGTGCGCACGGCCACGCGCAGGGTGTGCTCCAGGCGCGCGGCGGGGTCGGTGACGCCTGCCAGCGCCTCGTTGATCCGGCGCTGATACATGCGGTAGTAGTGCGCGCAAGCGGCGTGGATCAGTTCCCGCTTGGAATTGAAATGCCAGTAGAGACTGCCCTTGGTGACGCCGGCATGCGCGGCGATTTGGTCGAGATTGACCCCGTCGAAGCCCTTTTCGGCAAACAACGCGAAGGCGCTGGCGGCCAGCTTGGCCGGCATCCGCCGATCCGCCCGGGCACGAGGCGATGGGAGGCGAGCCTTCACACAGGCGCCAAAATACCGATCGGTATGGCGTTGTCAAGCGGCTTTTGTTGATGGTTCGGATTCCGCTCCGTCTCGGCAGGGGCTCCGGGCAAACCAGGTCTCTCCCGTCGCGAGGCCGTGATCCCTCGACATGTTCGCAGGGCGCGTTGCCCACATCCGGGCCGCCTGGCCGGCGCGTCTCGGATTCACGGATGCGGCAGGGCTGCGGCGCGAGCCGTCCACAGGGTTTCTCGGGCTCGGCGCGCACCGATCCGGCTGTGGCTCTCTTGGGAGAGCCGGGCTCTGGCGGGCAAAAAGCGCCGGGCTCGGATGTGTGTGGGCTGAGGGCCAACACTGGCTGCTGCACCCGGACGGGGAGTCCTCCCAAAGAAGCCGGGCTGCGAGATCGGAGCCTTCTTGTTGGCGGCTTGCAGGCCGTACAGAGGGACATAGGCCTGATCGGTTTGGACTCGCAGGGTTGCTTGCGGGCTCAGGGTTCCAGGCGCGCCCGCCAGAAACGCTGCGGGGCGGTCGGCTCGACGGGCAGCTCCAGGGTCCAGAGACCGTCGGTGGGCTGGTTGGTCGCCACGGCCACCCAATGGACCAGGTTGGAGGAGCTTTCCAGTACGTGGAGGACCCCGGGTGGGCCGATGATTTCCAGTTGCCAGCGGAACGGATCGGACGTTCGCGGCAAGCCCAGCCGCGGCGGTTCGAGCGGCGCCGGGTCGAAGGTCCACAACGTCAGCGAAAGCGGCGGGCACAGATTCGTCAGCACTGGGCCGGCCACGGCGGTCTCGAATCGGGTCAAATCCTGCGCGGCGGCCGGACCGTTTGTCCGGGCGGCCTCGTCCTGGGGGATCCCGTAAAAATGCACCGTGGCGGAGCTGCGGGGGCGGAAGCCCCGGATTTCGAGCCGGGCGGTCAGAGGGGTTTGCGTCGTTTTGTTGAGCAGCAGGACGGTGAGACTGCCGCTGGTGCGGCGGGCGGCGTGGGCGGCCAGCCAGGGGGATTCGGAAGTGGCCTCCACAATGGCATCGCCCGCGCGGGCAAAGAGGGACATCAGCTTCGCGGCATAAAAGACCGGGTGACGCGTGGCGGGCCCGTTGATCATGCCGAGGTCGCCATAGGTGCGCCACCCGTAGAGGGTTTCGTCGAAGGCACCCTGCGTGTCGGTGCCGTTGCGGAGGTTCCACCAGACGAAGGCATTGAACTCGGTGCGCATGAGCCGGCCGAGGCTGTCGGCGTAATACAAGGCATTGACCAGGCTGGTGGATTGGCTGCCCTGGGAACCGGCGTCGATGTTGTTCTCGGTGACCACCAGTTCGATCTGCTCACCTCCGGGGCCGAAGTAATCCTCGATTTGCCGACGGAGATCGGCCGCGTCTGCGGCCCATGTTTCCGCCGAGAGCAGGGCCATGGCATCGCTGACCGGAATGTGCAGGGGATTTTCCGGGGTCCACTGGGGGTAATGGTGGTGCACCAGGAAGTCGGGGCGCACGCCGAGGTTGCGCAGGGCGGTGAGCAGCCGCGGGGTCCAGCCGTAGCGGGTCTGACCGGTCCGCAGGTTGACGCCGGGAAAGTCGCGGTAACCGTTGTCGTAACTGTCTTCGCCGGGCACGGCGACCACGCCCACGCGGATGGTGGGATCGACGGCTTTCATTTGCCGGATGTACTCGGCGGCGCGCACGGCATACGTGTAGGCGTCGTGCGGGCGTGCGTTGGTGTCGTATTCCCACGGGCCATAACATTCGTTGCCGATCTCCCAGTAACGGATCCCGAAACGCCGGGTTACGTTTGCGTACCGCACCCAGGCCGCGGCTTCCTCGGGGGTGCCGCTGCCGTAGTTGACCGTGATGAAGATTTCGGCGCCCAGGTTGGTGGCCACGCTCATGAATTCGTCGAAGCTCGTCTGCCACTGCCAGGTGTTGGTGAGGGTGCGGTTCGACTGCCAGTGGTACTGGTCGGAAAGGGATCCGCCCGGGAAGCGGAGTGTGGTGATGCCCGCTTCGCGCAGCAGGGCGACGGTGCGCTCTCGTTCGGGGGTGTTGTCGGCAAAGTCTCCGTCCCAGATCACGGCATTCACTCCGAACCAGCGGGTGTCCGCGACACGGACGATCCGCGCAGCGTCCACAGTGACTGGAACGGGCGAAGGCGCGGGCCTGGCGGTCAGCGACATGTCGTCGAGGTAAAAGCTGCCGGAAGTGCCGTTGGCGCGAAGTTGCAGGGTGATGCGGTGGAGGTTGGTGCTGGAGGCCTTGCCGAGGGCGCTCAAGGGGACGACAAACTGGCGCCATTGATGGGCGGGCAGCGGATTGGGCAACACGTAGGCGGGGCCGGCGCCCGCGTCGTCCTCGGCCAGCACCTGCAACCGTTGTCCGCCGGTGGTGCCGCCATGGGCCCAAAAGACAAGGCTCTCGTACAGGCGGGCGTCGAAGGGATCCCGCCGAAACGAGAGGCCCGGCCACTGGGCGGCGTTTCCGGTGGCGCGAATCGCGGCGGTCCCCCGGTGGACCACGCCGGTCTCGAAGAGGTCACGGTCGATCCAGCTCCAATCGGCGAAGCCGTTGACGAGTCGATCGGTGTAGATCCAGAGTGGCGCCTGGCCGCGGGCCGCGGAAGCACCCAGGAGAATCAGGAGCAAGGGCCAAATCATCGGGTCACGCCTTCGAGGGAGAGGTTCTGGATGCGTGGAGACCGGGGTGTTCGGGCGTCGTCCTGATCGCAGGCTGCACGGCTCAATGACCAATCGGATCCGGGTGGGTGGGACTTGAGGTTCTGCGATGAACCCGGGTGCCGCCAGCCCGCCGAGAATGAAGCACGGGAGGGCGGCCCGTACCACCCTCCCGTGTAACATCTCGGCTCCAACCGGGCCACTTGCCCGGGCGAGGAGGGCCAGTTACTGCAGTGGCCTCACGACGACCGCGCTACTGGTGCCGGTCTTGGTTGGATCATCCACGCTGGTGGCGGTGATGGTCCAAGTGCCTTCGGAGCCGAAATAGGCACCTGCGAAGGTGACCGTGCCGTTGACCATTGCGGCGTCGGGCGGGAACACCGCCATGGTGTCGTCGCTGCTGAGATGAATCACGTGATTGATGCCGCGCACGGGATACCAGTTGTCGTCCACGGCCATGACCACCACATCGAAGGGTGTCCAGGCCATTTGCGGCGTCGGCGTACCGGTTTTCCCGGTGGGCGTGCCGGGCGCTGCAGTTTCTCCGGGCAGCAGCACGAGCAGTTTGCTGAACACGCGCTTGCCCAGGGCAAGGAACAGCGAGGAGGAACTCGGCAGGTTCTCCGTGGTCAGCAATACTTGTCGCGCCCCGCCCAGGGCAATCGGAGGCCCGGCGGCCAGTTCGAGCCACGGGCTGGCCGTGAGGTTGGTGCGGGCCATTACGATGGCATCGGAATCTGCCGGCAGGGTCCAACGGAACCAATAGCGCGCGGTTGGCGGCACGACCAGCACGCCGGCGGCATTCTCGGCGGCGATGCCCCAAAGTTCGGTGTTCAGGCCGGAACCGGAGAAGTCGTCGTCCAGGGGGGTGGGCACGCCGGTGATTTGGACGCGCGAGAGAACCACCGATTTGCCCAGGTTGGCGAAGGAGTTGGGCTGGGCACCCACGTGGACCGCCACCGGCCCGTTGAAGTATTGGACCCACTCGGCCGGGATGGTGAAGTTGGTGGACGTGCCACTGGGCGTCAGGATCGTGACGTCGGTGTTGTTGTTGAAGATGACCTGCCAGGTGCCCTCATCTTGTTCACTGTACACCGTGGCCAGTGTGCCGTGGCTCCAAAGCATGCTGTTGCCCGAGCCCTGGTTGGTCTTGACCATGAACCGGGCACTGGCACCCGGACCGGCTCCACCGGAGATCTGAACGAACACAATGTTGGTGGCGTTCCAGTCGATGGCCGCGTCGCCCACGCCCCAGGGCAGGTTGTCCTGTGTCGGGGCCAGGAAGATGTGCGCCTGGAAGCCATTCCAGCCGCCCTCGGGACGTTTCTTGATGGTGACTGAGTAGGTGACGGGTCCGGGAGCCCCCACCCAGCCATAGGTGTCGCCACGGGTGTAGATGCTCTGGCGCTGGTATTGGCCGGAACCGGAGGCAATCAAGTTGAGCCCGGTGACCGTGGGCGCGACGGACACCGTGGGCGGGGGCGGCGGGGCCACCGCGGCTTGCAACTCCAGGTTGTCGATCCAGAACGCGATGGTGTGATTGAGGTTGGCCGACGGATCCCAGCGTTTGAAGACCAGCGCCGTGGCTTCTTCAATGCCCGCCAGTTGGGGGTTGATGGGCACATCGATGCGAACCCAACGGTTGGAGGCTTCCTCCGGCACGGTCACCGTGCCCAGCGACACCAACCGGCCACCATCCCAGCTGGCGCTCTGGGGATGAATGAAAACGCCGAGCCGGTCCCCCGAGGTGTTGAACACGCTCAACGGCATGGACGAATTCTGGCTGTCCCACTTGAGCCAGATTTGGAGGTTCGTAAACAGCGTGAAGTTCACGGGCTTGCCGTTGTCCCAGGCCCACCCCCCGAAGGAACGCGCCACCACGTAGGTGTTCTGTCCCCGAATGGTGTCCGCGGTGATGTACGCAGAACCGGAGTTCGGGTCGCCGTTGGCGTCCTGACCGGAGTCGAAACTGATGGATCCGTTGCCCCACCAGGTGGCCCACCATTGGGAAGGCACGCCGGTGTCGAAAGTATCAATGACGTAATTGGTGTTTTGCGCCTGGAGGCTGCTGGCGGCCAATACTAGAGCGGCCGCACAAGAGGCCCAAACGGACGGTTTTTGCATGGCTTTCATAGGAGGTCTCGGTTCCGGGCATCCCGGGATGGCGGGCCGGACAACAACCGTTCGCCAAAGATGTCGTAAAGTCGACATCTCCGCGCCGGCCGACTTGTCCGTCCGACAGCGTCCATGCGATGCCCGTATGGTTCCGGGTTTGCTTGCTTTCAAGCTACCACTGCTCGGACGGCTGTCATGTCCCCAGAATTCATGACACGCGCGCAGGGCTCTGCGAAGGGCGAGGGGTCCGGGAGGCATTCTGGCAAGCGACGGTCAACCTGCCGGGGCTTCCGACACTTTTGACATTGAGTTGGCTCGAAGAGCACCGTCGAATGGGCCCATGCGCATTTCAAGACGAGGTTTCTTGGCTGCCGGCACCCTGGCCGCCGCCGCACCGGTCCTGGGCTCTCCCGGCCTGTCGGCACGGGCGCCGATTCCGCAACGGCGCATTCGTTTGGGCATTTCCACGTACTCCTACTGGCATTTTCGCAGCGAACGCGTGCCGATCGAACGGGTAATCGAAAAAGCGGCCGATCTGGGCGTCAGCGGCGTGGATGTTCTGCATCGGCAAATGGACATCCCCGAACAGGCGCCCCTGGATGCCGAGGCCCGGGCCTACTTGCGCCGACTGAAACGGCATGCGTTTCGCAACGGCGTGGATCTGATTTGTCTCTCGACGCACCAGAGTTTCGTCAGTCCCGATCCGGCGGTGGTCAGCCGAAATGTCGAGCACACCCACAAGTGCATCGAAATCGCGTACGAACTGGGCATCCCGTGCATCCGGATCAACACCGGCCGGTGGGGGACGATTCGCAGCTTTGACGAACTGATGGCCAACCGCGGGGTGGAACCCGTGCTGCCGGGATATACGGAGGAGGACGGGTTTCGGTGGTGCATTGACGGGATCGGGCGCTGCCTGGACAAGGCGGAACAGTGCGGCGTGATTCTGGCCCTGGAGAATCACTGGGGATTGGCGCGCACCGCGGAAGGCCTGTTGCGCATCGTGCGGGCGTTGCCGTCGCCCTGGCTGGGCGTGCTCATGGACACCGGCAATTTCTTGGACAACACCTACGAACAGCTCCAGCAGATTGCGCCCCTGACGGTGTTCGTCCAGGCGAAGACCTACCCGGGCGGCGGCGAGTGGTATACCCTCGACCTGGATTATCGGCGGATTGCGCGCATCCTCGCGGAGGCCGGTTACACCGGTTACGTTTCGCTGGAGATGGAGGGCAAGGAAGATCCGGAGACCGCCGTGCCCAAGAGCCTGGCTCTGCTGCGGAAGGCCTTTGGTCTCTAACTGCGCCCTCCGGGAGAGAGCGGGCCCGTCGTCAGAACCGGCACCGCGCCGCCCCGGGGCAGAGCCGTTTGCTTCCGGCCTTTGTCGGCCCCGGAGTTCCCGGGCTCCGGGCGGTGCAGATTTTTCAGCATCCCCTGCACATTTGCGAAATGGGCATGCCTCGACCGCGGGCGTAGGTTGAATCGTGCGGTCCGGCCCAAGGGCCTTATGAACCCGCCCGGCCCGAACCAGCAGGCAGGGTGGCAACACGACCCGGGCCGTCCAAGGTGAGTCGTCATCGTCGAGAGACAACCCATGAGCGCGCAAACCCCGATTCGTCGCTGGCTCTTTCCGCAAGGCATGCTCCGCTACACGTCCTTCCTGTTGATGCTTGGTGCCGGGTTGGCCGCCCGGGCGCAGACGGCGTACTGGACCGGCGGTGCGGGCAACGGGTTCTGGCACGACCCGGGTAACTGGGACCTGGACGGTTTGGGCGTTCCGACCCTGCCCGGGCCAGGGACGAACGTGGTCATCGGAGCGGGCGCGGTCGTGACTTACCTGGAGCCGACGGCCGCCATGCCGGTGGGGCCATTGACCCTGGCCGGCCAATTGTGGGTGTCGGCCCCCGGTCTGGTGGTGGACGGGGCAGGCCTGGCCGGGCTGACCCTGGAGCCTGGCGGCTCGTTGCAGGTGACGGCAGCCGGAGTCCTGGTGGTGACCAACGGAGGGACCCTGGCCTTCAGTACCGACAGCAGCTTGTCCCTCGACGGCGGCGCGGTGTTTCTCACGAACCATCCGTCCGGCACGGCCGTGCTCAACATCGGGGTCAACGGCAACAACAACGGCGCGGGTGTAACCAACCGTGGCGGACACCTTGTGACGGAGATCCCCGTGCTGCTTCGGGGCCGGTTCAGTCGGTTCCTGCACCAGGGCGGGCGACTGGAGCTCCGGGCCGGCGGGGGCATTTACGAAGGTTCCAATGACCAGGAACGGCCCTGGCTGATCGACGGAGGGGAGGTGTTCCTGGGCGATTTCAGCATC
Organism: Limisphaera sp.; assembly: GCA_026417315.1. GTDB lineage: Bacteria > Verrucomicrobiota > Verrucomicrobiia > Limisphaerales > Limisphaeraceae > Limisphaera. The sequence goes on from JAOADM010000025.1 coordinate 14,728, forward strand.
TCTCGAACCACACCGGTCGGTGGGCTCTTGATCAGCAACGGCAACGTGGTGGCCACCAGTTTGCGCGTGGGCACGCACAATTCGCGCGCTTACGCCACGATCTACGGCGGCGCCCTGACGAACACGGGCCTCTTCACGATCGGCGATCGCACCAATGGCGCCACCAGCGGCGATCGTCGCATCCGGTTCCAGGTCCGCGGCGGCACCGTCGTCAGCACCGGCCCGGACGGCATTGTGGTGGGGAACCAGTCCAACACGGGCGTCGCCGGCGACAGCGTCATCGGGGCCACTCTGGAAATCAGCGGTGGTCAGGTGCTGGCGGAAAAACTCACGCTCATCCGCGACGCCACCTTGCAAAACGCGCACGCGACGCTGGCCCTCTCCAATCCGGGCGCACTGTACCTGGGCAGCGGCGGACTGCAGGCCCACGTGGGCGTGGCCAACACGTCCTATCGGGTGTACCTGGCCGGCGGCCTCTTGGGGGCTCTGGCGGATTACGAGATCGGGGCAGATGCGACGCTGGCCGGGGGCGCCACGACGTTTCACACGGCGGATCCCGTCGGACAGCCCCGAAGCATCACCATCGGGGGCACACTGGGCGGCAGCGGCGGCCTGCTCAAGACGGGCTCGGGAGTGCTCGTGCTGAACGGGCCGGCGCCTTACACGGGCCGAACGTTCGTTCGGGAAGGGCGACTGCGGATCGGGCACCCGGAGGCGCTTCAGAACACGCCGGCTTTGGAGCTGTCCGAGGGGGCGGTGCTGGACGTAACCCCGGTGCCGGGATTCACCTGGGCGGGGACGCGGACGTTGAGCGGGCTGGGCCGGGTGGAGGGTGGATTGACCCTGCAGAACGGCGGCATCCTGGCGCCCGGCCTGACGAATCGAGGCGGCCCCTTGGTTGTGAACGGTTCGCTCACCCTCGGGGAGGGCGCCATCTGCGAGCTGGTTTTGGCCCGGGATCCCAACGCCCCCGACGGCGATCGCGTGGAGGTCGAGGGCGATCTGATCGTGGCCGGCGCGGTCACCCTCGTGCTTTCCGGCGGCGGGCCGGCTGGCAGCGTGCACCCGCTGATCCGCTACACGGGAACGCTGGCGGGGGATCTGTCGGCGATCCGACTCTCCGGTTTGACGGGCGTGCTCAGTAACAACACGACCACGGCCAGGGGGCTGTACCTGGTGATCACCCAGGCGGTGCGAGCGCCGACCTCGCTGGTGTGGGTGGGCAACGCACAGGCCAATGTGTGGGACACTCTCGGTCGAACCAACTGGCTCAATCTGGCACTTCAATCGCTGGATTCGTTTGTGCCAGGGGACCGCGTGCTGTTCGACGATCGCGGCACCGGTCAGGGACCGGTGCAGATTCCCGAACCGGTCCAGCCGGGCGAAGTACGCGTGGACAGCGTGGGCGATTATCGCTTCACCGGGCCGGGAGGCATGGGCGGAGCGATGGCGCTTTTGAAAACCAACCACGGCACGCTCGTCGTCGAAACCACCAACACCTACACCGGCATCACCTGGCTGGCCGGCGGTGTGCTCGAGACGCCGATTCTGACCCCCGGCGGAATGCCCAGCGGCGTGGGCGCGGCCACCGCGGATCCCCTTCACCTGCAGTTCGCCGGCGGAACGCTTCGCTACACGGGCCCGTCGGTGACGGTGGACCGCGGCGCGTGGCTGCACGAACCCGGGGGCACGATCGCAGTGGCGTCCGAATCCACCACACTGACCTGGCAGGGATTGCTCACGGGACCGGGCGGGTTGACGAAGGCCGGTCAAGGCACGTTGACGTTGTCCTCTCCCAATACCTACGTGGGGCCCACGCTCCTTCGAGAGGGCACGTTGCGCCTCCAGGTCCCCGGTGCTGCCGGCACGAATCGAATCGAGCTGGCCGGAGGCACCCTGGCGTTGACCCTGCCCAGCGACAATGACCTGCTCAACCCGCTGCATGTGGCCGCGCGCAGTCGGCTGGTCATGGGCAGCGCCAACAATCGCATCAACGGTCCGGTGACGGGCTCAAACACGCTCGACGTCAGCATCGCCGCCGGTACGGTCCTGACGTTCAACGGTGATCTGACCAATTTCACCGCCACCTTCGCTCTGGGAGACAGCGCGGGCACCTTCCGGTTCAACAGCGGCGGCGGCAACACGACACTGGGTTGTCCGAACGCGACCGTGGACTTGGGGCAGGGCAGCGCCACCTTGCAGGCGCGCAACGCCGGCACAATGTATGTCGGAGCTCTGCGAGGAGGCCCCTCCACCCAGGTGCTGGGCCAGGGGAGCGGCAGTGGCACGCTGACGTGGACCATCGGCTCCAAAGAAACGGAGACCTTCACCACGTTCGAAGGGACCATCGCCGATGCCGCCGCTTCGCGCCTGGCGGCGTTGACCAAGGTGGGCCCGGGCACGCTGCGCCTGACCGGTGCCAGCACCTACACCGGCCCGACGCGGATCGAAGCCGGCGTGCTCCAAGTGGATGGCTCTCTCGGCTCGACGCCGGTCACCGTCGCGGGCGGCACGTTATCGGGCACGGGGACGTTGAACGGACCGGTGGACATCCAAAGCGGCGGCACGCTCGCCCCGGGCGCCGGGCTCGGCACTCTCACCGTGGCCCACACCCTCACCCTCGGGCCGGGGAGTGTCACCGCGGTGGAGGTGGATGCCGCCACCGGCGCGTGCGACCTCGTAACGGGTTTGTGGGCGGTCACCTACGGCGGCACGCTGCGGGTGATCAAAGTGGCCGGTGCGTTCGCCCCCGGGCAACGCTGGAAACTGTTCGATGCCCCCGGCACTTATTACGGAGCCTTCGACGCGGTGGAACCCGCTGCGCCAGGGCCCGGCCTGGCGTGGGACCTGAGCCAGTTGACGGTGGACGGCACCGTGGGCGTGGTGAGCGTGGGCGAAATGCCGCGTCTGGAATTCGTGCGGATCCCCGGGGCACTGCAACTGTACTGGACCGGAACCTACCGGTTGCAGGTCCAAACCAACGCGTTGAACGTGGGGCTGGGGACGGAGTGGATGGACTATCCCGGCGCACCGGCCAGTGGCGTGATCATTCCGCTGGACCCGACCGCGCCCTCCGTCTTCTTCCGCTTGGTGGCACCATGAGGAGCGAGCGGGCGACCGGGCTCGATGCGCAGCGCAGGGGTTACCACTGTCGCAGCCGATAGAAAGCGCCCGGGTCGCGTTGCACGGCGTTCGTGTCCACTGCCGGTGGCTCCAGATACACCGGGCCCCACGGCTGCCACGGTCCCTCGAGAGTGAGGGCGCGTTCCAACTGGTAGAACCGCCCGTTGCCCGTCCAGTCGAACTGCAGATGCGATGTGCCGGGCGGACGCCACAGCTGCAACCGCGGTTCCATGGTCACCGCAGACCAGACCGGGTCCGTGTCCGAGACGATCTGGAGCGCGTCCAGGCCGAAGTCAGCCAGATCCTCCAGGGGCTGAAACGCGGCCAGTAAATCTCGATTGTGCGCGACCACCCACCCCTGGTCGCTCAGCAGGTCGCCCGCACCGTACCGGTTGCCCTGCTTGTCTTGGAAGAAGTCCTCGACCGAAAACCAGATTTCGCCGTGCGGCCACACGTAGAGGGCATCCAACCCGGGGTCCTGCGCGGGATCGGCAGGTTCAAAGGGCGACAGAAGCTCGGGAAAGCTGTGGACTACGCGGCCGGCGCTCGAGAGCAGGTCGCCGCGGCGAAGTATGCGACGCAGCCTGGCCGAGGTCACTTCGCGGTCGATCGAAAACCAAAGCTCCCCGTCCGGCCGGACCACCAGGGCGTCCACGTTCACCTCCTCCACAGACCCTTCCGGCTCGAACGCAGCCAGCAATCTCTCCACCGCTTGCACGACCCGACCCCGCTCGGACAACAGATCGCCCTCGCGCAACCATTGGCCGAGGGATTCGCTCCACGCGCGGGCCCGCACCGAAAACACCACTTCCCCACCCGGCAGCACGTCCACCGCGTCCAGGCCCAGTTCCGGCGGCGGCGGCATCATGCCCAGCCGTCCCAGCAGCTCCCATTGGGACCGAACCACCCGGCCCTCCCACGACACCAGATCGCCTTCACGACGCGGCTCGGCCGTCCCCGTGCCGGAACCGGGCGTAAAGCCGTGCACCGTGGAAAACCACAAATCCCGGACCGGGGCGGCCTCCACCAGCAACTCGAACGTTTGAATGAACGTTCCGTTCGTTTGCAGCAACGGGACGCGAAGAACGGGCCAGCGCCGTTCCACCACCGGCGAAAGGTTCGTGAACCAGGCCTCCCGAACTCCCTGAGCGGTTTCTATGGTCAACCCCAGCACCACCTCCTGAAACACCGCCAGCTCCCCGAACCACCGCTGCACCCCCTGACCCCGCACACGATAAAGGGGCAGGCCCACCCCGCCGGCCGTCCAGTCGATGGCTTCCCATGCATACACGACCTGGATCGGGTTGGCCTCCACGAATCGCACCCGAAACCGCCCGCGCAGCGGCAGCGGGATTTCGGGTCGGCCACAAATGTCGCAACGATCCACTAGGCGGCTGGCAGGGAGCAGGGTTTGATGAATCGGGCCGGCGATGGGTTCTTGTCCGGAAAGGCTTCCCGCCAGGAAACCTTCTGCCACCGACCAGAGCACCAGCAGGATGCGGGTTGTTTTCATGGCGACCCAATCCCTGGCATTTCGGGTGACCCGCGCGCCGGTCCGGACCGGGTGGAGTCTGCGGCCCGAAAGTGAACCACTGCGGTACACTACGCCGGCGGGTGCCGGGCGTCAAGGGCCCCAATACACTTGCTGCCGCTGCGGCGGATCGTAGGCTGCAAAGGCGTGACGGTCAGCGAAACCATGGATCCCGTGCCGCCGCAGCCTTCCGGCCGCAGCGCTTTCGAAGGTTCCTCCTGGGTAGTTGTGCTCGGCCGCCCACTGATCCGGGCGGCCCGGACCGCGCGCGGTTTGCTGGCGTTCGCGCTCATCACGCTGGGCGTGCTCTGGACCAGGGGCGGACGGGCTCCGGCCCTGGTGGGGCGCCTGGTGCGGCAGCAGGTGGTCCGCGCGGGCGTGAAGCTGCTGCCGCTGTTTCTGTTCCTCGCCCTGGCCCTCGGCTTTCTGGTCATCGGTCAGACGGTCGCCTGGCTGTCTCGACTGGGCGCCATCGACTACCTGGGCAGCGTGATGGTGTTGGTCATGGTGCGCGAGTTGGGACCGTTGCTGACCGCGATCGTGGTCCTGACCCGGGTGGGCACGGCCCTGGTGGTGGAGCTGGGCACCGCGCGAGCGCTGGGCGAGGTGGAAGCATTGGAGGCACTGGGCATCGATCCCGTGCATTACCTGGTCGTGCCTCGTGTCGTGGGCTTGGCGCTGTCCGTCCTGGCACTCACGGTGTACCTGCTTCTGGGCACGATCCTCAGCGGCTACCTGTGGGCCTTCCTTCAGGATGTGCCGCTGACACCCGGCGAGTATTTTCGCCAACTGGCCGCTTCGTTGCGCTGGTTGGACTTCGTGGTGCTGGCTCTGAAAACCGCGGGCTTCGGGACGGTACTCGCGGTGGTGACCTGTTATCACGGCCTGGCGCGGCCCCTGCGGCTCGACGATGTGGCCCCGGCCACCGTCCGTGCCATGGGCCAGGCACTGGTGGGCTGCGTGTTGTGGGATGCCCTGTTCCTCGTGGTCTATCTGGTCGGCGCATGAATGACGAACCCGCCACCGGGCAGGTCCTGCTGCAAATGGACGATGTGGAGGTCGGTTGTTTTCACGATCCGCACCGCGTGGTGCTCCGGCATGTGCACTGGCGGGTGTCGGAGGGCGATTTTTGGATCGTGGCGGGATTTCAAGGCAGCGGGCGCACGGACTTTCTCCTGACGGCTGCCGGTCTGCTGCCGGCACGCGCAGGTCGCATCCAGTGGTTTGGGCAACCCGCTCCCCAAACCGAGTCGGCCCGGCTGACTCTGCGAAGGCGCCTCGGCCTGGTGTTTGAAGACGGTCGATTGCTGTCGGAACTGACCGTGTTCGAGAACCTCGCCCTGCCCCTGGCCTACCACGGCATCGGTTCGGACGCAGAAATCGCCCGGGCAGTGGCGAACATGCTGGACGCGACCGAGCTGCGTCCGTGGGCCCACCGGCGTTCCACAGCCTTGCCGCGCGCATGGCAGCGGCGTGCCGGTCTCGCGCGCGCATTGATGCTGCAGCCCCGCTTGTTGCTGGTGGATTGCCCGCTGCAGGGTTTGGACCGGCGACACGCGGGCTGGTGGCTCGCCGCTTTGGAAGCCCTGCATGCAGGTCGATTTCCCGGCCTACAGCATCCACTCACCCTCGTGGTCACCGCCGAGGATCCGGCGCCCTGGCGGTCTCCGGGCCGGACCGTGGCCTGGTTGGAGCAGCAGCAGCTCAAGCAGGAACCCAACCCCTAGCCGGCAATTGCCGAAACCTTTTCCATTGCGACCCGGGGCTCGCACGCACTGCTTCCGGCCCGACCAGACCGCGCCCCACCGTTGCCAATCCAGTCGACCTGCGACACACTGCGCCGCAGATGAGCAAGCGGTTCTACATCACCACGGCCATCGATTACGTCAACGGGCAGCCTCATCTCGGGCATGCCTATGAAAAAGTCGTGGCCGACGTCATTGCGCGCGCACGCCGCAGCCTCGGGCAGGAGGTCTTTTTCCTCACCGGCCTGGACGAACATGGCCAAAAAGTGCAGCAGGCCGCTCAAGCAGAGGGCAAGGCACCGCAGGCATATTGCGACGAGCTGGCCCGGCAGTGGATCACCTTCGTACACAAGCTGGGCATTTCGAACGACGACTTCGTGCGGACCACCCAGCCCCGCCACAAGGCCGTCGTGCAGGCCCTGCTGCAAAAACTTTACGACCGGGGTGAACTCTACAAAGCCCCCTACCGCGGCTGGTACTCGTGGAAGGAGGAAACCTTCCTTACGGAAAAGGACCGGCGCCCGGACGGCACTTTCGACCCGATGTGGGGCGAGGTGACCGAGCTGGTCGAGGAAAACTGGTACTTCCGCATGTCGAAGTACCAACACTGGCTCATCGGCTACATTCAGGAGCATCCCGAGTTCGTTCATCCAGAAACCCGGCGCAACGAGGTCCTCAGCTTCTTGCAGTCCCAGCCCCTGGAAGACCTTTGCATCAGCCGCCCTGCCGCCCGGCTGAGCTGGGGCATCCCGCTGCCCTTCGACCCGGACTACGTCAACTACGTCTGGTTCGACGCGTTGACCAACTACTTCAGCATTCCCGTGGCGTGGGGCGACCCGGAAGCCCGGGCGGCGCTGGCCGGGTATTATCAGCCGGCAGCCGAACCCGCCCCGGGACTGCGGCTGTGGCCCGCCGACATCCACGTCATCGGCAAGGACATCGTCCGCTTTCACGCCATTTACTGGCCGATCATGCTGCACGCCGCCGGCATCGAACCTCCCCGCCAGGTTCTCGTCCACGGCTGGTGGCAAAAGGATGGCCAGAAAATGAGCAAAACCACTGGCAACGTCGTCGATCCGGTCGCCGTCATCGACGAGTGGGGATTGGACGCCTTCCGGTATTACGTGTTGCGGGAACTCGACATCGGACCAGACGGCAACTGGACCGACGCCAGCTTCCGGGCCCGGTATTCCGCCGAGCTGGCCAACGGGCTGGGCAATCTCGTCAACCGATCCCTCTCCATGTTGCGGCGCTATCGGCAGGGCGTCGTGCCGGCCCCTCACGACGAACTGGCGCCGGATGCCCAACGCGTCACCAGCGAAGTCCGTTCCTGCCTCGAACAAAATCGCCTCCAGGCCGGCCTGGTGAGCATCTGGACGCTCGTCACCCGGGCCAACCAGTACGTGGACCACACCGCCCCGTTCAAACTGGCCAAAGACCCGGCCCAGGCCTCCCGCCTGGATCAAATCCTGTACAACCTCGCCGAGACGTGCCGTGTCCTGGCGGTCCTCCTCTGGCCCTACCTGCCGACCACGGCCGCCCGCATCTACGCTCAGTTGGGTTTGCCGGGCGAACCGTCCCGATTTGCCGAGGCGGCATGGGGCGGGCTGCGCGCCGGACACGTCGTCGGGCAGCCGGAAGTGCTCTTCCCGCGCAAAGACCTTTGAGCCGCTTCCGCCTGGCACGCGCCCTCGCGTCCCCGGCCGAGACCGGCCCCGCCCTCGAGAACCCTTCAAAGCCCGCCCGAGCCGGACCCGGGCCCCGAGGTAGGTCGCGCCTGCGACCGGTCGAGTTCCTGGTCCTCCCACGAACTGGGATCGTCCAGCGATTCCAGATGAGTGAACACGGTGCTCTCGGGCAGCATCTGTCGAATCTCGGCTTCCAATCGCTCCAGCAGCGCGTGCCCCTGGTTCACCGTCCAATGGCCCGGCACCAGCACATGCACGGAAACAAACTTCCGCGCCCCGGCTTGCCGCGTCCGTAACGCATGGTAGTCCACCCCTTCGGCGGCCTTGTACCGCTCCAGAATGGAGCGCACCGCGGCGACGTCCTGACTGCCCAGGGCCGTGTCCATCAGCCCGGACACGGACCGTCGCACAATGCCGATGCCCGTCACCAGGATGTTGCCCGCGACCGCCAGGGCCACCACCGGATCCAGCCAGCGCCACCCGGTCCAGCCCACCAACCCCACCCCGGCGATCACGCCCGCCGACGTCCACACGTCCGTCAGCAAATGATGCGCGTTGGCCTCCAGCGTGATGCTGTGATGTCGCCGGCCCACCCGCAGCAACACCACCGCAACCGCCAGATTGATCAACGCGGCCAACCCGGCCACGGTCAGGCCCATCCCCACCGCCTCCAACGGTTGCGGCCAAATCAATCGGTGGACCGCCGCAACCCCGATCCCAAACGCCGCCAGCAGGATCAGCCCGCCCTCCAGACCGCTCGAAAAATACTCTGCCTTGTGATGGCCGTAGGCATGATCCTCGTCCGCCGGTCGGGAGGCCACCGCCAACATCGCCAGTGCCATCACCCCGCCGATCAGGTTCACACCCGACTCCACCGTGTCCGACAACAGCCCCACCGAGCCGGTGATCAGGTACGCCGCGGTTTTCAGCAGAATGGTCGCCACCGCCGCGCCCACCGACAGCCATGCGTATCGCGTCAGCGGCACTCGTTTCACAGGCCGGCGCTCACAGCAGATGACAGAAAAGCCCGTCCCGCAGCTTGGGCTCGAACCACGTGCTCTTGGGGGGCAGGATCTCGCCGCGATCCGCGATCGCCAGCAACGCCTCCATCCGGGTCGGGTGCATGGCAAAGGCGCATGCGGCCTGCCCGAGCCGCACCGCACCCTCGAGCCGTTCGGGCCCGTGAATCCCCCCCACGAATTCCAGTCGCGGACTGGTGCGCGGATCCTCCACCCCCAGCAGCGGTCGCAACACCCGCTCCTGCAACAAACTCACATCCAAACTTCCCAGCGGGTCCTGCGCCGGGTCCGGCACGTTGCGAAACTGCAACCGGTGCCAGCGTCCCTCCACGAACACGTCCACCAGATGCGGCCGCGGTGGTCGACCGTCGCCGGGACCCAACTCGCCCACGCTCCGCAGCCGCTCCAGAAATGCCTCCGGCGTCAACCCGTTCAAATCCCGAACCAGCCGGTGATAGGGCAGGATCCGCAGTTGATCGTGCGGGAACAGCACGGCAAGGAAATGGCTGCTGCCCCCGGTCCCGCCCCGTTGCTGGAACACGCGCGCCGCCGCGGCGGTGCGGTGGTGCCCGTCTGCAATGTACAAACGCCTTACCGCCGCGAACAGCTCCGACACCCGGGCCATGCCTCCTTCATCGCCCAGCGTCCAGGTCGAGTGCCGGACGCCGTCGTCGGCCACGAAATCCACCTCGGGAGGCGGTTCGGTGCGCCGGGCCAGGAACTCATCCAGCGCCGGCTGCGCCTGATAAATCAAATAGGCCGGACCGGTCTGCGCCTGGAGCGCCTCGATGTGCCGCACCCGATCCTCCTCTTTCTCCGGCCGGGTCAGTTCATGCCGGCGGATGTCGCCCCGCAAATACGCCGCGCAACTGGCCACCGCCACAAGGCCGATTTGCGTGTGGCCGCCCGTGCTGAGGCGATACACGTAAAAGGCCGGACGTTTCTCCCGGTACAGCGCCCCCGTGCGCAGCAACTCCTCGAATCGAGCCCTGCCCCGCGCATACACCTCCGGTCGGTAGGGATCCGTCTCCGGCGGAAACTCGATCTCGGGTCGGCTTACGCGCAGGAAGCACAGCGGATTGTCCGAGGCCATGCGCCGGGCCTCCTCGGTAGACACCACGTCATACGGCGGGGCACAAATGCGTGCCGCCAGCTCCGGCCGCGGCCGCACCGCGGCAAACGGTTGGATGAGTAACTCTCCCATGCTATGGCGGCCCGAGCTTAGAGGCGCGGCCCCGGCCGCGCACGAACAATTTCCAACGCAGCCCGGTCCAATCGCCGGCGCCACAAACCCTGCCCGAACACCGAAGCCCCTCCGAATTCCGACTCAAGCTCGACCGGCTTCGGCCCGGTTGCTGCGGACACCCGGGGACCGCGGCCGGGCCTCCGGGCCCGGAGCATGGCCTGCCGGCAGCCGGGTCCAGCCCTTGCAGGCACTGTGAAGAGACGAAAGTCCTCCGCGGAACCCCGGGTTGGGAGCCGATCGGCAACACTCCGGTGCGCCTCAAGGAACCCACCAACCCCGGCCTCCGGCGCAACCGGCCTCGGCTCGGCTCACACTTCTGCCCGGCCGCAGCGTTTCGCGCAGACGGACCTTGGCCGGCGGACCGCCTCATTGACACTCGCCGTCCCCGCTTGATAGCGTCCGACCCACGCTGGGAGTCCGACGCATGGATTACAAAAACACGCTCAATTTGCCGCGCACCGAGTTCCCGATGAAGGCGGATCTGGTGGTCCGGGAACCGGAGCGGCTCAAACAGTGGCAGGCCGCGCGCCTGTACGAACGCATCCAGGCCGCGCGCGCCCAGGCGCCGGCGTTTGTTCTGCACGACGGGCCACCCTTCGCCAATGGCGATGTCCACATCGGCACCGCGCTCAACAAGATCCTCAAGGATTTCATCCTGAAATACAAAACGCTGCGCGGCTACCGGGCGCCCTAGGTCCCCGGCGGGGACTGCCAGGGCCTGCCCATCGAGTTCAAAGTCGTCCAGGAACGCCGCACGTCCTCGGCCCCCGCGACGGATCCCGCCGAAATCCGGCGCGCCTGCGAAGCGTATGCCCGCCGATTTGTCGAACTGCAGCGCCAACAGTTCCAGCGCCTGGGCGTACTGGGTGACTGGGAAAACCCCTACCTGACGCTGGATCCCGCTTACGAAGCCGAAGAACTGCGTCTTTTTGCGGATCTGGTCGAACAAGGCATGGTTTATCGCGGCAAAAAGCCGGTGTACTGGAGCATCCCGTGCCGCACGGCCCTGGCGGAAGCCGAGGTCGAATACCAGGACCATGTCAGCCAGAGCGTCTATGTCAAATTCCCCGTCGTCGGGCGGCCGGGCGTCTATCTGCTGATCTGGACCACCACCCCTTGGACCCTGCCGGCCAACCTCGCCGTCGCTTACAACTCCACTTTCAGCTACGCGGTCGTCCGCGTGGGCCAGGAGGATTACATCCTGTCCGCCATGCTGGTGAATACCGTGGCCTCCAAGTGCGGCTGGACGGATTTCCAAATCGTTCGCCATCTCGACGGTGGCCACCTCCAACACGTCGAGTACCAGCACCCGTTCTGTCAGCGCACGGGGCGATTGTTCCCCGGCGACAGCTTCGTGGACAACGTCACCGGCACCGGTTTCGTGCACATCGCGCCCGGCCACGGTTTGGAAGACTATCTGCTCGGCCTGGAACACGGACTGCCCATCTATTCGCCGGTGGACGACGACGGGCGGTTCACCTGGACGGACGACCTGCCCCGCGAGGCCCAAATGCCGGCGGCGCTCATCGGAAAGTCCATCTTGGAAAAACACGGCCGCAGCGAGGCCAACGAGGCGGTGTTACATGAACTGCGCGTGCGCAAGCTCCTCCTTCACGAGGAAAACTACCGACACAGCTACCCGCACTGCTGGCGCAGTAAAACCCCCGTCATCTTCCGCGCCATGCACCAGTGGTTCATCCGCCTGGACCACGTGCCGCCGGGCAGCCCGCCCGGTACCCCCACCTTCCGCGAGCGCGCCCTCGCCGAAATCGAAAAGGTCACGTGGATCCCCGACTGGGGCAAAACCCGCATCGCCGCCGCCGTCAAGGCCCGACCCGATTGGTGCATCAGCCGACAACGCGCCTGGGGCGTGCCCATCCCGGCTTTCTTCGATGCCGAGGGCCGGCCCATCCTCGATCCCGCCATTGTCCGCAACACCGCCCGCCTGGTGGAGACGCACGGCTCCAACATCTGGTTCGAACAAACCGCCGCCGAACTCTGGGCGCGGGTCCGGCCCGCCCATTGGACCGGGCCGGACCCGGTGGCCAAGTCCACCGACACGCTCGATGTCTGGATCGACTCCGGCAGCTCTTCCCGCGCGGTCATTGCCCGGCGGCCCGAGTTGCGCGGGCATCCCCTGCCCTTCCAATGCGATCTGTACCTCGAAGGCTCGGACCAACATCGCGGCTGGTTCCAGTCCTCCCTGCTGCTCTCCCTGGCCGCCCAGGGTGCCGCCCCCTATCGCACCGTCCTCACCCACGGCTTCATGGTGGACGCCGACCGGGAGAAGATTTCCAAAAGCCGGCAGTCGCAGGGCGGCTACGAGAAACCCCAAACCGCCGAGGCTTACGTCCAAAAATGGGGCGCCGACATCGTCCGGCTCTGGGTCGCTTCCCAGGACTTCCGCAGTGACATCGTCGTCAGCGAGGATCGCCTCGCCAAGGTGGCCGAGACGTATCGCGTCCTCCGCAACGCCCTGCGCTACCAGCTCTCCAACCTTTATGACTTCGACCCCGCCCGTCATGCCGTTCCCGACGAGGCACTGACGGGCCTGGACCGGTGGATCCTTGACGCCTTCGCCAAACTCGAAGCCGAGGTCCTCGCCGCCTACGACCGCTACGAGTTCCACGTCGTGTACCAGAAAGTCAGCCAGTTCGTCGCCGTCGAACTCTCCGCCATCTATCACGACATCATCAAAGACCGCCTCTACACCGAGGCTGCCGACGCCCCCCGACGCCGCTCCACCCAAACCGCACTGTGGCGCCTCGTCCAGGGCCTCTGCCGCATGCTGGCGCCCATCCTGGCCTTCACCGCCGACGAAGCCTGGGAACAAATCCCCGGCCGACCGCCCGGCAGCGTCCACGAACAAATCTGGCAACCCAGCCCGCTGCACCGCTCGCCGGCCGAAGTCGAAGCCTGGGACGCCCTCTTTCAACTGCGCGACCGCCTCCTGCCGGAGCTGGAGAAAGCCCGCCAGGCCAAGGGCATCGGCAAGTC
>JAOADM010000261.1:0-4358 GCA_026417315.1 Limisphaera sp.
GCCCCGGCCAGTAATCCGGCCACCAAGCGCGCGCGCGCGGCTCGAACCACACTGGACCGCAATTTCACGTCCAAGAGGTGTTCGCGGCCCAGTCGACGATTCCGTGCTTTGGGGCGCCAGCTCCACATGTCAGTGCCTCCGCTCCAGTCCGACCGGCGCCGGCCCGTGGGCGCGGCGCCAGGCCAGCGCCACCATCCGTTCGCACAACTCCTCGTACGAGATGCCGGCCGCGCGCGCCGCACGCGGCAACGCACTGGTCGGCGTCATCCCCGGCAGCGTGTTCACCTCCAGCACCACCGGCGAACCATCCGGACGGACCATCATGTCCACCCGACCGTAATCGCGCCCGCCGATCGCCTCGAACGCAGCGCGGGCCGCCGCACGGATCCGTTCCGCCGTGGCCTCGTCGAACGGGGCCGGGCACAGATACTCCGCCGCCCCCGGCGTGTATTTCGTCTGGTAATCGTACAACCCCGACCGCACCCGCACCTCGCTGATCGGGAGAATCTCCTCCCCCAAGAGTCCCACGGTGACCTCGCGTCCGACAATCCGTTCCTCCACCAACAACCGGCTGTCATACTGCCAGGCCGCCGCCAGCGCCGCTGCCCAGTCCCCGCGCCGCTCCACACACTGCAATCCCAAACTGGAGCCCTGACGGGCCGGCTTCACAATCAGCGGCGGTTCCCACCCGTCCGGCCACGGCGCATCCGGCCGATCCCCCCCCACATACCGGGCCGTCGGCACGCCGGCCGCCACAAACCGTTCCTTGCTCAAGACCTTGTCGAACCCGATCCGACTGGCCTCGGCATCGCAGCCCGTGTAGGGAACCCCCATCCGCTCCAGCACCGATTGCACCGTGCCGTCTTCGCCATACGCGCCGTGCAACGCCAAAAACACGACGTCCGTGCCCTCGGGCAGACGCCAACCCGGCTCCACCGGATCCACCTCGAACACACGGTGTCCCAGGGACCGCAAGGCCGCCGCCACACCGGCCCCGGAGCGCAGCGAAACCTCGCGCTCCGCCGAGGGCCCCCCCAACATGACCGTGACCGTCAGTCGCCTTTCCAGCATACCCATGCCTCGGCTCCCTCGCCCACAATCTGCACCTCGGGTTCCAAATTGACGCCGCGCTCCACCTGCACGTGCGACCGGAGGCGCGCCATCAAACGGAGCACGTCGGATGCGGTCGCACCCGGCTCCGTCACGATGAAATTTGCGTGTTCCTCGCTGACCCGCGCGCCTCCCTCCCGCCAACCCTTGCAACCCAACTCATCCAGCAATCGACCCGCCGCCAAACCCTCGGGATTCTTGAACACACACCCCGCGCTCGGAGCCGCCGGTTGCGTTGCCCAGCGGCGTTCACTGTACTGGCGCATCCGCTCCTGAATCTCCTCCCGTGCGGCCGGTCGCCCTCGGAACACCGCCCCCAACGCAATCCGCTCCCGCAACCCGTCGCAGCCCCGATACCGGGCCCCCATCTCCCGGGCAGGCCGTTCTTCGACCTGCCCGTCCATCGTCATGAACCGCACCAGCTCCACCACGTCGAACGTGCAACTGCCCATGGCCCCCGCATTCATGCGCAGCGCGCCGCCCACACTGCCGGGGATCCCCTCCAGAAACTCCAACCCGCTCAGACCCGCATCCCGCGCCACACAAGCCACCGCCTTCAAGCGCGCGCCCGCCCCGCTGCGGATCCGATCCCCCACGACCTCCACGCGCTGCCAGAGCGGATGTGCCAGGGCCACCACCACCCCACGAAACCCGGCGTCGGTCACCAGCAGGTTCGAACCGCGTCCCAGCACCAACAGGGGCACCCTTTCCTCCCGACAGACCCGCACCACCCAGGCCAGATCCGCTTCCTGGGCCGGCTCCACCAACCAGTCTGCCGGCCCCCCCACCCTCCAAGTGGTCCGCCGCGCCATCGGTTCATCCCGGAACAGCCGCGCTTCAGCCGACAGCCCCTCCCGGAGCCGCGACTCGAACATCGGCGGCCGGGCCTTTTCCGTTGCCGTTCCGATGCTCCCACTGGCCTCCGCCGGATTCATGAGCTCTGTGCCGTACTCACACTCAGCCATGGATTGCCGCCACCGTTGGGCCGCAGCACACACGCGGCCGCACCTCCGCGACCCGCTGTTGCCCGGCTTCCCAAAGGGCCTCTGCAATCCGCGCCGCAGCCTCGGGTCGATGCCAGCGTCGCTGCGCCGTCACCATCGCTCGCCGCACCTCGTCCCCGTCGAGCAACTCGCCCAATTCGCGGATCAGACGCTCCGGCGTGGCCTCGGACTGCCGCAACACCCGGGCCGCGCCGGAGTCTGCAAGGCAACGCGCGTTGTGCCATTGATGATCATCCGTCGCCGCCGGGAACGGCACCAACAGCACCGGCACGCCCACCGCCGCCAACTCGGCCAGAAACGACGCCCCGGCCCGGCTCAACACCACCGTCGCCGCCAGCATCAGCTCCGCCATCGCCTCCGAAAACGGCATCACCACTGCCCGCACCTTTTGCGCCGCATAAGCCGCACGGACGCGACTCTCATCCTCCTGCCCCGTCACATGGATCCACTGCACCGGCGCGCGTGTCCTCTGCCACTGCGGCAACGCTTGCAACACCGCTTCGTTCAAACCGCGCGCTCCCTGACTGCCCCCCACCACCAGCACGGTCGGCGCCTCCGCCTCGAGCCCCAATTCCAACCGCACGCGCCGCTGCTCGTCCGCCCGCCGGATCGCATCCAGTCTGCCGGCCTCCGCAAAACTCGACCGCACCGGCGTGCCGGTACACTCCACCGGCCGGCCCGGCCACGCTTTCGCCGCACACTCGAATCCCACAAACGCCCGGTCCACCCAGCGCACCAACCAGCGATTCGCCCGACCCGGCACCGCGTTCGACTCGTGCAAAAACACCGGATGCCCCGCGCGCCGAGCCGCCCCCAACACCGGCACCGAGCTGAATCCCCCCATGCCCAAAACCACCCACGCTTCCCCGGCCCGACACAGACGCCGCACGCGACGCCATGCCCGCAGCCATCCCGTCAAGCACCTCCAGCGACTGCCCGCCTGCCATGCCGCCACCGGCAAGACCTCCACCGCACAACCGTGCACGCCGCGGACCGCACGCCGATCCACCTCCTTCGGCGAAACGAACAACGTCACCTCCGCTCCGCGCTGCCGCAACACCTCGGCCACGGCCAGACCCGGAAACAAATGCCCGCCCGTGCCCCCGCAGGCAATGCCCACCCGCAGGGGCGGCACGGCGGAACTGTCGCTGCCGCCCGGCATTCGCTGCCTGTACACCGTCGCTTTGTTCCCGGCCTCCACGACTCTCAAGATCCGGCAGGTACGGCTTCTTCGTCCGGCAAAAACGGGTTTCGGCTCTGCGGCAGGGGCGCCGGTGCACGGCGCGCCACGCTCAGCAGCAATCCCACCGCCGCCAGCATCACCACCAGACTGGAGCCGCCGTAACTGATAAACGGCAACGGCAATCCCTTGTTCGGAAACAGGCTTGTGACCACCCCGATGTTGATGATGGCCTGCATGGAGATCAGGAGGGTGACGCCCATGGCCAGCAACAGGCCGAACGTGTCCCTGGCCCGCAGCGCAATCCACAACCCGCACCACAACACCGTCACGTAGAGGAACAACACCAAGAGGGTGCCGACCAATCCAAGCTCCTCGCCCACCACCGCGAAAATGAAGTCCGTGTGGTGTTCCGGCACGAAGCCCATCTTCTGTCGGCCGTTGCCCAACCCCAACCCGGTCCAGCCGCCGGATCCCAGCGCCAGCATCGCCTGGTACGGTTGGAATCCCGTGCCCTGCTTCGTCTCCTCCAACGCCACCCACGAAAAGATCCGTTGGGCACGCACCGGATCCTGCCAGACGTACCATCCCACGGCCGCCGCGCCGGCCAACCCTGCCGGAAGCACCAGCCGCCACGAAACCCCCGCCACCAGAAACAACGCCAGCGCCAGCCCCGCCATCAAAACCGTCGTCCCCACATCCGGTTCCAAAAACACCAGGCCCAACATCACCCCCACGGCCAACCCCGGTTTCACCACGCCGCGCAAGGTCATCAGCTGCCGCGCCCGGCGCTCTCCGTACCACGCGATCAGGAGAATCAGTGCCAATTTGGCGAACTCCGACGGCTGCAGGCGGACCGACCCGAACCCCAGCCAGCGGGACGCGCCATTGACCCGGATCCCGATCCCCGGCACCAACACCAGCGCCAAATGGACCTTCATCGCCGGTCCGAGCGCGGTCAATACCGTCCAGTTCAGCTTCAGCGGAAACGTAATTCGCCAGATCAACTTCCTGCCTAACCCGATTTTCATCACGGATTTCACGCGACGGGCGCACAACTTGAC
>JAOADM010000261.1:4368-4653 GCA_026417315.1 Limisphaera sp.
CCGCCGCGATCGTCAGGCCCAGGGCACACCAGATCGCCTGCCGGGTCACCTGGTCGGCCCCGTGCTGCACCATCGTGGAGCTGTACAAGACCACCAGGCCCAGCGCCACCAACGCCGTCACGCAAAACACCAAAGTGGTCACCGCCAGCTTCATGCCGAGTCGAACCGCAAGCCGGGGTTGAAACGGCCCATCCGGATCATGGGGGCAGCGTCTTCGCAGCTCTCACGGACGCGGTTCCTGCGGCTGCACCGGTCCCGGCCCGATGGGGGGCATCGAACCCGGCC
>JAOADM010000262.1 GCA_026417315.1 Limisphaera sp.
GGACCGGGAACCGGGCATCGCGCCGCGCGCAAGGTTCATCGGCATGCACGGCAGCGTGCGCAAGGGTTATGGCGGAAAGCCCGCCCCTGATGCCGAATGGAACGTCCGCTGCGATCCCCGCGCCGCCCAAAAGGTCTTTGCCGCGCCCTGGCGTGAGATCCTGCTGACACCGCTCGACACCTGTGGTCTGGTCTCCCTGGCCGGGGAAGATTTCGCCCGAGTTCGTGATTCCCGACAGCCCATTCCCCGGACGATTCTCGAGAATTACCGCATCTGGGCCGCCCAACGCCGCGAGCTCGCACCGGCCAATGTCGATGAACGCTCATCCACCCTGTTTGACTGCGTGGCCGTTTACCTGGCGGTCTCGGAGGCATTTTGTGAAATCGAGACGCTGGGCTTGCGGGTCACGGAGGACGGATTCACCCGCATTGACACGGCCGGACGGCCGATCCGCGTGGCCGCCGATTGGAAGGACCTGCCCGCCTTTCGGCAATGGATGGTCCAGCGACTGACGCGCCCCTGAGGAACTTCCCTCGGGAGGGCCCGAGGATTGTGGCGCCGAACAGCCCAAATTTACCGAAGGACAAAAACAGGGCGTGCGCGGCCCGGCTGCGGCCTTCCTCGACGGACCGCGCCGGGGGGCCTGGACTTGCGACCGTTCCCCGCACCGGCCGGACAAGCGCGCCCGAACCGGGCCTGCCGCAATACTCGGCAGGGTCGCCGTTCACGGAGGATCCGCGGAGGTGTGTCGCCTTGAGGCGCTCCGGGGATGGTTACGGGAGCCGGTCGGGCTGCCCGGGCAGCTTACCGGGGAAGGAGGATTTGGTGGATGGGCCCTCGAGCCGTCAGATCGGCCAGCGTGTACCGGTCGAGCACCTCGTAGAACGCTCCGGCCGCTTCGTCCAGGGCCTGCTTCAGGACACAGCTCGGCACCAGCCGGCAGGGCCGGCCGCCACGGTCTTCGCAGGAAACCACGGAGGCTTCGGACTCACACGACCGGATGACCTCGCCGAGTCGGATTTGGCCGGCCGGACGCGCCAACTGAAACCCGCCCCTGACCCCCCGGCTCGTCCGCAAGTATCCTTGTCGCCCCAGCTTGTGCACGACCTTCGTCAGATGATGATGGGAGATGCCGAAGGTCTCGGCCACTTCTTCCACCGTCACCCGGGCCGGGGCACGGAGAGCCGTGTACATCAGGACTCGAACTGCGTAATCGGAGAAGCGACTTATGCGCATGACGTCGGGAACTTATTCTAAAAACGTCGTTCCCCCAAATGCGCAGGGATTTGACTTGGCGCGTTTTCCGACCACTGTAGGGCGCAAAGGGTGTACGCTGTCCGGTGTGACCGGCCCGAGCCGGTCCAAGGCAGCACACGAGCGGACGGGGCGTGGGCCCTGACTTGCGTCGGACATGAAAATGCGAGGTCGCGGCAGGCGAGGCGGAGCACCCGAGGGGCACCTTTCCGTTGCCTTGCGGTGCCACGCTTCCCCTGGGCGAAGCCGCTCGGATTCCGGTGCCTGGGCGGGAAGGAGCCGGGTGGACGCGCGTTCCAATCCGGGTCCGGTTCTGCCGAGCGTTGCATGCCGGCCAGGGCAAGGGTGCCCGGAACCGGTACGTGCGGTGCGTTGCTTTCGGGGGGTTCCCCCGCCGGGGCGCCGGCTTTCGAACGCACACCGTTCGCCATGACCATTCAGCTCAAGCGCGTGTACGATTCACCGGAGCCCACGGACGGCGCCCGGTATCTGGTGGATCGACTCTGGCCCCGCGGGGTTTCCAAGGCAGCGTTGGTTCTGACGGGTTGGCTGAAGGAACTGGCCCCCAGCCGTGAACTGCGTCGCTGGTTCGGTCACGATCCGAGCCGCTGGGAGGAGTTCCGACGCCGGTATTGGGAGGAGCTTCAGCGGAATCCGTGCGTAGATCAAATCGTGCCGCGACTTGCACAGCATGGTTGCATTACCCTGCTGTACGCTGCCTCCGACCCGCTTCACAACCATGCGGTTGTGTTGCGAGAATTTCTCGTTTCGCGCATGGGGAACTGTGTCCCGAGCGGCGGTTCGGCGCTTTTCAGCGACCTGAGTTGCGGTTCCATGCTCCCGCCCCATGCGGTTGACTCCGGACCGGCGCAACCGCCCAGGGTCCGCCCGCGTTGGGCCCGGCGGTCCCGGTCGCCTCGACGATCCGTGCCATGACATCCCGACCATCCAGTCCTTGGCCGAAGTCCGTGTCCGGCCCGGCGCCGGGGGACCCGGTTTGTGATCAGTGCGGCTGCTACGGTGCTCAGCCCTGGGGAGATCGCCTCCTTTGTCCGGACTGCGTGACGCTCTGCGGTTCTTGTTGTCCGGAGTTTGGTGCATGGGACGCGTGGGACCAAACGGAGCAGGCCGATTCGCCGTCCTCCTCGAAGCCATGAACCCGCAGGATCTTGCTCGCGCCGGTTTCTCCACCCGGTGCGTCCACGCCGGAACCTGGTTCGATGCCGCCACGGGCGGCGCCTGTTCGCCGGTGTTTCTGTCCACGGCTCACGTGTATCCCCATCCGACGGGCGAGAATGTTTATCCCCGTTACTTCAACACCCCGAACCAACAGGTGGTGGCCCGCAAAATCGCCGCCCTCGAGGGTGGGGAAGCCGCCCTGGTGTTTTCGTCGGGCATGGCCGCCATCAGCACGCTTCTGGCCACGTGTCTTCGACCGGGGGACCACGCCATCTTTCTGACCGACCTCTACGGAGGCACGCACGAGCTGGTTGTCCGTGAGCTGCCGCGCTGGCAGGTGGAGGTGTCGCGGGCACGAACCGTGGAAGAGATCGAACGGGCCTGTCGCCCGAACACGCGCCTGATTTATGTGGAATCGCCCGCCAACCCCACGCTGCGGTGTCTGGACCTGGGGGCGGTGGCCGTTTTGGCCCGTCGGAGGAACATTCGCACGGTCATCGACAACACCTTCGCCACTCCCATCAATCAGAACCCTCTGGCTTTGGGCTTCGACTGGGTCGTTCACAGCGCCACCAAGTACCTCAACGGGCACAGTGACGTGAACGCGGGCGTGGTGGTGGGCGCGCGGGCGGAGATCGAACGTCTCCGCGAAGTGGCCATGCTCTACGGCGGGATGTTGGATGCCGAAGCGTGCGCCCGTTTGGAACGCGGGTTGAAAACGCTGGCCCTCCGCATGGAGCGGCACAATGAAAACGGTCTGCAGCTGGCGCAGTTCCTTTGCGGTCACCCGGCCGTGGCCCGCGTGTATTATCCGGGGTTGCCCGATCACCCGGATCACCGGGTGGCGGCCCGGCAGATGCGGGGATTCGGCGGGATGCTCTCCTTCGAGCTGCGTCGGCCCGAGGCCGTGGACATGTTCCTTCAGCGTCTGCGGCTGGCCCTGCCGGCTCTGAGCCTCGGCGGAGTCGAGAGTCTGGTTTGTGTGCCCGCTCGGACTTCGCATCGACGGCTGTCGCCCGAGGAACGACGGGAAGCCGGCATCTCCGAAGCCCTGGTGCGCGTCTCGGTCGGCATCGAGGACCCTGCCGACCTGGTGGCCGATTTTGCGCAGGCTTTGGAGGGGTGCTGAAGCCCCCGGTTGACAGGGACCGGTTTTGCCGGGAAAGACCGCTGCCCGCTGAATCGCGCGAGCAGTTACCGGAACATCCCGGATTTTTCCGAGGGTCGGCCGGGCTGCGCGGCTTCGAGGCGCGATGAGGCGCTGCCGCGTTTCCCCATGCCTCACGGGGGGAGAGGGTGCCGTTCGGGGCATCGGACCGTTCGCAGTCACCCGGCCTGCGCCCGTGTGCTGGAGACCGGGTCGCGCATGATCCCGCATGGTCCATTTGGACACGGTGTTGGAGAAACTGGCGACGCTCAGCGACGGTCAGAAGGTTGCGGCGGCGGATGAGGCGACAATTTGGTGGCGAATTCCGTGGCCGTCGGTACGTCGAAGGTCAAGCCCGGGAGACTTGGTTTGCGTGGCCTTGAAGGTGGACCAGGGGTGGGTTGGTGCGTGGCGGGTCTGCGCGGCGTGGCGCCGTCTTTGCCCCGGAGGCCCGTGACCCCGAGGTTCAGAGCCGGACAGGTCTCCGTGTGCTGACAATTGCCCACGGGTTCGAAAAAGGGTCTGGCCATTGGGTCGAGGCCGTGGCAGATTGCTGCGAGCTAATTGGAAGAACAAGGACGGTAATTGGTTCGATGCACAGCGGTACTTCATCCACGACACACCACCGGTACAGTGCCCATCGCAACCTGCGGCCGGTCAATTTCATTTGCTATGCCCCGCAGGCGCAGGCGGTAAGTCTGGTGGGCGACTTCAACAACTGGGATCCAACGGCACATCCGATGCAGCGGATGCCGGATGGCGCCTGGCTGCTCAAGGTGGACCTGCGCCACGGGCATCACCGTTACGCGTTTTGGGTGGATGGTGTGCTGACGCTGGATCCGCGGGCTCAGGGGATAACGCGCAACGATCGCGGAGAGCGCGTCTCGCTCATTCCGGTGAGCTGATCGATTTGCTTGCGGCCCGGGGCGAAGCGCGTGCCCGGGCAGCGGAGACGGCCGGCCGATTGGGTGGCGCCGGCGGCCGCAGGGGAGGTGTGAACCGGGCTTCTTCCCCGGGGTCGGCTGAGGATCCGTGGGCGTGAGAGGGCCCGGGTGTGCCGGTGTGGAGG
>JAOADM010000263.1 GCA_026417315.1 Limisphaera sp.
CCTTTATGACCGCCATGCCCGATGGGACATCCACTTCCAGCCACCCGAGGATTTGATTCGGTCGTTGACGCATGGCGAAATCGAGACGGACCCGTTCTACGAGATGAGCTTGGCCAATGAGTGCGTCGACCCCGCGGGACCAACCTGGCGCCGGTATCACGTGACCTGGCCGGACGACCTCTCCATGAGCCTGGGGAATGAGATGTTCGAGTACCCCCAGCGTGGCGCTCTGCGGCTTCACGACCTGACGCCCCTGCTTAGCCTGAATGTCATGCTTCAAACGGCGGATCTCGAGAGCGTCAAAAAGGTGGCCGGAGAGAGGAATCGTCGAGACGCGGCGCACTCGACGCCGTTGTGGCGGGTGCGGATCAGTCGCGAACGTGTTCGAGATCTGGCGGAGGGACGGAGCCGCCTCGGCCCGTGGACATTCCCTTCGTGGAAGGTCCGTCAGGTTTCGGTGGACGATGACCGAGTATGTTGGGCCTCTTACGGCGACGCCGGGGATGGGAAGGTGGCCTCGATTGGCTTCGTGGTGAGCTGCGAGAACATGCAGCGCCGATACCTCGCCTGGGTGCGCGACAGCCACTCACAGCGGCTGGATGAAGTCTGTGCGTGGAATTACGACCGTCAGGGTCGGATGACGCACTATTTTTACTTTGCGCGGAACCTGCAGGGCGGACTTCAGGGTGGAGTCGAGGGGGCCGCATATCGAATTCTGCGCTTCGAAAAAAAGGCCCCGGACCTTGACGTGTTCCGATTCGATCCGGGCGCGTTTCGAGTGGTGCATGACCGCACCGGGCCCAAGCCGATCCTGATCGTGGAGGGCCGAAGGCAGGAGATTCGGGAGAACCCGCAGCTAGATCCAATGCGCGGGGTTTCCTCGGGAGCGGCGCGTAGGCAGTGGGTGCGCTGGGCGATGCTGGGGCTTGCTTTTGCCTCCACGGCGGTGGCCGTTTGGGCGGTGTTGCGTGGCCTGCGACGGCGCGACCCGGCTGCGTGAGACTCGAGCCGCAGCGTCGCTCGGAACCTCGTGGGTCCGCCGGATCGCACAGGCCCGGCCTCCGCGGCCATCGTTGCGCCATAGGCAACGCCTATGGGCGCCACAGGGAAAAGGTATTTCCGCAGCCGGCGCACTTCTGATTGATTGGGTCCACGTTGAACGAGCACGAGAAACCAACAACAAAAGCACTACACACAACGGAAACTCGCATGAGCACACCATCGCAATGTCCCTTCCACCAGGGCACCGCCGCAGTGGCCGGCACCGGTCCGACGCTGCTCGATTGGTGGCCCAACCGCCTGCGGGTGGACCTGCTGCACAAACATTCCTCGAAATCCAACCCCATGGGGCCGGATTTCGATTACCGCAAGGAATTCCAGAGCCTGGACTACTTTGCGTTGAAAAAGGATCTGGCCGCTCTGATGACGGATTCGCAGGAGTGGTGGCCGGCGGATTTCGGGCACTACGGCGGCCTGTTCATTCGCATGGCCTGGCACAGCGCGGGCACCTACCGCACGGGCGACGGGCGCGGCGGCGGTGGACGTGGCCAGCAGCGCTTCGCACCGATCAACAGTTGGCCCGACAACGTGAGCCTGGACAAGGCGCGTCGCCTGCTCTGGCCCATCAAGAAAAAGTACGGTCGCAAGATATCGTGGGCCGATCTGATGATTCTGGCGGGCAACGTGGCGCTGGAGACCATGGGCTTCAAGACCCTCGGCTTCGCCGGCGGTCGCGAGGACACCTGGGAGCCGGACGAGGACGTGTACTGGGGCAGTGAGAAGACCTGGCTCGGCGACAAGCGCTACCGCGGAGACCGTGAACTCGAAAAACCGCTGGCGGCGGTGCAAATGGGGCTCATTTATGTCAACCCCGAGGGCCCGAATGGGAAGCCCGACCCGGTGGCCGCGGCCCGGGACATTCGCGAGACCTTTGCCCGCATGGCCATGAACGACGAGGAAACGGTAGCCCTGATCGCGGGCGGGCACACCTTCGGCAAAACCCACGGTGCCGGCCCGGCCTCGCACGTCGGGCCCGAACCCGAGGCTGCGCCGCTGGAACAACAGGGCCTGGGTTGGAAAAGCACGTTCCGATCGGGCAAGGGCCCCGACACCATCACCAGCGGACTCGAGGTGACCTGGACGCAGACGCCCACGCGGTGGAGCAATTACTATCTCGAGAACCTGTTCAAGTACGAGTGGGAGCTGACCAAGAGTCCCGCCGGGGCGTGGCAGTGGGTGGCCAAGGACGCGCCGGAGATCATCCCCGACGCGTACGATCCCAACAAGAAACACAAACCCACCATGCTCACCACCGATCTGGCCCTGCGCTACGACCCGGTGTACGCCAAGATCGCGCGTCGGTACCTGGAGAACCCGGACGAGTTTGCCCGGGCTTTTGCGCGGGCGTGGTTCAAGCTCACCCACCGGGACATGGGGCCCCGGTCTCGATATCTGGGACCGGAAGTCCCGCAGGAGGAGTTTCTCTGGCAGGATCCGATCCCGCCGGTGGATCACAAGCTGGTGGACGCGGCGGACGTCGCCGCGCTCAAACAGACGATCCTGGCCAGTGGTCTCACCATTCCGGAGCTGGTGTATACGGCCTGGTCCTCGGCCTCCACGTTCCGCGGCAGCGACAAGCGCGGCGGCGCCAACGGGGCGCGCATTCGACTGGCCCCGCAACGGTTCTGGGACGTCAATCAGCCCGCGCAACTCGGGCGCGTGCTGCAGGTGCTCGAGCGGATTCAGGCCGACTTCAATCGCTCGGCTGCGGATGGCAAGCGCATTTCGCTGGCCGACCTGATCGTGTTGGGTGGATGCGCCGCCATCGAGCAGGCGGCCCGGAACGCGGGTTACTCCATCACTGTGCCCTTCGACCCGGGTCGCACCGATGCCTCCCAGGAACAAACGGACGTGGAGTCGTTCGCCGTGCTGGAACCGATCGCGGACGGATTCCGGAACTATCTCAAGGGTCGGTACACCGTGCCCGCTGAGGCCCTGCTCATCGACAAGGCCCAGTTGCTGACGCTGACCGCGCCCGAGATGACCGTTCTCGTGGGCGGCATGCGGGTGCTGGGCGCCAACTACGGCGGGACCCGTCACGGCGTGTTCACGGATCGTCCGGGGAGTCTGACGAACGACTTCTTCGTCAACTTGCTCGACATGCGGACGGAGTGGAAGCCCACGAGTCCCGAGGCTGAACTGTTCGAGGGCTACGATCGCAAGACCGGTGCCCTGCGGTGGACGGCCACGCGGGTGGACCTGGTGTTCGGTGCCAATTCCGAGCTGCGCGCCGTGGCGGAGGTTTACGGAGCCGACGATGGACAGGAAAAGTTCGTCCATGACTTTGTCGCGGCCTGGCACAAGGTCATGAACCTGGACCGGTTCGATTTGCACTGACGCGCAATCCGCTTGCGCGGTCCGTGCATGGGCGGGCCTGGAACCGGGCCGAATCCCCGGTTCCAGGCTTCCTGTTTGGTTAAGCGGGGGCGGCTTTCGAAGGAAAGAACCAGCCCCTGATTTGTCCCGGCCCAGGATCTGCCATTCCCGCCGGTACCAAAACCCGACCGGACGCGAGGCCCGAGCAACAGGAGAACGCAGGTCGGGCCGCCCCCCGTTTGCCGGCGCCTCCGGCGGTCTTCGGCTTTGCTGTCGCGCAGAGAGCGTGCTGCTCGGGCGGAGCAAAGTCAGCCCCTGGCGCGGGTTCGAATCCGGGTCGGCTTCGACCGGCGCGTGCAAGGTCGAAAAGGGCACGTTGCCACGATCCATGCCTGCGGGTGCGGGGCGATCTGCAATTGCTGGTTTGCCAGTGTCCAAGGCCCGGTTGGGCGCTTCTGGAACGCCAAATCCGTGGCTCGGAGTGCCGTTGGCTTCTTTCGTGGCATTCTCAGGGCGCAGCCCAGGGGAGGAATGGGATGCAGGAGTCGCCCGTCCGAGGTGAAGTCAAAGCCGTGCGGGGCGCCCCAGAAGCGGGCATGGGGACCACGCCCGCCGGACCCGAAGCTTCCGGCATCGACGGCGCTGCCGGGGCCCCGTCTTCGCGCTGAACGGGCGACCAAGCACGGGCTGCAGGGCCCCGTGCAACAAAGCTTGTATGTGCGGCGGCGGATGGCTTAGCTGCAGGGCATGAACAGCGTACGGGCGGATGGTTTGGGATGGAGGACAGGGCGAACAGCCATAGCCCTTTGCGCCCTGATGAGATCGGAAGTGTTGCGCCGGACGTTGACGTTGCTCCCCGGCCTGGGACTGTGGGCTTGCGGGGCCGGGTTGTTGGCTGCGCCGGTGGCAGGACAGAACGCGCGCAACCCCGTCATTTGGGCGGATGTGCCGGATGTCGCCGTGATCCGGGTCGGCGACACATATTACATGAGCAGCACCACCATGCACATGAGTCCGGGGCTGCCCATTATGAAGTCCCGCGATCTCGTGAACTGGGATTTGGTGAGCTATGCGTATGACATCCTGGAAGACACGGACGAACTGGCCCTGCGCAACGGTAAGAATGCGTATGGCGGCGGTTCGTGGGCCAGCAGCCTGCGGTATCACGAGGGAATGTACTATGTAACCACGTTCTCGCACACGACGGGCAAGACCTACATCTACCGGACGCGCGACATCGAAAAGGGGCCCTGGGTGGC
>JAOADM010000264.1:0-314 GCA_026417315.1 Limisphaera sp.
GTGGTAGGCCCCTTCCGGAGGGATCCGCACCGGTCGGCGGCGTTCCCGGGCAGCCTCCGCCTGAACCTGATCCCACGTCCGAATGCGCGGTCTCTGCCCGGCTTTCATGCCTTGCGTGGTATCCCAGGTCCACCACGCGGCCAAAAGGGCGACGGAAACGCCGGCCCATAACCCGGGCCGCCGCGTGCGCTCCAATTGCTGCATCCCGGCCAGGGCCGCGGCAAGCATCCCGCCGGCAAACGCCGGCATGAAATCCATCATATATCGGGTGGAGATGACACAAACCCGGAGGTAAAAGGCGGCCAGAGCGGCGG
>JAOADM010000264.1:324-4618 GCA_026417315.1 Limisphaera sp.
AGCGGCGCTTGCTAGGAAAGAAAAGATCCCCAGCATTCCCATGGCGCGGCTAATGACTCTAGAAGTAGCCGGCTTTTCCGATCGATTATGGGTCTCGGACGGGGACGATGGCAGATTGGATTTCGGGGCCGCATTCCCGAGCTCCACATGAGGAACCCCTGGCCCGGGTGCGCTGGCCTCCGCTCGGATGCCCGGCGGCCGCGATGCGGTCGAATCATGGGGCCCCAGCGGGGTTTGGCCGCTTCGCTCCGCGGCGGTCGGGGCGGCAGCTGCTGCAGGGCAACCTCGCCATCGGGACCGGCTCAGACGCCAGAGGCACAAACCGGCTGCGCCCCAACCGGCGAGGACCCAGGCGAGATATCCAAAGTCGTAAGTCTTATTGCTGACTTCTCTCCATCGCGGGGTGGGCGAGAGCGTGAGGATCGCGTCCGAATGCAACCAAAAAGCGTATGTAGGTTTTTTGGGAAGGAACAGAAAGCCGAACAGTTCGGCGGCGGCCCGGTAAAAGGGCTCGTCCTGGAAAGGATAATCGAACCGGGTCGAGTACATGTTGCCATAGATACCCGGTTGAATATTCAGCCTGTGACCGAATTCGAATCCGCCTCCGAAGCGGAGGAGGTTGGCAAGGTAAAGGCCTCCACCCGCCAGTCCGTACAGGGTTGCGCCGATCAACACCGGGCCCCACCAGCGCCGGCGCCCTGAAGCTGCCGGGCCCGGGCAATTCCCGGAGACCATCGGAGCGGCGGCACCCCGTGCAACCGCATTTCCCCACCAAAGGCCGACCATCCCCGCCAGCACGGCCGCTGCGCCATGAAACACCAGGGTGGGTCGAATCCACATGCCATAGCCGGCCAGCCCGCAGAGGACCCAGAAACGCGCCGGGGTGGGGCAGCAGGCCAGTCGGAGCAGCGCGGCGATCAGGCACAGCCCGAGCAGGTACTCATAGACAACGGCTTCCTCGTACACCTCGAAGTTCGTCCGAAGCTGCCGGAGCAAGGGCGGAAACGCCAGCAGGCATGCGCCCAGACCGCCGAGCGCCCACCAGCGCAACGAGGCGCGGGCGGCTTGTTTCTGTGAGCTCCCCGGCCCTGATGGCAACAGCAATTCGCCGAGCGCGCTGAGCAACAGCCAACCGGCCACGACAAAGGCTGCGGCCAGCGCCAGCATGTCGGGGAAGGGCGTAAACCCCAACGCCCGGGCCAGCAGTTCGAACGGCAACCGCCACAACGGCACTCCCAAGCCCCAAACCTGATGCACCCCGCCCTCTGACCAGCAGAGATCCCCCCGCAGATCCGCCGGATCCCGACTCAACGCAAGGTCCCCGCGCAACATCGCTGCCACCTGCTGTCGATAGTAAGGACTCGCCGAATACCACCGGCCCCACTCCGGCACCAGCCCCGTCGCCCAGACCAATCCCCACCCATACACCAGGGCCGGCAACACCCACACCCAGCCGGGCAGCCGCCTCGGTTCTGCCGCAGAGACGGTTTCCTCGGCCGGGGCATGCGGCAGCGATGGTGGCGTCTGCGACGATCCTGGCAACCGGGGCGGACGACTGTAGCGCCACAGACAACGCACCGCCTCCAGCCCATCGCGCCAGCGGATCTTTTTGCCCTCCGCCCGGCTGCGGCCCTGGTAGTGGATGGGCACCTCCACCACCCGGGCCCCCAGGCGGGCCAGTTTGGCCGTCACCTCCGGGCAGAAACCGAAACCGCGCTCCTGCAGAGTCAGGCTCTGGAGCAGCTCGCGTCGGAACACCTTGTAGCCGGTGGCCTCGTCGGTCAAAGGAAGGCCGGTCAACCCGCGGGCAATGCGCGTCAGCAGCCAGTTGCCCCCGCGATGCCAGAGCGGGGTGCGGGCCCGGGCGCCGGGGCCGAAGCGGGTGCCGTACACGGCGTCGGCGCGGCCCTCCAGCAGGGGCTGCAACAGCCGGGGGTAGTCGGCCGGATCGTACTCCAGGTCGGCGTCCTGGATGAGGACGAAGGGGGCCCGGAGGTGGGGCAGGGCGGTTTGGATGGCGGCGCCCTTGCCGCGGTTGTGCGGGTGCCGCAGCAGGCGCAGGCGGGGATCGCGTCCGGACCAGGTCTGGAGGCGCTGCCAGGAATCGTCGGTGGAGCCGTC
Source organism: Limisphaera sp. (assembly GCA_026417315.1). Lineage (GTDB taxonomy): Bacteria > Verrucomicrobiota > Verrucomicrobiia > Limisphaerales > Limisphaeraceae > Limisphaera. The sequence goes on from JAOADM010000264.1 coordinate 2,446, forward strand.
ATCCACCACGACGACCTCGGCCACCTCGGGTCGTGCCAGGATGCGTCGCAAAATCTCCTCGATGGTGCCCGCCTCGTTGTAACACGGCACACTTACGGCCAGGCAGGCATGGCTCCCCGGGTTCATCTCCGCCCCACCAGGCCAGACATGCGCCATCATTCTTGAGTGCGACGTTTCCTTTCGCTCGTGTGGAGGTGAGCCGTCCCGGGGCCCGCGCCCTGACACGGGTAGCCCTGCACTGGCTTTCGCGCGTCGGACCTGTTTTTCGTCATCCTTGCCCGGAGTCGGTGTGAGAAACAGAGCCGGAGGGTGCGGAAGGGACTTCGGCTGCCGAACGCATGGCCCGTAACCGCCATGCACTGCCCACCAGCATGAGCACCAGCGCCGTGACCAGAGCGTAGTCCAGCAGGTGCGGCGGTATCAACAGGAGGTCGCCGACCCAGCCCAGGCAAAGGCAACGGCTGCCGGGCGAGGTTACCCACAACGCCAGGCGATAGACCAGGAACGTCGAGGCCAGCCATACCACGCAGCCATGTTTCAAGCGCATATCCCGCCCCCAGGTCAGATACGCGGCCACCCCCAGCTCCATCAGTGCGGCAATGAGCAACACGGCCCGGTTGGTTAGATACAACACAGGATCTTGCACGGCCAGGAACCGTTGCTCCCCTGCCACACTGACCAGCTACGCCGTGCTGGTGAGGATCAGAAGGAGCCGTACCAGCGTCAGGTGTACCCGGGCCCACTTCGGACCGGCTGTGGAGGCTGTGGCTTCCGTTTCGCCCGGTCCAGTGCTGTTTTGCTCTGCTCGAACTTTCATGCCTTGTACCTGTCTCGAAACTCGGACGGGCCCGGCCCGCCCTCCGACCTTTCACAAGGGGTCGCCTCTGTGTCGAGTCTCCCGGACTTGCAGCATTTTCCTGCAGCGGGGCGCAGGCCAGGTCGGCCGAGCTCTCATTCCCCGCGGGACATCTCCCCAATGGGGCCTCTTCATGACCTGCGCGTTGTCCTTAAGCTTCCATGCCCCGGTGGAGGTTGCCCTGGTGGCCCGAAGTATCATGGGTTCGGGTGCGCACACGGGCGCCGCTGCCATCGAAGCTCCGGCGCAAAGTGTTCGCCCGGCTGACCCTGAAGGCATCCGGTCCGCGAAGGTGGGCACGCCTCCTTCGAAATCGTTCTGGATGCGGGAGACCCCGCTGCTCATGTGCGTCGGGTGATGCGGCGGTACAACAGGACCGCCGGCAGAGACAGCGCCACGGCCACCAACAGGAGCCGGCCCAATAGCGCGGTGCGCGATTGCTGCGGCGGCAGTTGGCCCTGCGCACTGGCCATTGCCCGCGCTAGGGATTGCACCTTGGGATGATCGCGCGGAAGCCACTGGTTGGTGACCTGGTAAATGAAGGCCTCCTTGGTGATATCCTCGTACCGGTAGTCCAAGACCTGAACGACTCCGGGGAGCCCGGGCGGGACGATCCGCGCCTCGAGTGACGGATCCGCCTTGCGTTCCAGAACCAGTTGCAACGTGGTTCGGGTGAGCGCGGCCACGTCGTCGCGGTGGGCAATTTTCCGCGTTTCAATATAGGTTTCGAAGTCCCATCTCTGCGTAATGACCCCATCGGGGGATCCCTGTTGGTCTCGCAGGAACAGGCCCGCGGTGAGGACGCCCTTGGCGTACGTGGGTCCCTGATCGTGGCGCCGGCCCCGGGCGTCGATCAGATACCCGGGGCGATACCACCGAATGTTGGCGGCCTGCGTGGCGTTGGGCGCAGGCGCCCATTCGAACCATGTGTTGGTGGAAAAGTCCGGTTCGATGTGAGTGGAGAGGGCCCGATGGACGCTCAGAAGCTTCGGCAGCTCGGAAAGCGGACGGGTCTGATGGGTGCAGATCAGCCAGACCAGTCCGACCCAGTCCGCAACGCGCGAGGGATACGGCCCCGCATATGCCAGGACCTGGGTATGGACGGGCTCTCCGGTCATGGTCAACCCCTCCTCGACCACAAAGGTGTTGGTTGGATCGCCGTAAATGTCTTGCACGGAGACGGTTCCGAGTTTGATCCCAGGGGGTAGATGAGCTAGTCGGGGGACGGAGGGGTCGGTTTGTGTCCGTGCCCAAAGCACGTAACGGTCTCCCTGAAACACTCCCTCACATGCCAGATGAAACTCCGGTTCCATCGAC
>JAOADM010000265.1 GCA_026417315.1 Limisphaera sp.
CCGCCGGTGCCGAGTCCATGGCCGGCACGGTGCAATTGGCCCTGGACGACCTGGTCCCGGCCTGGCCGGAATCGGTCCGGCAGGAGCTGGCCCGACTCAACCTGCAGGGGGCGCGCCTGGTCCTGCCGGCTGGGATTCTTGAGAAAGGCCTGAAACAGGGCCGTGTGGAATTTCCGTGGCGGTTGGTCCGGGCGTGGATCCGGCCTCCGGTGGCCTCGTATGCCTCGCCCCATGACGCCCTGCCCCTGAGCTTTCCGCTTGCAGCCGTGGTTCCCGCTTTCCTTCAACAGCGCAAGCCGGTGTCACACGCCAAACGTCAACTGGTTCCGGACCCGAGCATTCCGAGTTTGTTCAGCAACAAGGGAGCACCGCTGGCTGCTCCGGCGGCTTCCGAGACGCCAGTCCCCGGTTCCGGGGCGCCCGCCATGGCTTCCATGGTCGCGTCAGGCACGGGCCCGCGACCGTTGGATACCAATTTCTACAGTGCCGCAGACCTTGCCGAGGGCGGTCCCGCGGCGGGCCCGGCGACGGGAACGCCGGCTACGGCCAGCAGCAGTACCGAGTTGATGCGTCGGCTGGCAACCCCGCAGGAGATCGTGCGGCGGGCGGCAGCATTGGACGGCGTGGCGGGGGCGGTCATCGCTTTGCCGGACGGTCTGAGTGTGGCCAGTCAGGTGCCGTCCCATCTCAACAGCGACACGCTGGCGGCGTTCCTGCCGCAGATTTATGCCAAGGTCAGCCAGTGCACGCAGGAGCTGCGCATGGGCGGCCTGAACAATCTGAGTTTCACCGTGGGCCAGGTGCCGTGGAAGATTTTCAAGGTCAACAACGTGTTCTTTGCTGCATTCGGGCGGGCGGGCGAACCGTTGCCCACGGCGGCCCTGGCGGCCCTGGCCGCGGAGCTGGATCGAAAACCCAAAACCACGTGATTTCGTATGGCCATCATCAACCAGGCAACGCGCGAACTGCAGGTCAAAATCGTGTACTACGGCCCGGCCATGGGCGGGAAAACCACCAATCTGGTCCAGATCCACGACCATGTGCAGACGGCCGCGGGAAACAAGGGCAAACTCGTCTCCCTGGCCACGAGTTCCGATCGCACGTTGTTCTTCGACTTTCTGCCGATCGAGGCCGTCTCCATTCGCGGGTTCCGGACCAAATTCCAACTCTACACGGTCCCCGGTCAGGTGATCTACAACACCACGCGACAACTGGTGCTGCGGGGCGTGGACGGCATCGTGTTCGTGGCGGATTCGCAGTACGAAAAGATGGCGGAGAACGTGGAGAGCTTCCAGAACCTGCAGGAGAATCTTCACTCCCTGAAACTGGACCTGGACGACATTCCCTATGTGCTCCAGTACAACAAGCGGGATCTGCCGAACGCGGCGCCGGTGGAATACCTGGAATACGTGCTCAACAACCGCGACGTGCAGGTTCCATCGTTCACCGCCTGTGCCAACCGGTGCGAGGGCGTTTTCGAAACGCTCAACATGATCACCCGGCTGCTGTTGCACAAGTTCATCCACCAGAGCATCCCACAGTACGCATGACATGGCTCCGCTGCCCCAATTGCTGGAATCGGACGTGCACGTCCTGGACGGCATCCTGCGCGAACTGCTGGTGCAGTGCGATGCCACCACGGCGCTGCTGACCGACCAGGCCGGGTTCCTGATCACGCACCAGGGAGACGATCAGCAGTTCGATTTGACCACCATGGCGGCGCTGGCAGCCGGGGCGTTCATGGCCAACCAGAGCATCGCCAACCTCCTGCATGAGCCCAACTTTTCCAGCACCTACCAACAGGGCGAACAGTTCAGCCTCTTCATGCGCTGTGTCGAGGGCGGGTGCATGCTCCTGGTGATTTTCCCGGCTCGCGGCAGCGTCGGCGCGGTCAAATACTATGCGAACAGCGCCTGCGAACGCCTGGCCGCCCAGTTGAAGCTGGCGCGCGAACGCAATCCGGGGGCCGGACTGGACCTGGCCGCGCTGAACCTTCTGGACAGCGAGATGCTCTTCCGCCGGAAAAGCTGAGCCGGCCGCCCCGGGCCCGCAGCCCGCCACGGCACCCGGCGCCAACAGGAGTCGGAACTGCGCTGAAACGAAGTTGGAGCCAGTTGTCGGATTCGAACCGACGACCGTCCGATTACAAATCGGATGCTCTACCACTGAGCTAAACTGGCTCAGACCACGCGACGGGTCCGCCGCTTGCTCCCCACCTCCATGCATACGTTGGCCTGTCTCGGGCCGGCACGTCAAGCCTCCCGGCCAGACCCGGCATCCAGCATCGGCGCCCGGTTACCTTGCAGGAGCCCAGAGAATGACTTCCTCCGCCATTCCTGGCGGGATGCCGGCTGCGAGAACGCTCGGACAAGGACTTCCCTTTGAAGCGAACCCGAATCGGAGTGGACATTGCCGCGGGGCCCCGCGACGCCGTCACAAAAAAGGCAACCCCTCAGGGTTGGCTTTTCCAGCGCAGCCAGGCGGCCACCGGGAAATGGTCGCTGGGAAACTGGCCGTCCTGCTGCCAGGCATCGATGCGGATGCGATCCACTTCCGCGGCGCCCCGCACCAGGATCCAGTCGATCCTCGGCCCGCCCACCGGCATGCGCTCGAACCCGTTGAAGGTCCCCAGATTCTCTCCCTCCCGCACCCTGGCCAGCGCCCATGCGTCGGCAAAGAAACCGTCCCGAGTGAGAATGTCATAAGCGGGATTGGCACCGGCCGCCGCGTTGAAGTCCCCGACCAGCAGCACCGGCACGTCCCCGGGCAGGTCGGCCACCCGCTTGCGAATCAGTTCGGCGCTTTTTTCGCGGGCCGCTTGCACCTCATGATCGAGGTGCGTGTTCCAAAAGTAAAACTCCCGGCCCGTCTGTCGGTCATAAAAACGCACCCAGGTCACCATCCGTCGGTTGCGGTTTCCCCACGTGGTGGACGCGATGACCTCCGGGGTGTCCGACAGCCAGAAATGATCGAAGGCGCGGGGTTCGAACCGTCTTTTGCGGTAGAACACGGCCATGAACTCGCCACGGCTCCCTCCATCCCGGCCCAGCCCGATCCAATCATAGTCGGGTAAATCCGCGGCCAGTTCTCGGAGCTGTCCATACAAGCCCTCCTGGGTGCCCAGCACGTCCGGATCGAGTTGGCGGATCAGCCGTACCACGAGGGGCCGGCGCTGGGGCCAGGCGTTGGGCCCGGTGGGACTGGCGTAGCGGAGGTTGTACGTGACCACGCAGAGCGTCGAGGTCCCTTCGGACGATTCGCCTCCGAACGCGTTGCAGAGCAGGAGGAACAGACCGCCGAGGAGCATCCGGGCCCACCGACATACGGCAGGGGCTTGACAAAAAAGCGCACGCATACGGGGCCAGTTTGCGACGGCCACGAGCAGGGGCAACTTCATTCGACGGGCTTTTCTGCCCGGGGCGCAGTTCCCGGTTTGGCCACCCCGAAAAGCCCGGGGGAATCTCAGGCGTCCGGCCGACGGTGCGGCAGAGGGAAAACGGCACCTCCTCCGGGATTCTCGAATCCGGTGCACCACCACCGAAATGCGCTCCGGGCCGGAGCGCCGGCGGACGAACACTTGCCAGGTCGGGGAGGGCTTTCGCAGACTGGGGCGTTACCGGGGCGCCGCGGTCGGCCCGAACAACGTTTCGAGTCACATGATCCGTTCCCTGGCCTTTACGACGCAGGGTCGGTTGCACAGCCGGGACATCGAGCTGTTTCTGATGCCCACGCTGCTGAGCGACACGAACCTGTTTTTGTGGGTGGACCTGGAGAATCCCACGCCGGAGGAAACCAAACGCGTGCTGGAGGACGTTTTCCATTTCCATCCCCTGTCCATCGAGGACTGCGTGATGGTGAGCGAATCGCCCAAGATCGAGGAGTACCATCCCCGCGAGGGCGACCTGTTCCAGCCCTACATGTTCATGGTGATTCACGCGGTGGACTACAGCCGCAAGGATGGCGTGTTTGCAACGACGGAGCTGAACTTTTTTCTCGGGCGCAATTTCCTGGTGACGTACCACGAAAAGCCCGCGCGGGTCGTGCAATTGACCGAGGAGCGGGCCACCCGCGGCACGGGCGGCATGGCCCGCGCCCCGGATCGCGTGGCGTACAACCTTCTGGACACGATCGTGGAGAACTACAAGCCCGCCCTGGACGAGTTGGCCATGGAGATTGCGGAGCTGGAACAACTGGTCCTGCAACGGCCCACCACGGACACCCTCAACAAGATCCTGCAGGTCAAGAAGGAGGTGGTCCACCTGCGCCAGATTATCGGCCCGCAACGGGAGGTGCTGGCGCGGCTGGCCCATGGCGAAACCAAGTTGATCCGCGCCCACATGGTCCCGTACTTCCGCGACGTTTACGACGCGCTTTTCCGGATTTCCGAGATGGCACAGGCGTATGCCGATTCGCTGACGGGCATCCTGCAGGTGTACCTGAACATGTCGTCCAATCAGACGGCCGAGGTG
>JAOADM010000266.1 GCA_026417315.1 Limisphaera sp.
GTACTACCTCAAGGCGATGAATTGTCCGCACCATCATCGCATCTTCGCCGCCGAGCCCCGCAGCTACCGGGACCTGCCGTTGCGGTTGGCCGAATACGGCACCTGTTACCGGTACGAGCAGAGCGGGGAACTTTTCGGCCTGATGCGCGTCCGCTGCCTGAACATGAACGACGCGCACATCTACTGCACGCCGGAGCAGTTCGCCGAGGAGTTCAACGCGGTGAACCAGATGTACCTGGAGTACTTCAAGATTTTTGGCATTCAACGGTACGTGATGCGCTTCAGCACCCATGACCCGGCCCGGCTGGGCGAGAAATACGTGAACGAGCCCGAACTGTGGCGTCAGACGGAGGACATGGTGCGTCAGGTGCTCAAGGATTCGGGCATTCCGTATGTCGAAGTGCCCAACGAGGCGGCGTTTTACGGTCCGAAAATCGATGTGCAGGTCTGGAGCGTGATCGGACGCGAATTCACTTTGGCCACCAACCAGGTGGACTTTGCCGTGCCGAAGCGGTTCGGCCTGGTCTATCGGGACCGGGACAACACCGACAAGACACCGCTCTGCATTCATCGGGCGCCGTTGGGCACGCACGAGCGGTTCATCGGGTTTCTCATCGAGCATTATGCCGGCAACTTTCCGCTGTGGTTGTCGCCGGAGCAGGTCCGGGTGTTGACGGTGAACGACGACGCGGCCCTGCGGGAGTACGCCGAGTCCATTGTGCGCGAACTGCGCGACCATTTTGTACGGGTGAGCGCGGATTACGAGCCGGTGCCGATCCGGGCCAAGATTGCCGCGGCCGAGGCGGCGCACGTGCACACCATGCTGGTGGTGGGGCCGCGGGATCGGGCGGCGGGTCAGGTCAGCGTCCGAGTGCACGGTCGGGGAAACCTGGGCGCCCGACCGAAGGCGGAGGTGATCGCGGACATTCTGGCCGCGATCCGCGAGCGAAGGCCGTGAGGGCTCGGCACCCCGTGAGGCCCGGGCCGTCTGCTTCCGGTTGGCTGGAGACCGCGGCGAGGGGGGGAGCCCGTTGGTCGCTCCGATCCAGCGGGGTTCTCAGGGATCGATGATGGCCTCCTGGGCGGGGTTGACCACCCAGTAGCCGATCTCCCAGTGGGGATCGTTGTCGTTGTTCCACCGGGCCCGCCACAGGCCGTTTCTGGGGTTGATCACATCGGCGCGTTTGGGGCTTTCTGCGTGGCCGTCGGCAAACAGGATGACCGTGCGCCGATTGTGGCGGTTGGAGGGCCACTCGAGCGGATTTTTCGGATCGATGTTGCCGTCGAAGCTCCCATCCGGCTTGCTGTCGCCCAGCATGATCATCTCGGCGGGCTTGCGTACGGCACTCTCTTTGACTTCGCCCACCACGTTGATGTCGCCTCCCAAACCCAACTGACGGCCGCCGACGCTGTCGCCGGGATCCCGGAGGCCCCAGTCGTTGTAGCCAAGGGAGAACCGGCTTCGGGAGCTGACACCCCACGGATCCCACCCCCCGGTGGGCATGGTGGCACCGAGGCTGTTGTTGGCGTTGGTGTCCCAGGCACTGTTGGGATTGGCGGCCGGGCAGTAGAACACGGCGCGATTGGTGCCCAATTGCGTGAACAGCCGCACGGGCCACACGTAATAAAACGTGGCGTTGAGCCAGAGGCAGCCCGGATACCGCTGGTAGTCCTGCAGGTACATCAAGGTGGCGATGCCGACCTGGCGCATGTTGTTCAGGCAACCGGTCTGTTTGGCCCGGGCCTTGGCTTTGGCCAGGGCCGGCAACAACATGCCGGCCAGAATGGCGATGATGGCGATGACCACCAGCAGTTCGATCAAGGTAAAACCGCGTCTGCCGGGGCAACGGGCGCGTGCTGTCTCCGTATTCGGTATTCTCATCGGGTTCAACATCGTCCGGGGCGGGTGGACTTGCAACCGGCGGGGCGGCAAGAGGCCGGCTGACCGGTTCGGGTCCCGGCCAGCCGGCCCCATCAACCCCGACTTACGGTAGGACCAGCCGGAAGAATTTGCGCGGATTGGCCGTGAGCGACACTTCGTAGGGCGAGGTCGCACCCGGCACATCGCTCCACGGTCCTGTCACTTCGTCCGCCGATTGCAGACGGCCCTGGGTCCAGATCAGGGTCAACGTCTGGCCTTCCCAGCGGAAGCCCAGTCGGGCGGGCTCGGGCGCGCCGCGCGCGGCCAGGTAATGGAGTCGTGCCTGGGCCTCGACGAAGGCGTTGGTGTACACCACGAATTCGTCCAGGAAACCGATGTACTGGACGTTGCCGAGTTCGCCGGCCTGGGTCAGACCGAGGTAGCGCAACCCGGCATCCAGGTCCTGTCCACTGGCGGCGCCAGCCGGCGTGGTGGCGTAGATGGTGATGCCGCCCGCCTCGGCCCCGCCGTCCATGAACAGGCGACTTTCGCACGGCCGGTCGTTATACCAGATTTTGGTCATGACCACGTGATGCCAACGACCGTCCGTGGCGTAGTTGTTGGTCACGTGGATGTCGTGCAGATCGGAGGTGCTGAAGACGAAGTCGCCGGCCGCGTTGAAGTTGCCCCAGTACATGTCACCATCGAAGGGACTTTCATGGGCAAGGATCGAGGGATTCTGCCACGTGTTGTTGCCCTGGCTGCCGACGTGCGTGGTGCGGAACCAGTATTCGACCGTGGCCGCCTTGCCCTGTTCCAGCTCCTTCGGTTGCCCGAGCTCATCCACGCGCAGGTTGATCAGCTCGGGGATTTCGGCGCCGAAGTCGATGTATTTGAGCGTGGAGGCGGGGGCGGGAGGACCGGTGAATTCGATGGCCCGACCCAGCCCGGGGAAGGCACTGGGCTTGCCCAGATCCGTGGGCGCGATGCCGGGCCCGAACGTCACGGTGTACCGACTGGCATGCGAACCGAGGTTGGCCAGTGGCTGCGCGGTGGTGGTTTCCTCGAATCGCAGCCAGTGGATGGGCCGGTCCGCCGCCACCGCCTCCGCCCAAGAAGCGGGCTGAGCCGGTTTGGAGGCAGCGTCGTTGGGATTGAAGCCCATGGCGATCTCGTCCGCGTCGCTGAAGGTGTCGCCATCGGTATCCCGCCGATGGGGATGCGTGCCCGTGTTGGACGGGCTCACATAGACACCGGTGTTGGTTTCCACGCCGTCGAGCAGTCGGTCGCCGTCGGTGTCGGGATTGAGCGGGTTGGTGCCGGTATCCGTGGCGCTGGTCCAGACGCCGGTACCGGTCTCGACGGCATCGAGGAGGCCGTCACCGTCGGTGTCCGCATTGCGTGGATCGGTCTTCCGGAAGTACTCGCCCCGGTTGTTCAGACCGTCGTTGTCGGGATCCTCGGCGGCGTCGTTGCGGAACGGGTCGAGACCGTAGCTGACCTCCCACAAGTCGGGCATGCCGTCGCCATCGGTGTCGCCCAGATAGACCGACCGGTAATGCAATCGGACCTCCGTGGCGGTGAGTTCCCGATCGTAAATGGCCACTTCGTCCAGCGTGCCGATGAACTGGACGTTTTCCAGTTCGCCGTTGTCCGTCAGGCCGATCCGACGGATCCCGGCATCCAGGTCCTGATAACTCGGGTTGCCGGCCGGCGTGGTGGCGGTGATGGTGATGCCGCCCTCCTCCGCGCCACCGTCCACGTAGAGAATCGAGACGCACGGTTGGTTCACGTACCACTTCTTGACCATCACGACATAGTGCCAGGCACCGTCGGTGACGGCGTAATTGCGGTCGCGGACCGTGCGGATTTCGTGCAGGTCGGAGGTGCTGAACACGAAATCTCCGGTTGCGGTAATGTTGCCCCAGTACATGTCTCCGTCGCCGGGGCTCTCCCGGGCCAGGATGGACGGACTCTGCCAGGCATTGTTGCCGTGCGTGCCGCGCTGAGTGGTCCTGACCCAATATTCAACCGTGGTGACCTTTTCGGTTGCGGGCGGCCGATAGTTCACCAGCTCCGGGATTTCCTGCAGGATCTCCACATACTTGGTGGTGGAGTTGGGCGCGGCCGGACCGGTGAATTCCAGGGCCTTGCCGGCCGGCGAAATGATCACCGAGGAGACGAAATTCTCCGCCGTGATGCCGGGGCCGTAGAAACCGTTGAAGGCTGTGCCGGCAGAGCCGGAGTTGAGGGCGGGCTGGGTGGGGTCGCCTTCCTCGAACCGATACCAATACTTGGGATTGGACCGGGTGACTTCCTGGACCCAGTTGCCCGGAAGCGGCTGGCTCTGAGCCGAGGTGGGGTCGGATCCGGATCGGATTTCACCACCGTCGTCCCAGCCGTCCCCGTCCGTGTCTCGTCTCAACGGGCTGGTGCCGGTATTGGTCGGGCTGACATAGACGCCGGTGTTGGTTTCGACGCCGTCCAGGAGTGTGTCGCCGTCCGTATCCGAGTTGAGGGGATCGGTTCCGGTGTTCTGG
>JAOADM010000267.1 GCA_026417315.1 Limisphaera sp.
AAGAGACAGTCCCAGTCGCGCAAAAAGTCGCGGGCGGCCGGCGTCAGGATGGCGTCGGCGGGCAGTTGCCGCAGATCCCGTCCCTGACGCAGGAGGTTTTCCAGATCGCGCAGGCTGATCACCTGTTTCATGGCAGAAAGCGCATTAGCCCGTCCACGGGCGATAGAAGAGTTCATCGGCCAGGGCCACGTTGATGGCGTCCACGGGCGTTGGCTGGTCAAAAGGCTGCGCGGCTTCGCGGCCTTCCACGTAGCCGATGACCTGCCCGACCGCTCCGCCGAGGTTGTCGTAGACCACCAGGCTCGGATCCGGTCCGAGTCGAGGAGGGCCGTCCAATCCCATGGCATACTGTTCGCGGCCGAAGGGGCTGATGACGAGGAACCGTCCGCCCTGCAAAGAGGGGATGGTCCGGCTCAGTGTCACGCGACCGATCACGCGGCCCAGCTTCATACGCGTTCTCCCGGCACCCGCTCGTCCACGACCCCGATGATCAGCCAGCGGACGGGGCTTTTTTCGTCGCCCACGGCCCGTCGCGCCGCGGCCCCGTCGGAGGAGATCACCACCTGTTGGTGCATGCCGGCCCCCAGGGCGTCGATGGCCACCTGGGGTGCTCCTTCGGGTTGGCCGCTGGCTCCGATGGGCTGGCAGACCACCAGCCGCCAGCCCTCCAGGCTGGGATGTTTGCGCACGGCCACCACGTGTCCCTCCACACGCGCCAGCAACACGGCTCAGCCCTCCCCCGGCCCACCGCCAACCCCGGGCGCAAACCGCCGGGCGCGGTGTCCGGCTCCGAACCTTGAACTGCGCTTCCGGATCATGGCCATTTTTCCCAACCGGTGGCGCCCTTCAAAAAATGCGCAGCTGATCCACCATCACGCATCGGCGCACGCGGGTGAACGTGCGCGGATTGCAAATGCCCTCGCCGGTTGTGGTGGCGATGGAGAAGTTCAGGTATCCCTCTCCGCCGTTGCCCAGACCGGCCAGGCACGAGCCGTTTTTGACGAACAACGTGGTCTCCAGGGCACGCGCCATGGCCGTCATGTGCGCCACGTCCAGCGAGTGAATCATCGCCGAGTGCTTGTACCCGTGCTCGGCGCGTTTGGCCGCTTCAATGCCCTCTTCAACGGATCGAACCCGCACCACCGGCAGGAACGGCATCATCTGCTCCTCCAGCACAAAGGGATGATCGGCGGGCGTCTCCCCGACCAACAACTGCGTGCCGGCGGGAATCTGGACGCCGGCCGCGCGCGCCAGCACCTCGGGATCCCTGCCGATCAACTCGCGATTGACAGTCGGATGCGGACAGCCGGCGCCCTGCCCGGCCGGGAAAACAAAGGCCGCACGGGTGAGGCGCTCGATCTGCGCCTCGTTCAACCGAAAGGCGCCGTGTTTTTCCAGCGCCGCCATGAACCGGTCGAAGAACGGTTCCAACACAAACACCTCCTTTTCCCCGATGCACAGGAGGTTGTTGTCGTAGGCGGCCCCTTCCACGACACAGCGGGCCGCGCGGTCCAGACAACTCGTGCCGTCCACCAGCACAGGGGGGTTGCCCGGCCCGGCGCAGATGGCCCGTTTCCCGCTGGCCATCGCCGCCTTCACCACGCCCGGGCCCCCTGTCACGCACAGCAACCGCACGTGTTCGTTCTTCGCGATGGCCTGGAAGGACTCCAGCGTGGGCGGTTCGATGATGCACGCCAGATTCTCAATGCCCAGTTCGCGATGGATCGCCTGGTTGAAGGTCCGCACCGCCGTCACGGCACACTTGTAGGCGGCGGGATGCGCGTTGAAGACGACCGCGTTGCCGGCGGCGACCATGCTGATGATGTTACAGGCCAGCGTGGGTATGGAATGCGTGCTGGGTGTCACGGCGCCGATCACGCCAAACGGCGCATACTCTTCCAGCGTGATGCCGTGGTCGCCGCTGAGACCGTACGGTTGCAGGAATTCCACGCCCGGCACGGCCCGCTGCGCCCGGAGCTTCTCGATCTTGTGGTCCAGCCGGCCGATGCGCGTCTCTTCCAGTTCCAACCGACCCCATTCTTCGGCCCGGGCCCAGCAGATGTCCTTGACGATCTGGATGACCTTCTGCCGCCCTGCCACGCCGGCCGCAGACAATTGCAGAAACGCCTCCTGGGCTGCGGCGCAGGCTTCGTTGGCGTCGGAAAAAACGCCAAAGCGACCGCGGCTCGGTTTGGGACCGCTCGGGCTCGAGACGGGACAGCCGCAGGCGGGCCTGGCAGGGGTCGAGACGCTCTCTGCGGGAGCCGTCGGCCCTCCGGTGGGGGTGCCGGTGCGGCCGGGGCCGTCCGTGGGTGGTACAGGTCCTCCCAGCCGGCCCAACACCTCCGCCACGACCTCTCGGATCAATGTTTCGTTCAGTGCGCTCATGGCGATTCTCGTTTCTCCGAATCCTCGGTGCCGGTGGCACCTTTCGCCGCGGGCTTGCGCCGTGGGCTTCCACGATCACGCCGAGGCCGCTCGCGCGTGGTAGATCACCTTGCCCAGGACGTCCACGGTGTCGACGATGCCGATCACCACCGCATCCACCGGGGCATCGCGCATGCCCGGCGCCAAACGGGCGGAACTGCCCTGCGTGAACATCACCATCTCCCCCACCCCGGCGCCCACACTGTCCACCGCGACGATGGTGTTGACACCGGGCCGGAACCGGGTGGGGTCCTTTTCGTCCACCAACTGCGGCCGCAGCAGGAGCAACTTGCGACCCTGCATGTTGGGGTCCTTTTTGGTGGCGACCACCGTGCCTTCGACGCGGGCCAGGAACATGGGTTGGGAGCCGGTGGGACCGCCGGGTCGACCCGGTGGGGCGCACCCACCCGGACGCCGACGGTCGGTGCGGAGAACATTGCGCTACTTCTTCTTGGGCAGCACCGCGTCCACGTCCGGATGGGGGCGCGCAATCACATGGACGCTGACCAGCTCGCCCTTGATGGCCTTGATGGCCTGGGCGCCGGCGTCCGTGGCGGCCTTGACCGCGGCCACGTCGCCGACCACCACGGCCGTCACCAGTGCGTTGCCCACCTGCATCATGGGCCCGGCCAATTCCACGTTGGCGGCCTTGAGCATCGCGTCGGTCCCTTCGACCAACGCCACCAGGCCCCGGGTTTCGATCATGCCGATTGCTTGTTGTGCCATAGGTGTTGTTGTGCTGAGAGTTCAGTTGGTTGCAGAAATCCGCGCGGAGAGGGCGGAACTCCGGCCGCCGGCACCGCAGGATTCCAAGTGCCGTTTGACCTCGCGCGCCACCACCAATTCCTCGTTGGTGGGGATCACCCAGACCTGTACGCGCGACCGGTCCGAGCTGATCCGGGCTTCCGCGGACCGAACCTGGTCATTTCGGGTCGGGTCCAGCTCGATTCCGAGCTCCGCCCAGCCCTCGCAAATGGCCGCGCGCAGGCCGGGTTGGTTCTCCCCGATGCCTGCCGTGAACACCAGGGCCTCCGCCCCGCCCAACTGGGCCAGCGCAGCCCCGATGTAGTGGCGGGCGGAATGCACCCACACATCCAACGCCAGGCGGGCACCCGCATGCCCCTGCGCAGCAGCCGCCAGCAGGTCCCGAATGTCGTTGGACAACCCGCTCAACCCCTTGAGGCCGCTTTCCCGGCAGAGTTGACGCTCGACTTCCTCGAGACTCAGGCCCAGCGTGCGCATCACCAACGGGATGGCGAAGCTGTCCAGGTCCCCGACTCGATTGTTGTGCGGCAGCCCGGATTGCGGGCTGAGCCCGAGGCTGTTGCCCAGCGCCAGCCCGTCCCGCAGGGGCGTCACACTGGAGCTGCCACCCAGATGACAGGAGATCACCCGCAGCGGCGGGCCGGAGACGGGCAGGCGCCCGCCGTCCACGTAGAGGTTGCGCACGCGAGCCGCCACGTCCGGCCGGCCCAGCAACTCCGCCGACCGTTCCGCGATGTACTTGTGGCTGGCTCCATGGAATCCCAGGCGCCGCACCCCGGCCGCACGCCAGCGCTCGGGCACTGCATACTCCATGGCCGCCGGCGGGGCCCACTGGTAAAACGCCGTTTCGAACAGCGCCACCATCGGGACCTGGGGCAGCCGTTGACCGAACAGGCGCATCCCGAGCACGTAGGGCGGATTGTGCGCCGGCGCCAGGCAGTTCCATTCCTCCATGGCGCGCAAGACTTCCTCGGTGACCCGCACGCAACCGGTGATGCCCCTGGCCACCACTGCCTTGAACCCCACGGCAGCCAGGTCGCCGTCCGACCGTACGTGACCGGCTTCGGCCACCTGCCGCAGACAAGTCTCGATGGCCCCTGCATAATCGGAGACCCGCTCCAGGGCGCCCCGATGCAGCAGCCGCTCCGCGCCGTCCGAAAGGTCGAACAGCCGCCATTTGAGCGACGTGCTGCCCAGAT
>JAOADM010000268.1 GCA_026417315.1 Limisphaera sp.
TCGCACACCTCTGCGTGCCCTCGAAACGGCCCCCCGGCAATGGCACAGGCCCCCACCGCGATCACCATCCGGGGTTCCGGAACCGCCTCGTAAGTCTTGCGCAGCGCCAGCTCCATGTTCCGGCTCACGGGACCCGTGATGAGCAGACCGTCGGCATGCCTCGGGGAGGCCACAAACTGAATCCCAAACCGGCCCAAATCCCAGCCGATCGTGCCGAGCACATTGGTATCTGCCTCGCAAGCATTGCAACCGCCGGCGCTCACCTGGCGCAACCGCAACGACCGCCCCAACAGACGCCTCAACTTTTCGTCCAGCGCCGTGGCCAGGCGCAGCTCCTCCCGACCCGGCGCCCCCAGCCAAAGATCCTCCCGCCGGCGCACGGCCATCCGGAAATCGCCGGTCGGTGCAACCGCCTTCGTCGGGCACACCTCGACGCACTGCCCGCAAAAAATACACTTCCCCAAATCGAGTCCCACGCGCCCGCCATCGCGGGTCACAAGGGCTTCCGTGGGACAAACCGAAAGGCATTCGCGACAGCGCTCGGCACATCGGGCAGGGTCCAGTCGCAGTGCGCCCTGGTAACGATCCGGCAACGCCGGCGCAGGTCCGTCCGGATAAGGAATCGTCTCGCACCCGCGTCGCCACCGATGAAGGATGGTTTCCAACGTAAACACACTCAAAGATCAAAACCGCAATACGACAGGTTGAAACTCTTGTTGCAGAGCGGAAAGTCCGAGATGGCCTGTCCCCGCATCGCCATGGCCAATCCCGTCCAGTTGTGAAACGAGGGATCCACGATCTTGTACCGCCGAAAACGACCATCCGGCCCCGTCATCGCCACATGACAAATCTCGCCGCGCCAGCCCTCCACCAGGGCCACCGCCACCGCGTCCGGTCCCGGAGGCCCCACCTCCGTCTTCAGCTCTCCCTCCGGGCCCGCTTCCAACTGCTGCAACAACAACGCCCCGGAACGCTGAATCTCCAGATCCCGAATCTTGGCCCGACCATACACATCGCCATCCGGCCAGACCGCCACCGGCAGTTGCGCAAAGCGATACCATCCGGCCGGGTGATCGAATCGGACATCACGCACCAACCCCGAAGCCCGCGCCGCCACTCCCACCAGGCCCAGCGAGCGCGCCTGCGTCAACTCCAGCCGACCGGTCCCCTGGAACCTCGCGCGCACCGAGTTTGCCTCCCACAACCATCCCACCACCTCCGCCACCTCCTCCAGCACGCCCGCCAACTTCTTCCTCAACGCTGCCGATCGCTCCGGTTCCAGATCCCAACGACATCCACCCGGCCGTACCAGTCCGCGCCCGAACCGATTCCCGCAAATCAAGGCCGTCAGATTCAGAAACTCTCCCCGAAGTCGACCACAGGCGGCTGCGGTCGGCAGAAACGCCACATCCCCCGCCAACGCCCCCAGGTCACCGGTATGATTGGCCAGTCGTTCCAGCTCCAGTGCCACCGCACGCAACCACTGGGCCCGCAACGGCGCCTCCACCCCCGAAAGCGCCTCCCTCACCATCGCATACGCGGTGGCATGTCCCACGGTCGTGTCCCCCGCCACCGTCTCCATCTGCCATAGCGTCCTGCCGTGCGGCCCACCGACCTGGGCCTCCTCCACGCCCCGATACTGATAGCCCAGCGCAATCTCCAAATGCAGCACTTCCTCACCAAAGCACTGAAACCGAAAATGCCCGGGCTCGATGATGCCTGCATGCACCGGGCCCACCCCCACCTCATGAACCTCGGCACCCTCCACTTGGAAAAACGTCCCCTGCAGCGGAGCCCCCGGCCCCATGCGCCGCACCGGCTTCAACCAGGGATGCCCCGCGGGCTCCACTCCGAATTGCTCCCACAACTCCCGCTCGAACAAGTGCGCCTGCGGATGCCGCACGGTCAAACAGGGATAGGCTCCGCGGAACGGAGAGCTCCAGGCCACCCCCAGGACACCATCGGCGTCATACGCCAGCACCGCCACCACCCGGGTCTTCGGACCCTCCGCCACTCCGAACCACGCACACAACCGTGCCCCGCGGTCCAGCTCCTTCGCAGTCGCCTCCACCAAATCCGTCATTCCGCACTCCGGCACGCACGACAGTGCCGTGGCGGTCCCGTTCACCATCCATGCAAAAGGACTTGATCCCTTCATCTCAACGGTGGAACTGGTTGACCGCTGCAGTCCATGCCTCCTGCAAAACGTCCGGCGTCGCCACGCCCAGCCACAACGACAATCCCAGCAACACCAGGCAGGGCCAAATCACCCCCGGTGTTTCCGGGCATCGGCGCGCCACCTCGCGCGAACGAAGCCGGGGCCGGCCGTCCCACACCGCCAACGTCACCCGCGTCAACCCCAGGAACGCCAGCAGCAGCCCCCCCAACAACACCCCCGCCGCAAGACCGTGCCCCTCCTCCAACATCGCTCGCAGGACCCGCAGCTCACTGAAGAACGGAGCAAAGGGTGGAAAGGCCGTGACCGCCAGCAAGCCCGCCACAAAAATCCCCCCGGACATCGGCGTCACCATCGACAAACCGGCCACTTCATCCATGGTCCGCCCGCCGCCGGCCCGGCGCAAATTCCCCCCGCTCAAAAACAGGGCTCCCTTGCTCAGGCTGTTCGCCCACACATGAAACAACGCCGCCCACAGCCCGGCCCGACCCATCGCCGCCCCGACACTCAGAATCCCCATGTGCTCCACACTCGAATAGGCCAGCATTCGCTTGAAATCCCGCGTGCCCAGCAGCATCAGCGCGGCCACCCCCAGGGAAAACAGCCCCAGCACCGCGAGGCTGCGGTCGGCCACCGCACCAGCCCCCGCTGCCTCCACCACGGCCCGCACCCGCAGAATTGCGGCGAACGCCACGGTTGTCACCGCCCCGGCCAACAGAGCCCCCACCACCCCGGGTGCTTCACCGTAGGCATCGGGCTTCCATGTGTGCATGGGGGCCAGTCCCATCTTCGTTCCGTAACCTGCCAGGATCAACACCCATGCCGCCAACAGCCAGGGCCTCGACAGTTGCGCCGCTTCCGCCGTGAGCCCGTCAAAGGTCAGATCCCCGCGCCCCGCGCCGTGCAGAGAGGCATAGCCCAGACAAAAGGAGCCCAACAACGACAGGGCAATCCCCGTACCACCGACCAGGAGATACTTCCACGTGGCTTCGAAGGCCCGGGGCGTGCCGTTGAAATGCAACAGGGGCACCGCGGCAAGGGTCACCGCCTCCGTGGTAATCCACAAAAGCCCCAAATGCCGCGCCTGATGCCCCGCACTCACCAAAGCGAGCACGGCCAGCAACGATGCCACAAACACGCGGTTCGGCCGCTCCTGGCGCAACCTCAGATACGTCACCGCGTACCACGAACACAACAGGAACAGGAGGGACACCACCGGCAGCACCGCCCGCGCCAATGCATCAAAGCCCCACCACCCGCCTGGCGACACCTCCGGCGGCGCACAAAGCAACCACAGCGCCACTGCCGTGTGCAGCCCCCCGGCCGCCGGCAACCACCACGGGCGTGTCCGCTCGTGCGGCCAGACCGCCGCACCCATCGCCGCCACCAGCGGAACCAGCACCAAAAGCCGCTCTCTCATTCTCGCAACACCGTCAGCTTGCGCGTATCCAGCGAATCAAAAGCCCGCTGAATCCGGTCCACCACAATGCCCAGGATGAACACCCCCACCGTGACATCCAGCAAGATGCCCGCCTCCACCAGCAGGGGCATCGACCGAATCAACAGCAGCCCAAACAGGTAAATGCCGTTTTCCAGGATCAAATAGCCGCACACTTGCGCCATGGCTTTGGACCGCCCCATCAGCAACACCAATCCGGTGAACAGCGAGGCCAGCGATCCCGGCACCAACAAGCTGCCGTGGTGCTCCTCCAGGACCGGCATGGCACCGGCCAACACCAGCGCCGCCACCGTGCCGCCGGCCCCCAACAACAACGACGGCACAAATCCGAGAAACGGCTCCACCTCGCGATCCACATGAGCCGCACGCATCGCACGCCGCAACAGCAGCGGAATCACCCAACCCTTGACCACGACCGTTGCCAGTGCCACCGCGCTCAGCCGCCAATCCGCCCCCGGCTCCATCAACCAGGGTAGCGCCCCCAGCAGCGTTCCCTGCAGCGACACCACCCCGATCAGCGTGGGCAGGCGGCTCGTTCCCAGGGCCCACAGGTTGAGCCCCATCACCACCCCGATCAGCGCGTTCACCACCCCGCTCATGACACCCGGCCCCTCCACGCCACCAGCAATGCAAACACACACAACAAAAAGGCTGTGGTCAGCAACAACGGCACGCGGCGAAAGGC
>JAOADM010000269.1 GCA_026417315.1 Limisphaera sp.
GTCCCAGGGCCTGCTTCACTTCCTCGGGCCGCACCAGATGATGCAGCTGGTACAGATCGAAGTAATCCGTCTTGAGCAGGCGCAGCGAGTTCTCCAGTTCCTGACGCGCACCGTCGGCGTCGCGTTTTTTCGTCTTGCACGCCAGGAAATAGCGGGCGCGGTCCACGCCCTGCAGAGCCATCCCCAACTTGGTTTCGCACTGCCCGTTGCCGTAGGCCGGCGCGACGTCAAAGTAATTGACCCCGCGCTCCAGCGCGTCGCGCACGGCAGCCGTGCAACGATCCTGCTCGTAATGGATCAAGGCCAGGCCGGGGAACCCGACGATGGAGAGGTTCACGTTTGTGCGGCCCAACCGGCGTCGGGGCAAACCCGCCACGGTCTCCGTCAACGGAGCGGCCCACGCCTGGGGACCGGCCAGTGCGGCCCAACCTGCAACGCCGCCCACCGTCTTGAGGAATTCACGTCGTTTCATGGGACTGGGGTTGGTTGAGTGCGTTTCGATCTGCCCCAAGGTGGTCGGAAAACAGGATCTGTGCAAGCAGGACCTGGCTTAAAACAGAATCGTGGGGCACGGCGGGGTTCGGTGGTGGGGCCGAGGTCATCGGCCGAGTTCCGCGGCACCTCTCCAGTAACTTCCGGCGATCAGCCGGGCGCCAAAGGGATTTTTCTTCCGGGCACCGCCAAACCCCTTTCTGCCCGCGGTTGACCCAACTGCCTGCGGGAAAAGCGCTTGGTCACGGGCCCGCAACCAGGTCTAATACAACCCGTGCAACCCGTGCGAGCCGCAGTCATCGATGTGGGGACAAACTCCGTAAAACTGCTGGTCGCCGATCTGGACGACGGCGTCCGCCCGGTCCTGGAGCGGGGCATTCAGACACGGCTGGGCCAGGGGTTTTACCCGGACCGGCGCTTGCAGCCCGAGGCCATCGCCCGCACGGCCGCCGCGGTGCGGCAATTGGCCGATGAGGCCCGGAAGGCCG
Source organism: Limisphaera sp. (assembly GCA_026417315.1). Taxonomy (GTDB): domain Bacteria; phylum Verrucomicrobiota; class Verrucomicrobiia; order Limisphaerales; family Limisphaeraceae; genus Limisphaera. The sequence continues at coordinate 981 of JAOADM010000269.1, forward strand.
GGGCGCAACGCCTCAAGGTATTCGCCACCAGCGCCGCCCGCGAAGCACGGAACCGGGACGCGCTGCTCGGAGCCCTGGAAGCCGCCGCCGGGCTGCCGGTGAAAGTCATCTCCGGCGAACAGGAAGCGGAGTGGGCCTTCCACGGCGTGCGCACCCACCCGCAATGGGCAACGGAGCCGATCGTGCTGGTGGAAGTGGGCGGCGGCAGTACCCAGATCCTCGTCGGGCAGGCGGACCAGATTCATTTCCGTGACAGCTATCCTCTCGGCGCAGTCCGGCTCTGGGAACAGCTTGAAGTGTCCGATCCCCCAAAGCCCGCAGAGCTGGCCAAGGCCCGCCAACAGGTTCGATCCTTCCTGAAACAAAACGCGCTGCACCCCCTTTTGGACGCGTTACAACGCGAAACCGCCCGACACAGCCAACATCACCAACCCCTGCCCGTGGCCGTCGGTGGCACCGCCACCACGCTGGCGCGCATGGAACTCCAGATGGACAGCTACGACCGCGACCGGATCGAATCCGTACTCCTCACTCCGGAACGATTGCAGCGCCGCGTCGAACAACTCTGGACCCTGCCCCTGGCCCAGCGCCGTCAACTTCCGGGCCTCCCACCGGAACGGGCGGACGTCATCCTCACCGGCGCAGTGATCTACGAACAGCTTCAAGCTGAGTTGAATCTCCAGGCCTGGCGCGTCAGCACGCGCGGCCTCCGGTTCGGCGCCATCCAAGCGCTGCGGAATGCCCCTCCCGGGTCCTGAGCCCCCGCGAACCGCCCTGCTCAACGGGTAATCCCCAACGCCTTCTCGAACTCCGCCGAGAACTCCGCCAGCGCCCGGGAAATCCGAGCCGGTTGTTCCGCCAGGGTCGCCAACCGCCGGGGTGCGTCCTCCGGTCGGAGTCGAATCATCTCCACCGCTGCCATCATCAGCGAGAGGTGATTATTGATGTCGTGGCGCATCGCGGAGAGCTTCTGGTTCAGCGCCGCAACCTGTTCGGGCGTCAGAGTCACCGGTTGATCAGGCAAAACCATGGGCCGACAAGCATGAGACAGCCCCGCAGGCCTGGCAAGGGGTTTCCGAACTTGCTTGAGCCCTGCAGAGGCGCCTCGCTACGATGCCGAGCCAACACGCCTCCCCAAGGACCCATCGACCCGCCCAAAGGTTCGCTGAGCCTGCCCAATTTCACGATATCAAGAGCCGGGCGGCCCGCCGATCGGGAGGATTTCCCGGACCGCAGCCCCGGGCTCAACACTGGCAGGCTGAGCCGTCAGATCCTCGATCCAAGCGAGGAACCAGGGCGACTTCAGCGGGGTCATCCCAAAACCGACTGCAAGGTCATGAGGCTGTCCGTTGGCCGGGCCCGGGGAATTCGCCGCCCTCCCCGCCGGGCCGCGGCCTCCCCTCACTCCTCCGACAGTGCGCACAAGCCCGGTCGGGTCGCCCGCCGATCGAGTGGCCCGTCACGGCTGTCCGAGCCGTGTCTCCACACCCGACCGCGGCGTTTCCCCGGGGCCCACGCGCCGCCCGACCTCTGTAGTTCCCTGAACCTGCACGAGCGCGTAATGCTGCGTCCGCCAGCTCACAAAGCCCGGCTGAGCCAGCTCCCGGGTTCCGCTCCAATACCAGCAGCGGCGCCCGGTTGCTCTCCAGAAGCTCCGCCACACCCGCCCAGGTCATGTGTCCGCTCAGAAACCGTTTCGACGGCAGAATTAACAGCTCCGGCGGGGGAAACGCTCCCGCCACCAGGAACTCGTGGTAATACGTGCTCAACGCGTGGCACACCTCGTCGGAAGCTGCAGCGGTCCGCAACTGTTGCACCAGAATCGGATCGGGCCGGGGCGACAACCTTGTCAGTGCCGTCCACCGTTTCAGGATCGCTCCACTGCCCACGCCCGCGCACAACGCGCCCACGGTGGATAGCCCCAGAACCGCATCCGCCACCGTCGGAGGAGATCGTGCAGGTTCCTGGTCCCCGCCGGTCTGGGCCCGGGCCCGCGCCTCCACCCAGTGCCGCTGCAGCACCCGCACTGAATCGGCCACTGCCATCCCACCCGGCACGGACAAGGGCACCGCAAAATGCAGGCCTTAATAATACCACCACAGGTTTGCCACGGATCTGAACATCCACCCACCCAACAACACACCCACGGCGAATACGCCCAACGGCGGCCAACCCGGTTTTCGTAAGGCAAGAACACCAAATCCTCCAGCCACCCATGCCGTCAGGGTTTCAGCGGTCAGGAGCGGCACGGACACACCCTGCCGGGTCGGATCCAGCGGTGCTGCCTGGTTCGCCGCCCAGTGCGATTCCAGCAACCAGTCCATCATAAGTTCGGCGACAGCCACGCGATCAGCCCAAAGGTTGCTGCCCAACCCAGCAGCCATGGACCCACCACGCGCACGGAGCCCCGCAGCCCGTACGGCCGCAAGCTCAACAGCACCAGGGCCGGCGCGACCACCGCCGACGTCAGTTTCATTTGCATCGCAGCCCCCATGACCACCCCCGAGCACGCCGCCCGCCACCAGGGCAGATTCCCGCCCTCCGCATAAAAGACCGCCGCGGCCACCCAGGCCCACGCCCACGCCACAGGCTCGAGCATCACGCTGAATGTCAGTGTCAGCCCATCCTTCCAAGCCCACAGCAAACGTCGACGTAATCATCCCCACACCCCCCCGGACCCGACGCCCATGCACGCGATTCCAGCCCACATCGCCGCCATCGACACCACGCTGAACAGGCAGGGCCACTGCGGTCCCTCCCCGCACCAGCGAACCAACCAGGCGTTCAACAAGGTGTGCAGCCACGGCTGATCGTTCGAAACCCGCGCCAACTGGTCGGGCTGCCGCACCGCAAGGTGAATCTTCATCACCTCCCATCCACCGCCCCCTCCCGGGCCCCAGGCATGGCGAAACGCGCAATAACCGACCGCCAACACCACCGCAATGAGGGTCCAACCCCACGACACGCCGCGCATTTGGACCCCGCTCGTCATGACTGCCGTGGAAGCGACCGCCAGGCCAGCAAGCCGGTCAAAAAAACCAGGACGCCAGGGTCACCCTCCACTCTTGTTCCCGACCCCGCACCCGGCCCGCCCACGATTGAATCCCGATCAGACAGGGACAAGGACCCGAGGCCGGAGGCTCGAGAAGTTACCACACCAGGAACCCGGATCCCACCACCGTGAGCACCGCGCAATTCAGCGGCGCCGGCAACCAGATCGCCGCCGCGCCGGCACCGATCTCTCCCACCCCCTGCACCACGGCCCAGTGCGTGGCACTGGACACACGTTCAGGCCCCCCACTCAACCGCTGCGGCTCCCCCAGACCCACGGCCACC
>JAOADM010000270.1 GCA_026417315.1 Limisphaera sp.
GTCCTGACCGTAGATGAACACGCGCGGGTCCTCGGCCAACGCCCGGGCCTGGGCTTCGCGAATGGCTTCCAGGTAGGTGATGCTCATGCGAGCGTGGGCAAGGGAACAACGGCGGACGGCGCTTCCAAGCCCCCGGCCGCGTCCACCAAATGCGCCGTGGCCAGAGCCCGCCAATCTTCGCGATACGGATCCGGGGCCGGCTCCTGTTGCACGCGCGCCACGGTGCGTTCGACCGTTTCCTGCACTTCGGATTTCCAGGCGGCCAGTTCCTCCGCCGTGACCATGCCCGCCTGCAACAGTTGCTCTTCTGCCGTCGGAAGACAGTCGCGGCCAAAGGGCATCTCGCGCAAACGCGGATCCATGTAAGTGGCGTCATCGTGTTCGCCGTGACCCGCCAGTCGCAGGAGCTGTGCCACCACCATCTGCGGCCCGCCGCCACTGCGGGCCCTCTCCACCGCGCGCCCGAGGCATTCCAGACAGGCCATAAGGTCTGTGCCATCCACTCGATGGGCTTCGATGCCGTACCCCACCGCTTTGTCGGCCAGATCCTTGCAGGCAAACTGACGGGTGGTGGGGGTGGAGTAGGCGTATTGGTTGTTCGCAATCACCAGCACCAAGGGCAGGCGCTCGACTGCAGCCTGATTGAGACCTTCATGGAACGCCCCCGTCGAGGTGCCGCCCTCGCCCAGACTGGCCAGCCCCACCACGCCCGACTGGCCCTGGTAGCGACGCGCGAACAACGCGCCGTTCACCACCGAAATCATCGCTCCCAGATGACTGATCATCGCAAGATATCCCTGCCGCGGATAGCCCCGGTGGACGTTGCCGTCGCGACCCCGCATGGGGCCCAGCCGCGAGCCCAAATAGGTCCGAAACAGGTCGATCAGGGGCTCGCCGAAGGCCAACCGCCCGGCTGCATCACGGATCAGGGGCGCATAGATGTCGCCCTTGCGCAGCGCCAGTGCGCCGGCGACGCTCAACGCCTCCTGGCCGCGTCCCAAAAACACGCCACCGTGGATCTTGCCGGCCCGGTACAGGCTGGCCAGTTTGTCCTCCGCTACGCGGGCCAGCAACATGAAGCGATACGCCCGGCGACAAAGGTCCCGAAACGATCCGCTACCCAGCGCGGACTCCGCGCTGCACGTTTCTTGTAGCATGCGCTCATCGTAGCCACTGCGGGTGGGTCGGGGCAATTCTTCTTTGGCCGGTAGGACGAATGTGCCTGCCGCGGCGGGACCGGGACCGTGCCGCGGCAAGCACGGTCAGCCTCTGGAATTGGCCCCGGGGCGAATGCTTCCCGACCGCCATGGCCAGCGTCGAACCGTGCCCTGCCGCAGGCCATCCCCCACGTGTCCCCGAAGCGGATCCGGCTGGCCGAGCAGAGCGGCCATCCTGAAGATCCGGCGGCTCCAATCGGAACATTTGGCAATGGCAACGGCTCGCATTACTTTTGCGCCATGTCTGGTAAACTGGCTTCACATCGGACAGAGTGCACCACGCGCCCGGCAGAGAGACTGCGCGCCCACGGGCCACAGGACCTGTGCGACAAGCAGAGCGAACGGGACCACCGCGAGCTGCGCATCGACAAAGTGGGCGTGCGAGGGCTGCGTTTTCCCATCGAGGTGCGGGACAAGGCCCATGCCCGACAACACACCGTGGCGACCATCGGCATGTTTGTGGACCTGCCCAAGGAGTTCAAGGGCACCCACATGAGCCGGTTCCTGGAGGTGCTCAACGCCCACGGCAATGTCGTCCATGTGGAAAACATCCCGGACATCCTGTACGCCATGCAGAAGAAATTCCACGCCGCCACCTCGCACCTGGAGATGGAATTCCCTTATTTCATGACCAAACACGCCCCCGTCTCCAAATTGCCCAGCCTCATGGACTACACCGCGCGCTTCGACGCAGCTGCCTGCGGTCCGGAGATCGACTTTGTCCTGACCGTGAAGGCCAATGTGACCACCCTCTGCCCCTGTTCCAAGGCCATCAGCAGCCGCGGCGCACACAACCAGCGCGGCACCGTCACCGTCGCCGTCCGGTTCCGCAAATCCGTTTGGATCGAGGATCTCATCGAAATCATCGAGAGCTCTGCCAGCTGCGACCTTTACGCCCTGTTGAAGCGGCAGGATGAGAAATACGTCACCGAACGGGCCTACGACAACCCGGTCTTCGTGGAAGATCTGGTGCGGAATGTCGCCCTGCGCCTCAACGCGCACCCGGACATCACCTGGTTCCGCGTCGAAGCCGAAAACCACGAGAGCATTCACAACCACAACGCCTACGCCTGCCTGGAGCGAACCTGCAAGCGCCCCTGACATTCCGCACCGAAGGCGCCCTGGAGTGCGGGGGAGGGCCGGACCTGGATCCAGACTCCGCCCGAATCGTACCCGCCGACGGAAGTCAGCGGAAGGCCCGCCCAATCAAAACCCGCCATGGCCAGCGGCTGAGGAAAGTCCGCGGGAACGGTCCGCAGAAACGGTCCGCCGCCTCACAGCGGCGACCCGCCGGGGGCGCAACACCCTTGCCCCATGGACAACGCGCCGCTACGGCGGCGGCAACCCACCCCCAAAGCGCTCTCGTATCCGCCGGCCCGCTCAAAATGGATACAACAGATCCCAACGGCGCGGAATCACTTCACTGTTCCAACCGGCTGTTCGAGCCTCCCTCTGCCGGTCGACCCTGATCAGAGAGCGATGTTGCGGGGCCGTGGCTCTCCGAAGGTTTGGAATCTCACTCTTCCACTGCGCCGGGGAGATCCCCGGCTTTCCGTCAGATGAACCCGCTGCGGCAAAAGCCCGGGAGGATGCGTCTCGGCCGTGCAATGCTCAAGGAGCCAACGGCGGGATTTCCACCCATGCCCGCCGCTGCCAGGACTCAATGCCCTTTTCCGCCAGTTGCACGCCTTTGGCGCCCTCCAACAGGTTCCACGGGAACGGCTCGTCCCACACCACGTGGCGCAAGAACAGCTCCCACTGCACCTTGAAGGCGTTGTCGTAGGCCTCGTAATCCGGCACCCGCAGCCAGTGCTCGTAAAAGTTGATGGGATTGGGCAAATCCGGATTCCACACGGGTCGCGGTGTCGCATGCGCCGGCTGGACCCAGCAGTCCCGCAGCCCGGCCACGGCAGAGCCCCGGGTCCCGTCCACCTGGATCGTCAACAAATCGTCCCGCCGAACGCGCACGCACCAGGAGGAGTTGAAATGGGCAATGATCCCGTTGGCCAGTTCGAACGTGGCATAGGCGGCGTCGTCCGCCGTGCATGTGTAGGGCCGACCTCGTTCGTCCCAACGCTGCTTGATGTGCGTGGCCCCCAGACACGAAACGGCCTTGACCGGTCCGAACAGGTTGTCCAGGACGTAGCGCCAGTGGCAGAGCATGTCCACAATGATGCCGCCATCCTCTTCTTTCCGGTAATTCCACGAGGGGCGCTGGGCCGGGATGTGCTCGCCATCGAACACCCAGTAGCCGAATTCTCCGCGCACGGCCAGGATTTCGCCAAAAAAGCCGGACTCCACCAGCATCTTGAGCTTGCGCAACCCTGGCAGCCACAGCTTGTCCTGCACGACGCCGTGTTTGACGCCGGCCTGCTTGGCCCGCAGGTAAAGATCGTACGCCACCGCGGCGGTCGTGGCGGTCGGTTTTTCGCAGTACACATGCTTGCCCGCGGCAAGGGCCTTTTGGACCGCCGAAGCCCGCAGGCCGGTCGTTTGCGCATCAAAGTAGATCGCATTCGCCGGGTCCGAGAGGGCGCTGTCCAGGTCCGTCGTCCACCGAACTCCCTCTCCCATGGCCGCCAGACGCTCCAGCTTGGCGGCATTCCGTCCCACCAAGAGGGGCCGGGGGATAATGACTTCGTCATCGCCCCGACGCACGCCCCCTTGCTTCAGGATGGCCAAAATGGACCGGATATAGTGTTGGTTGGTGCCCATCCGGCCCGTGACGCCGTTCATGATGATGCCAATCGTGTGGGTTTTCATGGTGGAGTGATCTGCGGAGGGGATTCGGGCCGGCCGGCATTCACCGGGGCGTCGGCAAGCAGAGCAGGCCAGGCCTCTGCGCCGCTCCCGATGAGCGGACGCTCAACTCGGCTTGGCCGTGCATTGCGGCCAGGCCCCCGGCGGCAGAGGCGGCGCTTCGATGCCGGCTCGGGGCAGTGTCCCTTCCAACTCCTGCCGCCAGTGCGCCACGTCCCCGGCCGGTCCGTAGCAATAAATCATGCGCAACGGCGTGTCGCCGATGTTGGTGAGCTGATGATAGACGCCCGGCGGGATATAAACCGCCTGGCCACCGGTCAGG
>JAOADM010000026.1 GCA_026417315.1 Limisphaera sp.
CTTTGCGTTGACGGGACGGATCGCGGCTTGTTACGCGGATGCGTACGGGGCCGAACCGTTTGTCCGCGTCTTGGAGGGCAAGGCATTGCCGGACACGAAGAACGTGGTGGGCACCAACGTCTGCGAGCTGGCGTGGCGACTGGATGGGCGCACGGGCCGGCTCGTCCTGATCAGTGCCGAGGACAACCTGCTCAAGGGCGCCAGTGGTCAGGCGGTGCAATCCATGAACCTGGTCTGCGGATTCCCGGAGACGACCGGGTTGATGTGAATCCTGCGGTGCGGTGGGATCCGGCGGATTACGCCGCGCATTCGGCGATCCAGGAGGCCTGGGGGCGCGACCTGCTGGCACGTCTGCCGTTACGCGGAGAGGAACGGATCCTGGACGTGGGTTGCGGCGATGGCCGGCTCACGGCCGAGTTGGCGCGTCGGGTGCCCCGGGGCTTTGTGCTGGGTGTGGATGCCGCCCCGGAGATGATCGCCTGGGCACGGGCGCACCATCCGCCAAAGGCGCTGCCCCAACTGCGCTTCGAGCGTCGCGACGCGTGCGATCTGAACGGGCTGGGTCTTTTCGATCATGTGATCTCCAACGCCACGTTGCACTGGGTGACGGACCATTCTGCGTTCCTGCGTGCCGCTGCAGCCTGTCTGCGGCCGGGCGGCGGACTGTGGGTGTTTGCCAATGCACGGGGCAATGCGCAGGTCGTCTTCGAGGCCCTGTGCCGGGTGATGCGACGCGGGCCCTGGCGGGCGTGGTTCCGGCCGGTGCCGCGCCCCTGGGTGTTTCACGAGCCCGCCCGCTACGAGACCTGGCTGAGAGAAGCCGGCTTTGAAGGGATCCACGTGGCCGAAGTGCCGCGGCTGGAGCGGTTCCCGGGCGCGGCGGAATTGGCGGCCTGGTTGCGGACGACGTGGCTGCCGTACACCCAACGGGTCCCGGAGTCCGTTCGAGCCCCGTTCATCGAGGCCGTGGTGGAGGAGTACCTCCGCCGTTGCCCGGTCGGGCCGGATGGGTCGGTCTCCGTGGCGATGAGGCGGCTGGAACTGGAAGCGGTTCGGCGGCGTGGGCCGGACCAGCCCGCGTAAGCACGAATCAGGGCGCCGGTAGCGATTCCAACAGCCGGGCCAAACCTTCGCGCAGGCCGACACGGGGTTGCCAGCCCAGTTGGCGCAGGCGAGTGACGTCGGCCACCACGAAGTCGAAGGGATCGGGTGCGGCCGGCTCGTTCCAGCGCAGCAGCTCGGGTCTGCCCACCAGATCCGCCGCGGTGCGCGCAATCTCCAGCACCGTGACGCCTTGGCCCGTGCCCCAATTGATCGGACCTTCGATCCCCGACTCCAGCGTCAGCAGGATTGCCTCGGCCAGGTCCGTGATGAAGATGTAATCCTTCCGACTCTGCGGCGTTTTGAGGGTCACGGGCTGGCCGCGGCGAAGCTGTTGCAACAGCCAGGTGCACAGACGAGCCGGATGTTCGCCCGGTCCGTAGGGATAGAACACCCGCCCCCAGACGAATCGCCAGCCGGATTCTCGGGCCCGGGCTTCCAGGGCCTCGCGCAGGGCGTTCTTGGCACGGGCGTACGGGGTTGTGGGGGCCACCGGCGTGTGGACTTCGGACAGCGGGGCGTGGGTGATCTGGTACTCGATGCATGTGCCCACGCCCACGAGGTGACGCGTACCCCGCTGTGCCAGCTCCTGGAGAAACGCCAGGCTCTCGCGGAAAAGCACCTCATTCTCAGGCGAGTCCAGGTACACCCCCGGTGTGGCCACCCACGCGGCGTGCAGGCAGACCTCGGGCGCAAAGGTTTCGATGGCGGCCCACGGGGGGTCGGCCAGGGTTCCCTCCAGCCAGCGCAACCGGTCCGAAGGCGGCAGGTCCGCCGGCCAACGGCGCCCCGGCCGTTTCAATCCGGCAACCGTGTGCCCCCGGGCCAGCGCGGCGCGAACGCAGGCGGCCCCGATGAATCCGTTGGCGCCTGTGATCAACAGCCTCATGCAAGTTCGGCCAGCAAGGGCAACTGACGGTCGCGCTCGGACAGGATGGGGTCGGGCAGGGGCCAGGGGATCCCCAGCTGCGGATCGTTCCAGCGCACGCCGCGGGCCAGCTCGGGCACGTAGAATTCGGACATGTGGTAGAAGACCTCGGAGTTATCCTGCAGGCACTGGAATCCGTGGGCGATGCCGCCGGGCACGTAGAGCATGCGCCGGTTTTGTCCGGTCAGTTCGAAGGCTTCCCACTGGCCGAAGGTGGGCGAGTCCCGACGCAGGTCCACTAGGACGTCCCAGATGGCGCCCACGGCGCACCGGATGAGTTTGATCTCGGGTTTGGGCTCGGCCTGGTAATGCAGGCCGCGGATGGTGCCGCGGCGGCGGGTCAGCGTGAGGTTGCATTGGGGCCAGCGGGTGTTGAGGCCGCGCTCTCCGAATTCGCGCTCGCAAAAGGTGCGGGCCAGGAACCCGCGTTCATCCTCGCGCGGTTCCAGGTCGATGATCCACACGCCGGGCAACCGTGCAGGTTGGAACTTCATACCGTCAGACCACGCGCACTTCGGGGACGGGAAGGATGAACCGACCGCCGGCCTGGCGGTAGGCGGCCTGCTGGGCCAGGATTTCGTCCGCAAAATTCCAGGCCAGCAGCAGGGTGTAATCCGGGCGCTCCTCGAGCAATGCACTCGGCGGCCGGATGGGCAGATGCACTCCGGGCATGAGCCGACCCTGTTTGTAGGGGCTGCGATCCGCCACAAAGTCGAGGGTCTCTCTGCCGATGCCGTAGTAATTGAGCAGCGTGCTGCCCTTGGCCGCGGCGCCGTACGCCGCCAGCCGTTGTCCGCGGGCTTTCAAGTCCCGCAACAGGCTGCAGAGCTCCGTCTTGAGCCGGGCCACGCGCCCGGCAAAACCTTCGTAGTACCCGAGCGAAGCCACACCGCGCTGCTGTTCGTCCGCCAGCAAATCCGCCACGCTCCGGCTGACCGCATGGTCCCCGCGTCGGCCCGCAAACAACCGCAGCGACCCGCCGTGGATGGGGATGCGCTCCACATGAAAGATTTCCAGTCCATGCCGCTGAAACAGGGGGATCAACGGGGTGAGCGTAAAGTAAAAGACGTGCTCGTGGTAGATCGTGTCGAACTCGGTGCGTTCGATGAAATCCACCCCGTAGGGAAACTCCAGAATGACCCGGCCGCCCGGCCGGAGCAACGTGGCCAGCCCGGCCACAAAGTCGTTGGTATCGGGCGCGTGGGCGAACACGTTGTTGCCCAGCACCAGATCGGCCGAGCGACCCTCGGTCACCAGGCGCCGTGCCAGGTCCAGACCGAAGAAGGCTTCCAGCGTCTCGATCCCTTTTTGTCTCGCCACTCGGGCGATGTTGGAGGCCGGTTCGATCCCCAGACACGGCACCCCGGCGGCCACGAAGTTTTGCAGCAGGTAGCCGTCGTTGCTGGCGATTTCGATGACGAAGCTGTGTCGACCGAGGTGAAACTCGCGGATGTACCGCTCGGCGGCCTGCCGTGCATGCTGCAGCATCGCATCCGAGAAAGACGAAAAGTAAAGGTACTCGGAAAAGAGGGTCACGGGCGGAACCAGGTCGGTGATCTGGAGCAGCCAGCAACGAGGACAGACCGCCAGGCGCAGGGGAAAACGGGGCTCCGGTTTGTCCAGGTCTTCAGGCCGCAGCAGGTTGTTGGCCAGCGGCTGGGTACCGAGATCGAGGATCAGCACCCGGTCCGGGGCCCCGCAGGAACGACAGCAGCGATCGGTCGTGTTCATGGGGTGCGTGCCCAGGCCAGTCCGAGCCGGTGAGCGTCGGCTTCGTAGGCGGCAATTTGTTCGAGGCTGAAGCCGGCCATGTCGGTGTGGCCGTCCACGTGCCGGCGCCGGTACCACCGCACGGTTTCCTCCACCGCCCGGGCAAACGTCCAGACCGGGCGCCAGCCCAGGAGCGCCGCCGCTTTCTCGATGGCCAGGCTCAACAGGGTTGCCTCGTGGGGGGCGGCCGGGTCAGAAGCGTCCACCCATTGGCCGGGCCAGTGCCGGAGCAGGGTTTCGACCAGTACCTGCACCGGCTGTTGGGCGGTGGGGTCGGGACCGAAATTGAAGGGACCGATGAGCGGGGAATCCGGCGCGGTCTCTGCGAGTCGAGCCGCCAGCCACAGGTACCCGCTCAGGCATTCCAGGACGTGTTGCCAGGGCCGCACGGCCCGGGGGCGCCGCACGGGAATGGGCCGGCCCTCCAACAGGGCTCGTACGCAATCCGGGACGATCCGGTCCGGTGCGTAGTCCCCGCCGCCGATCACATTGCCGGCGCGCGCCGTGACCACCGGACCCAACCGGGGGTCGGGCCGGAAGAAGGAGCGGTACCATGCCCGGGCCACCAGCTCGGCCGCCGCTTTGCTCATCGAATAGACGTCGTGGCCGCCCAACGGGTCGTTCTCGCGATAGGCATACACCCATTCGCGGTTTTCGTAGCACTTGTCGCTGGTGACCACCACCGTGATGCACCGTTGACCGCACATGCGCACGGCCTCCAGCAGGTGCGCGGTGCCCAGGGCGTTGGTTTGGAACGTCTCCAGCGGCTCCGCGTAAGAGCGGCGCACCAGGGCCTGTGCCGCCATGTGAAAAACCACCTCCGGCCGAACCTGTCGCACCACGGCGACCACGGCCTCGGCCTGCCGGACGTCGCCCCTCGTCTCACTGGCGAAGGTCTCCGGCGGGAGCAGTTCGTAGAGATTGGGTTGGGTGGGGGGCGGCAGGCTGAATCCGTGGACTTCGGCCCCGAGCCGCCGCAGCCACAGGCAGAGCCAGGCGCCTTTGAATCCGGTGTGTCCTGTCACCAGCACGCGTCGTCCGGCGTAAAACCCGGCAAACATTTCCGCCGACTCCTTCACGCCGTCACCAAACCTTCCAGGGGGCGCGCCCCGAATTCCACAACTGCGTCAGCAGTTGCTGTTCGCGGTAGGTATCCATGCACTGCCAGAATCCGTCATGCCGCCAGGCCGCAATCTGCCCCTCGGCGGCCAGTCGCTGCAGCGGCTCGCGCTCCAGCACGCAGTTGTCGTCGGTCAGGTATTCCTCGATGCGGCGGTCCATGACGAAGAAGCCGCCGTTGATGTAGCCGGTTTGTTTTTCGGGTTTTTCGTTGAAGGCGACCACGCGGTCGCCCTCGATCTCCAGGTCGCCAAACCGTCCCGTGGGATGGACGGCGGTGATGGTGACGATTTTCTTTTGCCGGCGATGGAAGGCGATGGAGGCGTTGATGTCACTGTCGGTCAGGCCGTCTCCGTAGGTGCAGAGAAAGGTGTCCTCTTTGATGAACCGGAGGGCACGTTTCAGGCGGCCTCCCGTCTGCGTGTGCAAACCGGTGTCCACCAGCGTGACCACCCAGTCCTCCTCGTCGTGCTGGTTGTGGTATTTGATGCGGGGCCGCGGTCCCAGCCGCAGCGTGACATCGCTGGTGAACCACTGGTAATTGCGAAAGTACTCCTTGATGATCTCCCCCTTGTAGCCCAGGCAGAGGATGAACTCCTTGTGCCCGTAGTGGGCGTAGGTCTTCATGATGTGCCAGAGGATCGGTCGGTCCCCGATCGGCACCATGGGCTTGGGACGAAACTCCGTTTCTTCGCGCAGTCGCGTGCCCAACCCGCCGCAAAAAATCACCACTTTCATGGATGCTGCCGTTGCCCGCCCGAACCATTGTCGGGCCGGGGCACAAGGTTCAATACTCGCCGCCGCCCGGCGAAACAATCCCGGAAATCGCGCCGGGTCCGCAGGTGGCGGCCCGGTTGGCGCATGGTACCGCACGCAGGGCCACCGGGGCAAACCGCCTGCGTGAAAGCGCACCGACTGCCCGGCCACGGGACTCGCGCCCCATTCGGTCCATCCGACCGGGCGCACTCCATGGGAGAGCGGGCGTTTTGCCCGGGGGGCTCTGGCGGGCCGGATCTCCACGTGGCTCGGTCGGACTGTCTTGCGGCGGGCTCCGACCCGCTCCGCCCCGGGTAGCGCCGGCTTGACCCTGCCCCGGGGTCTCGCCTCCACTGAGCAACGTTCACATGGCAACCGCAGCCTCAGAGCCCGGGCCGGACCGATCCCGCTTGGCATTTTGGATGCGACGCCTCTGGCAGTCGGCCGTTGCCTGGTCATGGGTGATGAACGGCTTGCGCCTGACCGCCGGACTGGTGGTGTTGCCGTTGCTGGCCACGCGGCTGTCCAAGCCGGACTTCGACACCTACTTCGTGTTCCTCAGCCTGGCGGCCCTGGTTCCGATCCTGGATCTGGGGTTTTCCTCCAGCGTGGGTCGCGCCGTCAGTTACGCCATGGGGGGGGCCCGGCAGCTGCGCGCCCAGGGGTTCGTCCCCGAACCCGGCGCCGTCGGCCCCAATCGAGTGCTGCTCTGGCAACTCTTGCACACCACCCGGTGGTTGTACCGGCTGCTGACCCTGGGCGCCCTCGCCTTTCTGGCGGCCCTGGGGACCTGGGCCGTCAGCAAAGCGGTAGACAAGACCAGTTCCCCTGCCCTCACCTGGGTCGCCTGGGGCCTGACCCTGCTCTCCATTCTCTGGGAGATCTACAGCGGCTGGTGGAATGTCTTCCTGCGCAATCTGGACCGTGTGCTCAGCAGCACGCGGCAGGTGGCCCTGGCCCAGACCATCAAGATTGCCCTGAGTTGCGGTCTGTTGGTGGCGGGCGGCGGCTTGCTCAGCGTTCCTCTGGCGGGTTTGGTGGCGGCCTTGGTCCAGCGGTACCTGGCGCGGCGGGAAGTGTTGGCCATCCTGGGCCCCGAACCCGGGGGGACCGATACCCGGACGGTGCGGGAGTTTATCGCGGTGCTGTGGCCCAACAGCTGGCGCGTGGGCCTGCAGCTCTTCAGCAATTACCTGGGCAGTCAGGCCAACACCCTGGTCTGCCTGCCCCTGCTCGGATTGGCGGCCAGTGGTCAGTACGGGTTCACCTTGCAGCTCATCACCCTTTGCTCCAGTATGGCCCAGGTGTGGACCACCGTGAAATGGCCTTACCTGGGACAGTTGCGCGTCCGCCAGGATCTGCCCGCCATGCAACGGGTGGTCTGGCCCCGCCTGTGGTTGCAATATGCAACCTACCTCTTGTTGGCCGGCCTGGTGATCGGATTGGTGCCCTGGCTGTTGCAGGTGGCCCAACCGGACAAGAGCCTTCTGCCCATGCCATGGTTGGCCCTGCTGGCGCTGCACGGTTTTTTGGAGATGAATTACGTGTTCTGGGGCACCCTGATCAGCACGGAAAACCGCACCCCCTTCACCTGGCCCATCATCGTTTCGAATTTGAGCAGTTTCGTCCTGGTGTTGACGCTCTTGAAGACCACGTCGCTGGGCCTCGGGGCTCTGGTGTTGGCACCGTTGATCGTGCACGGTCTCTACAACCACTGGAAATGGCCGAGGGAGGGCGCCCGCAGCCTGGGAACCACGTTTTGGCGCTTTCTGCTGGGCGGTCCCGGCGGGGTGGACCGGGCCCCGCAAACTGCGAGTTGGACCACGGTCGGTGGACCGGACAAACTTTGATCGTAGATTGGCAAAAAACGGCAGGCCACCGGAGCGCCCTGGGGTAGGTTGAACCGTGCAGAACGGCATCCGCTGCCCGCACAGGGCCCCGAGAGCCCGCAGCACAGGGCCTGCTGGGCGGGCCGGCGGCCGGGCCCCGTTTTTCGTTTGGAGCGACCCATGAGCGAAAAGAAATACATGGCGGTGGACGGCAACGAGGCCGTGGCCTACGTGAGTTACCGGCTCAACGAAGTGATGTGCATCTATCCCATCACGCCCTCCTCACCCATGGGCGAGTGGTGCGATCAATGGGCCGCGGAAGGGAAACGGAACCTCTGGGGGACCATCCCCACGGTGGTGGAGATGCAGAGCGAAGCGGGCGCGGCCGGGGCCCTGCACGGGGCGCTGCAGACCGGCGCCCTCGCCAACACCTTCACCGCCTCGCAGGGGCTGCTTTTGAAGATCCCCAACATGTACAAGATCGCGGGCGAACTGCTTCCGACCGTCTTTCACATCAGTGCCCGCACCGTGGCCACCCACGCGCTGTCCATTTTCGGCGATCACAGCGACATCATGGCCGCGCGGGCCACGGGGTTTGCCATGCTGGGCTCGGCCTCGGTGCAGGAGGCCATGGACTTTGCGCTCGTCGCTCAGGCGGCCACCTTCCGCGCCCGGGTGCCGTTTGTGCATTTCTTCGACGGCTTCCGCACCTCGCATGAGGTGCAGAAGATCGAGGTGATTCCCGACGAGGTGATGCTGTCGCTGATGGACATGGAGGCCATCGAGGCCCATCGCCGGCGGGCGCTCTCCCCGGATCACCCGGTCCTGCGCGGCACGGCGCAAAACCCGGATGCCTACTTCCAGGCGCGCGAAGCCTGCAACCCCTTCTATCTGGCCTGCCCGGACATCGTCCAAACCGTCATGGACGAGCTGGCCCGGAAGGTCGGCCGGCAATACCACCTGTTCGACTACGTCGGGGCGCCGGATGCCGAACGCGTGATCGTCTTGATGGGGTCCAGTTGCGAAACGGCCCACGAAACCGTCGACTATCTGGTGGAACGGGGCGAGAAAGTGGGCGTCGTCAAAGTGCGGCTCTTCCGGCCGTTCGACATCAAGCGTTTCGTCGCTGCTTTGCCGCCGACGGTACGGGCCATCGCCGTGCTGGACCGCACCAAGGAACCCGGCTCGGCCGGTGAGCCGCTCTATCAGGATTGTCTGGCAGCCCTGCTGGAGGCTCAGCAAAACGGCTGGGCACCTTTCCCGCAAATGCCCCTCGTCGTCGGGGGCCGCTACGGGCTTTCCTCCAAGGAATTCACTCCGGCCATGGTCAAGGCCGTGTTCGACAACCTGGCCGCGGCCCGGCCCAAGAATCACTTCACCGTGGGCATCCACGACGACGTCACCCACACCAGCCTGGACTACGATCCGAACTTCTCCACCGAGAGCGACGACGTCGTGCGCGCCCTCTTTTACGGTTTGGGGGCCGACGGCACCGTGGGCGCCAACAAGAACTCCATCAAAATCATCGGCGAAGAGACCGACAATTACGCCCAGGGTTATTTCGTGTACGACTCCAAGAAGTCGGGCTCCATGACCGTGTCCCACCTGCGTTTCGGTCCCCGGCCCATTCGCTCGACGTATCTGATCAGCCGGGCCAATTTCGTGGCCTGTCATCAGCCGGTGTTCCTGGAGCGGTATGACGTGACCGCCCCGTTGGTGGAGGGGGGCACGTTCCTCCTCAACACGCCCTACTCGAAGGAGGAGGTCTGGGATCATTTGCCCCGGGTGGTGCAGGAGGGGCTGATCCGCAAGAAGGCCCGTTTTTACATCATCGATGCCACCAGCGTGGCCCGCGCCAGCGGCATGGGCGGCCGCATCAACACGATCATGCAGGTCTGCTTCTTCGCCCTGGCCGGCGTGCTGCCCCGGGAACAGGCCATCGAGAAAATCAAGGAGGCCATCCGCAAGACCTACGGACGGAAAGGCGAGGAGGTCGTCCGCAAAAACATTCAGGCCGTCGAAAACACGCTGGCCAACCTGCACGAGGTGCCCGTGCCCGACCGCGTCACCAGCACCCGGGAATTGCTGGGCGGCGTGACCCCGGACGCGCCCGATTTCGTGCGGAATGTCCTGGGCAGGCTGGCCCTGGGCCGGGGCGATGAACTGCCGGTGAGCGCCTTCCCGGTGGACGGCACCTTCCCCACCGGCACGGCCCGCTACGAGAAACGCAACATCGCATTGGAAATCCCCGTCTGGGACGAGAAAGTCTGCATTCAGTGCGCCAAGTGCGTGGCCATCTGTCCCCATGCCACCATCCGCATGAAGGTGTACGACGCCAAGTACCTGGAAGGTGCGCCGCCCACCTTCAAGAGCACGGATGCCCGGAACCCGGACTGGAAAGGTCTCAAGTTCACCTTGCAGGTGGCCCCCGAGGACTGCACCGGCTGCGCCCTCTGCGTGGAGGTTTGTCCGGCGCGCAACAAACAGGAGCCCAAGCTCAAGGCCATCAACATGCGTCCGCAGGCCCCGCTGCGGCTCCAGGAACGCGAAAACTGGGAGTTTTTCCTGCGCCTGCCCGATCCCGACCGGCGCACCGTCAAGCTGGGGCAACTGCGCAGTCAGCAGGTGCTGCCGCCCCTGTTCGAATTCAGCGGCGCCTGTGCCGGTTGCGGCGAGACGCCCTACATCAAGATGCTCACCCAGCTGTTCGGCGACCGCCTGCTCATCGCCAATGCCACGGGTTGTTCCTCCATCTACGGAGGGAACCTGCCCACCACCCCGTACACGCAGGATGCCCACGGGCGCGGACCGGCCTGGTGCAACTCGCTGTTCGAGGACAACGCTGAGTTCGGCTTCGGTTTCCGCATCAGTCTGGACAAGCAACGCGAATTTGCCTGCGAACTGGTGCAAAAGCTGGCCCCGGTCTTGGGGGACGATTTCGTGCAGGCCCTGCTCGAGGGCAGCAGGGCCCGGGACGAAGCGGGCATCTACGAGCAACGCGAGCGCGTCGCCGCCCTCAAGGAAAAGCTCAAAAGCCATCCCTCCCCGGAGGCGCGCCTCCTCCTGCCCATCGCCGACACCCTGGTTCACAAGAGCGTCTGGATCATCGGCGGCGACGGCTGGGCCTACGACATCGGCTACGGCGGCCTGGACCATGTGCTGGCCATGAACCGCGACGTCAACGTCCTGGTGCTGGACACGGAGGTTTACTCCAACACCGGCGGTCAGATGTCCAAGGCCACCCCGCGCGGTGCCGTGGCCAAGTTCGCCGCCGCCGGCAAGTCCACCCCGAAGAAAGACCTCGGACTCATCTGCATGACCTACGGCCACATTTACGTGGCCAGCGTGGCGATGGGGGCCCGCGACGAGCACACCCTGCGGGCCTTCTTGGAGGCCGAATCCTACCCGGGTCCCTCGATCATCATCGCCTACAGCCATTGCATCGCCCATGGCATCGCCCTCGACATGGGGGTCGGCGCCCGCCAGCAAAAGCTCCTGGTGGATTCCGGCCAGTGGCTGCTCTATCGCTATGACCCGCGCCGCGCCGCCGCCGGAGAGAACCCGTTGCAGCTCGATTCACCGGCAGCCCGGGCCAAACTCGAAGAATACCTGTTGAGCGAAACACGCTTCAAAATGCTGCTCAAAAGCAAGCCGGAAGAAGCCAAGCGACTGTTCGAACTGGCCCAGAAGGACGCCGAGGCGCGTTGGAAGTTCTTCGCCTACCTGGCCTCGCGCAAGGTCAACGGCAACGGACATGTCGAAGAACCGGTGGCCCCACCGGCCAAGGTTTGAGCGGATTCGCAGGGACGGCTCCGGTGCTGCCGGAGCCGTTCCGAGGTTTGGACCCCCCCGCCCCAACACACGCCTATGGACCTGAAAACCACCTACCTCGGTCTGTCGCTGGAACACCCCCTCGTTCCGTCGGCCGGACCCTTGACCGAGAAACTGGAGGACCTGAAACGCCTGGAGGACGCCGGGGCGTCCGCCGTGGTCCTGCACTCGCTGTTCGAGGAACAACTCCGTGCCGAAAGCGCCGAGCTGGACTATCACCTCTCGCATGGCGTCGAGTCGTACCCTGAGGCCCTGACCTATTTCCCGGAACCCGCCGAATTCCGTCTGGGACCGGAGGATTACCTCGAACTCATCGCCCGCGCCAAACAGGCCCTCCGCATCCCCGTCATCGCCAGCCTCAACGGATCCACCCTGGGCGGCTGGACCGAATACGCCCGCAAAATCCAGCAGGCCGGCGCCGACGCCCTGGAACTGAACATTTACAACATCCCCACCGATCCGGACCAGAGCGCCGAGGAGATCGAAAACACCTACGTCGAGATCGTCCGTGCCGTCCGTGCCGCTGTCAGCATTCCGGTGGCCGTCAAACTCAGCCCCTTCTTCACCAACTTTGCTCACGTGGCCAAACGCCTCGTGGCCGCGGGCGCCAATGGCCTGGTGCTGTTCAACCGCTTCTATCAACCCGACATTGACCTGGAAACCCTCGAGATACGGCCCAATGTGCTCCTCAGCACCCCGATGGCCATGCGCCTGCCCCTGCGCTGGATTGCCATCCTGTACGGCCGCCTGTCCGCCAGTCTCGCCGCCACCAGCGGCGTGCACCGGGCCACCGACGCCATCAAACTGCTCATGGCCGGGGCCGACGTCACCATGATGTGCTCGGCCCTGATCCGGCACGGCCCCCAGCACCTGGCCACCGTCAAACGCGACATGATCGCCTGGCTCGAGGAGCACGAGTACGAGTCCGTCGCCCAGCTCAAGGGC
Organism: Limisphaera sp.; assembly: GCA_026417315.1. Taxonomy (GTDB): domain Bacteria; phylum Verrucomicrobiota; class Verrucomicrobiia; order Limisphaerales; family Limisphaeraceae; genus Limisphaera. Next base: position 12,280 of record JAOADM010000026.1, read on the forward strand.
AGCCTCAGCCAAAAGAACTGCCCGGACCCGACGGCCTTCGAACGTGCGCAGTACATGCGCGCGCTGACCACGTATCCGCTGCCTCCCGCCAGGCTGAGTTAGCCGCTGCTCGGTAGCCGCCGCGGTAACGCGGCGGACTTCTGCTGGTGGAATTTCCGCTGACTCTCTTCGGCGGCTACGGAATCCGCGGTAGCCGCCGCCGTCAGGCGGCGGACCTGGACTCCGAGCGCGAACCTCCCGCGGCAGACGGAAGCCATCGCGGGAACCCAGTGGGCGATGGGTTGATCCGCGGAGTTCCGTCGGCGGCCAAGCAAGCGGGCGGCGGCCACGGAGTCGGGATTTGCTCGCCGCCTCTGTCAAGGGAGTCGGCCTGCGCAGCCTTGCTGGCAGGCCGGACGTCTCTTCCGCATCGCAGACCTCCCCGGGTTGTGCTTCCATCCACCCCGTGGAAGTCATCTTGCGCCCGACGGCCGAAGACGCTGCCCGGCTCGTGGCTCACGTGATTGCGCACGAGTTGCGCGCCAATCCGCATCTTGTGCTCGGCCTGGCCACGGGCCGGACCATGGAACAGGTGTACCGCGAACTGGTGCGCCTGCATCGCGAGGAAGGCCTGGATTTCTCCCTCTGCCGGACCTTCAACCTCGACGAATTCGTCGGACTGCCCCCGGACGACCCGCGCTCCTACCGGCATTACATGCGCCGGCACCTGTTCGCGCACGTCAACATCGATCCCCGCAACACGCACCTGCCGGATGGCATGGCGACCGATTGGGAGGCCGAGTGCCGGCGGTACGAGGCCCTCATCCGCCGCGCCGGCGGCATCGACCTGCAACTGCTCGGCATCGGCCGCGCGGGACACATCGGGTTCAACGACCCCCTCTCGGCCCTGCAGTCCCGGACCCGCGTCAAGGCCCTCACCCCCGTTACCATCGAGCAAAACGCTCCCCTCTTCGGCGGAGCCGAACACGTGCCCCGCCGCGCCATCACCATGGGCGTGGGCACCATCATGGAAGCCCGCCGGTGTCTCCTGCTGGCCACCGGCGCGGAAAAGGCCGAAATCATCGCCCGCGCCGTGGAGGGCCCCATCACCAGCATGGTCACGGCTTCTGCGCTGCAGCTGCACCCCCGTTGCACGGTCGTGCTGGATGAAGCGGCCGGCGCGTTGCTTTCCCAAAAGGACTATTACCGCTGGCTCTACGAAAATGAGCCGGAATGGGAGTGGTACCGCACCCATGGATTTGCCTGAGACCGGCGGGGCTCATCTCGGAGGCGGACGCTGCTGCAGCAGGTGATGCGCTCCCGCATGCGCGGGATCCAACTCCAGCACCCGTGCGGCGGCGGCGCGAGCCTCGGCCCATCGCCCGATCCGGGCCAGGACGGTGGCCCGGGCATAGGGAATGCGTGGATCCCGGGGCTCCATGGCTTCCGCCCGGCTCAGGCACTCCAGAGCCGCGCCTTCGCGCCCCATCCCGGCATGAGCCAGCCCGAGATTGTACCACGCCGCTGCATGGCGGGGGTTGAGTTGCGTGGCCCGCTCCAGCGCCTCCGCACTGCGGTCCGGACGCCCGGCCTCGTTCCATGCCAACCCCAGGCGATACCACCATTCCGCCTCCCCGGGCGCCAGCCGACAGGCCTCCTGCAACTGCTCCACCGCCGCTTCCGGTTGTCCGAGCGCGCTGCAAACGACGGCCAATGCGGCCCGCGGGGCAGCCGAATGCGGGTCCCAACGGATCGCGCGGTGCAAGGCCTCCCGCGCCAACTCCCATTGGCCGCGGTCCAACCAGAACAAGCCCTGCAGGAACTGTCCGATGGGTTGATCCGCGTGATGCGCCAGAGAATCCAACAACTCGCGCCCGGCGGGTTGGTTCGTGTCCAACGTCGCCCGGAGCGCCCACGCTGCCGCGATGCGCACGCTGCGTGCCGGATCCACCAGGGCCCTTTCCAGCAACGCCCTCGCGCCTGCTGAACCTCCGGCCAGCCCCTCCTCCAACACCCGCACCGCCGCGGCACGCACCAACGCAGCCGGGTCGTGCAGGCAATTGGACGCCACTTGGAAAACCTTCTCATCCTGCGCTGCGGCGGTGAGAAACCCCAGGAGGACCGCGCGCCAATAGGCGTTGGTTTCCCTCTGCACCCACTCCAGCACCCCGGGCAGGACGGCCGGATCTCCGGCCCGGGCCCCCGCGATCAGTTCGGTACGACGTCGCTCGGGGCGCGCCAACCGGATGCCGTACCACCGTTCCGCATGTTCGAGGGCCCAGGCGGCGCTCTGATTCGTGTGACACCGGTTGCAGGTATTCGGAATGCCGAAACGCACGGTCAGCCACGGATCCGGAATCGTGAAACCGTGATCGTGACGCGGGTGCCGTTGCATGTACACCGTCTGCGGCATGTGACAGGCGACGCACTGATCGCCGGGCGAACCCGGCGGATGCCGGGAATGGGTCGTCACATCCACGGGCGGCGCCCGGTGATGCGCCCCGGGTGCATGGCAGCTCAAACAGAGCAGATTGCCCGGGCGCCGCAGCCGGCCGCTGTGGGGATCGTGACAATCCACGCATCGCACCCCGGCCGCGTGCATTCGGCTCCCCAGAAACGCCGCCCACTCGAAATTCTCCTCCCTGACCTGGCCATCCGGATGGAACACGTCGGATCCATCCACCGTCGCCAGCCGGAAATGGTCCTCGTAGGAATCGCCGGGGCGGAAACGCCCGGTGAGATCCGTGTGGCGCGCGTGACAACTGGCGCACGTCTCCATCTGGCGCCGGGGCGATGTCTTGCGCAGAGTGGGGTCCGGGGATGCGCCCGGCCGTTGTTGCTGCCACAGCACGTGCGCACGCATGGGGCCGTGACAGGCTTCGCATCCCACCCCGCGTTCCGCCATCACCGTGGCATACCCGTCCTGCGCCGGATCGTAATTCTTGCGCACCGCCGTGTTGTGACAGTGTGCGCACATCGAATTCCAGTTCATCCCGCGGCCCGCCCAGTGACCCCACTCGCCCGGCTGACGATCTTCCGCCCCGAAGACATGAAACCATTCCTGCCGTGCCGGGTCGTACGCCAGTTCCGTGACCTGCAGTCCGCCGCCGGGGGAAGGCACGAGATACTGCACCAACGGGCGAACGACGAGGGCGCGACAGATGGCAAATCGATTCGTGGTGCCCTCGGGACCCTGCACCAGCAACCAAAGACCGTTGCTGGCCACAAACCCCGAGACCTGCGTTCCGTGCGGCAGCCACCGGGGAGGATCGAACGGTTCCCGATCCCGCACCGGATGCAACTCCCGCTCCGCCCGTGCGTGATGCGAGAAATACCACGCGTCGTAGATTTCCCGATGACACGACTGGCACGCGTCCGAACCCGCGTACGGCGCCAGGGCGACCTTGTCCGCGGCCGACAACCGCGCGGGCGCATCCGGGGCTCCGGAGGTCCTTCCCACGATCGGTTCCGGCATCGGCGGCAGCAGGACCCAGCTCAGGGCAATCACACCGGAGGGCAGCCAGTGCCACCCACGGCCGATTCGCCGTCTCGTTTCCTTGTGTTTTCGCTGGTGTTGCATCCGCGACACGGAGTCGCCCCTCCCCTGCCCCTTGAGCGCCACAGGCCCTGCCAACTTACCCTGCACCCCGAGGTGGTTCCAAGCCCGTGCACCCGGGCCTGAGCCATCCCGCGGAGCTTCTTCCCACTGCAGTTGTCGATCCGCCAGAGCCGCTCCCGATTCACCGCCTCGCGGCCGGTTTGTTCTTGAATCCGGGATGGCGCACGAGGCTCGCAGATGGATGCCCGCCGAAGCGGTGGATTGTCGTAAGGATTCGACCTTCGCGGCGGCAGAAGCAGCGACGCTTTGGCCGGAGAGAGACGGGCTTTGACTCGGGGGGCGGCCGGCGCAGCTCCGCGGGACAACCCGATGCATCGGCCTGCCGGGCCGTTTCTTGGCCACGGCGGGCGCCCTGCCAAGGACCGGAAAAAATTTTTGACCCTACCCCAGAATTTGACCGACCCCCTGAGGTAGGCTCGGAGGCATGAAAATGCGAAAACGATGGTTGGGAATGTGGAGTTGGCACCCGCGTGTGATTGCGTGTTGGGGCACTGCAAAGCTCGTGCGCGAGCCCGATGGACGATATCGCCTCCACGGCGGCACGCCCGCCGACCGCCAGGCCGCCCTGGAATGGATCTCCTTCTTTCTCCACGAAGCGTTGGTGGCGGTGGAGCACGGGAGGCGGGCCCACTCGAGCACCGCCTCCTCTTGGGCGAAGGTTGACAACGCGCGGAACCTTTCCTAATCAACGTGTTGCACATGGCGGCCAGGGGAGACAACCCGGCTACGGACCGCCCGGCATCTCGCGGGGCTGCCGGCGGATTGCGCAATTCCAGCCTCTCGGTTCCCGAACCCCCCGTCTATTATGCGCACACCGCCGTGGACGCCGAGGGACGGCCGTTGCCCGAGAGCTCCGGACGCTGGCAGCCGCTGGCCGAGCATCTTCGCAACGTGGCGGCCCTGGCCCGCCGGTTCGCCGAACCGCTCGGCCTGGCCGCCGAGGCCGAACTGGCCGGGCTGCTGCATGATCTGGGAAAATACGCCAACCGCTTTCAAGCCCGCCTTCGAAATCCCGCGATTCATGGCATCAACCACTGGACCGCCGGGGCAAGACAGGCAGCGGATTTCAGGGCGCTCCTGGATTACGTCATTGAAGGCCACCACACCGGCCTGCCCTCGCATGCAGATTTGCAACAGGCGTTGCGGAAGATCGACGATCCCACTTGGCGCACCGAATTGACCGGGTGTTCGGAATCGCCCGCGGAGCTTCTAGCACGCTTTGAGGCCGATGGCCTTCGCCTGCCCCAGCCCCCAGCCCGGCCCGGCCACGACCGTTTCGCCAATGCCCTGCGCACTCGAATGCTTTTCAGTTGTCTGGTGGACGCCGATTTCCTCGATACCGAGAGACATTTCGATCCCGAGGCGGAAAAACAAAGGCTGTTCCCCTTACTGCAAGCCGGGCAGGCGCTGAAAATCCTGCTCGCTCACTTGGACATGCTGCAATTGCAGTCCCGTTGCGGTTCGGTCCTCCAGATCCGTCGCCAGCTGCTGACAGACTGCCTCCAGGCGGCTGTGCTTCCCCCCGGCTTGTTTACACTGACCGCACCTACTGGCAGCGGCAAGACGCTGGCTTCACTGGCCTTTGCCCTGAAACACATTGACCACCACAACGCCAAGCGCCCCCCGAACGACCCGCGCTGTTTTCGTCGGGTGATCGTTGTGATTCCGTACACCAGTATCATCGAGCAAACCGCCCGCGTTTACCGTGAGATTTTTGAGCCTGCCTTTGGCCCGGATTACGTCCTCGAACATCACAGCACCGTCGCACCTCAGGAGACTCTCGAGGGACCGGATCGGGACGCCGAAAACGAGCGGATGCGCCGTGCCCGACTGGCTGCCGAAAACTGGGCGGCGCCCCTCGTGGTCACGACCAGTGTTCAGTTCTTCGAGAGCCTGTTTGCCCATAAGCCCGCCGACTGCCGGAAGCTTCACAACATCGCGCGCTCAGTGGTTTTGTTCGACGAGGTGCAAACCCTGCCGCCAAAACTCTTGCCCTCGCTTCTGTCCGCCGTGCGGCTGCTTGCCCAAGAGCCGTATGGAATCACGGCGGTTTTCATGACCGCCACGCAGCCTGCTTTTGCGTCCGCTCAGGACGCGTTGCCCTATGGCTGGGATCCTGTCGAAATTTCCTCCAGACCGTCGGCCATGGCCGAGGACATGCGGCGAACCCACATCCGCCTGCCGGACGCAAACGAGAAATGTTCATGGAACAAAATCGCCGGGCTGATGGTTGAGCACTCGCAAGCCCTTTGCGTCGTCAATACAACCAGGGACGCGCGGGAGTTGTTCCGCCTGCTCCCGCCAGAACACCGGTTCCACCTCTCGGCTCGCCTCTGCCCGGCACATCGGCAGGAAAAACTACGGCTCATTCGGGAGCGGCTCGCCAGCGGCCAGCCCTGCCGCCTGGTTTCCACCCAACTCATCGAAGCCGGAGTAGACGTGGATTTTCCTATCGTCTTTCGCGCCATGGGTCCGTTGGATTCCATCATCCAGACTGCGGGCCGTTGCAACCGGGAAGGACGGCATCCTGAGCCGCAGCCTGTCATCGTCTTTCGCCCCGAGAACGGCGGCCTGCCGCCGGGAGCGTACCGCATTGCGGCGGCCAAAACCGAGGAGTTTCTTGTGCGTCATCCGGAAGCGGCGCTCCACCGGCCCGAGACCTATGCCAAATACTTCGGCGAGCTTTACGGAGTGCTGGGCCCCGGTTCGGCAGAAGCCGACCCGGTCTTCGCCGCAAGCGAAGCCTTTGATTTTCCAAAAGCCGCAGAGGAATGTTGCCTCATTGGCCAAGACACCCGCAGTGTGCTGGTGAAGTGGGGAGCGGGCGAAGAACTGATCGCCAAGCTGCTTCGAGAAAAGCACCTTTCGCCCGAAGAATGGCGGCGCGTGCAGCGCTTTTCGGTCAACCTCTACCTACGCGAATTTCTTGACGCCCAAACCAAAGGTTACATCGTCGAGGCCATCGAAGACGTGTGGTTCTGGAACTCCCAGTACGACGATGACCTCGGTGCCTGCCATCCCGAACTCAACGACTTTTGCCTGTGAAACCTTCAGTCCACCTCCGCTCAACCCGAATTGAACCATGATCATTCATTTGCGCACCTGGGGTGAACTCGCTTGCTTCACCCGCCCCGAAATGAAAGTCGAGCGCGTGAGCTACCCGGTTATGACGCCCAGTGCGGCGCGCGGTCTGCTGGAGGCGATTCTTTACCGACCGCAATTCCGGTGGGAAATCCGCCGCATTGCTGTGAAAAAACCCATCCGCTTCATCAGTTTTCGCCGCAATGAGGTGAAGTCGCGTCTCGCGGTTCGCAACCCCAAACCCATCAATGCGGAAGAAGATCGCACCCAGCGCAATACGCTGGCCTTGCGCGATGTTGAATACGTGATCGAAGCCAGCCTCCGGCTCACCCCTTGCGCCAAGCTTCCTCGCCACAAGCCACCGGCAGAAGACGAACCGGCTGGCGAAGACACCGTGGTCAAATACCTCGCCATGTTCCAACGCCGCGTGGAGAAAGGTCAGTGCTTTGTCCAGCCCTGCTTCGGCTGCCGCGAATTCCCGGCGTATTTTGAACTGGCCGACGAGTCCGCCATGCGCGTCGAGCCCAACCCGAATCCCGACGCCGACCTGGGGCTGATGGTCTATGACGTTTTCGACCTCGATGTCTCTCGGGACCAAAAACCGGGCAAAGTGGAAGCAAAACCGCAGGTGACTTTGTTCCGCGCCGTCCTCAAAGACGGCGTCCTCGTCGAACATGGCAAAGCCGTCCTCCCCGAATGGTCCAGCGTCAAAGCCCAACTCGGAGGTGTCCAATGATGCTGCAAGCCCTCATCGCTTATGCTGAACGTGAAAACCTGGGCGATCCGGATTTTGAACCAGCCGACGTGCAATGGGTGATTCAGCTCACGAAACGAGGTCGGCGTGCTGGTCCTCCGCTGGATTTGCGAAAGTCGCCGAAACGCATACTCATCCCCACACTGGAGCAAAAACTGTTGACCGACGCTCGCCGGCCTCGCGCCAGATTCCTCTGCGATTCTCTAGAGCGGTCAGTCGGCTTCGCCGAGGCAACGAAGCCCGAGCGAGTCGCGCGGGTTGCAGGATCGCTCCGTTTCTTCAAAGACTTGCTCCAGCAGTGCCGCGACGCGTGCCCGGCTGAAGCGGCCACTCTCGATGCAGTCTTGCGTTTCTTGAATGATGATGAAGCTCGGGAAGCTCTGCACGCGGAGCTTGCGGCAGCAAAAGCCAAACCCAACGAACTGGCCACCTTCACGGTGGACGGCACCTGGCTTGTTGAACTCGGTCGAATACGGGGTTTTTGGCGTTCCTGGCGGCAGAAACAAAAACCTACCTCCGCGCTTCCCAAGCGACTTTGTTTCGCCACCGGCAAGCTGGCAGAACCGGTGGACACCACCGGAGTCATTAAAGGCATTCCAGGCGGTAACCCTTCGGGCACAATCTTTCTCTGTTTTGACAAAGATGCTTTCTGCTCCTACGGCCTTGAGCAGGCGCAAAACGCGGCTCTCTCCGCACCTGCCGAATTGAAGATTCGTGCGGCTCTGACCGCCCTTATCGAGCAGAGCCGTGCTCAAAAGCTGATCTTCAACGACACCATCTGCCTCCACTGGACGCGGCAGCGCGTGGAGTTCGACCCCGTGGACACGCTCGCCAGCGCCAATCCGGAAGAAGTCGCCCAGTTGCTCAAGTCGGTGGAAACGGGCCGCCAGGTCACTGGCCTTGAACCGAACGCCTATTACGCTGTCAGCCTTTCTGGCAATGGCGCGCGTATCGTCGTGCGGGACTGGATTGAATCCACCGTGCCCGAAGTTGAGCGCCACATTGCACGCTGGTTCCAGCAGCTTACCATCGTTGAACCCGGGGGCGCAGCTGTGAAACGCGAATTCGCTCTCGGCGAGTTGCTCAGGGCCTTGGCGAATCCCAAGCTGGAGAAGCCGTTCGAAGCCCTCCCGCACGGCGCTGCCGAAAGCTTGCTCCACGCTGCGCTGACCGGTGGACCGATTCCCCAAGCCATCTTGATGGCCGCCCTGCGGCGCGAGACCGTTGACCGCGTGTCCGGCGGCGAGAAACCGGGCCGGCGGAGGCCGTTCCTTCCGGCCCGCTTCGCCCTGATCAAACTCTGTCTGTTGCGTTCACCGAATCGAAAGGAGCATCACACCATGACCGAAAAACTCGATCCCAACTCCAAGGACGTTGCCTACCTCTGTGGGCAACTGTTCGCCGTCCTCGGACGGCTTCAACTGCTCGCGCTCGGCAAAGTGGGCGCGAGCATTGCGGAACGGACCTACGGCGGCGTGGCCACCCGGCCCGCCACCACCCTGGGCCCGCTGTTCACCAAAGTACCCGCCTACCTCAAGAAGGCCAATGAGCGGTTTCCGGGCGCAGGAACGAACAAGCAAAAGGAGATCGAGGCGTTGTGCCAGCGCATCGAGGCCCTGGGCGGTTTCCCGCAAACCCTCGGCCTTGAGGAACAAGGCCGGTTTGCCCTGGGGTATTACTGCCAACTGGCCGAGTACCGCGCCCGCTCCGAAGAGCGAGAACTTGAAGAAAGGGCCGAACAGCTTTCCGAAGAAACCGTGTAACCCTTAACCCATATCACAACCATGAACAACGCGATCAAAAACCGCTACGACTTCGTGTACCTGTTCGACTGCACGGACAGCAACCCGAACGGCGATCCGGACGCCGCAAACGCGCCACGCCTCGACCCGCAAACCATGCAGGGACTCGTGTCCGACGTCGCCATCAAACGCAAAATCCGCAACTATGTATATCTGGCCAAACTCGGCCAAGACGGGAAACCTGCCGAAGGCTACGACCTCCACGTCAAACACGGCACCGTGCTCAACGACAACATCCGCGCTGCCTGCGACGGCACCAGACTGCCCCGCCGCGAAGATGAGGCTAAAAGCGACAAGGAAAAGGCAAAGAACCGGCCGCCCAGCGAAATCGCTAAACTTCAAGCCTGGCTTTGCAAGAAATTCTTCGACATCCGGGCTTTTGGCGCCGTACTCTCCACCGGCCCGAACGCCGGCCAACTGCGCGGCCCGGTGCAAATCTCGTTTGCCCGGAGCATTGATCCGGTGCTCTCGCTGGACATCTCCATCACCCGCATCTGCGGCACAGATGAACAGAAAGCGACTGAAATGGGTCGCAAAGCCGCGATTCCCTACGGACTGTACCGGTGCTACGGTTTCGTCTCCGCGCATCTGGCTCAGCATACGGGATTCAGCGAGGAGGACCTGAAACTTCTCTTCCGCGCACTCTGCGGCCGTGCCAGCGAGGATGAGGAGTTCCAACCCTCGATGATGGACTCGGATGTCTCCTCCGCCCGCCGTCTGGCGCCGAGGAAGTTGATTGTCTTCAAACACAACTCGATGCTGGGGAATGCCCCTGCGCACAAGCTTTTTGAACGGGTCGTGGTTCCCAAGGTCGAGGTTGCCCGTTCGTTTGACGACTACAAATCCGGAATAACCATTGACCGGAGCGGGCTGCCGCGCGGCGTCACCCTGCTCGAGCTTCTGTGAGCCTCATGCGAAGTCCGGAATCGTCCTGCGAACCATGAGCCCGTGATTCCAAGACCGGATCCCCGATCGCAGATGGCGGATGGCCGCGAGCCCTTGCCGCTCTCGCTCGTCAACGACCACCTCTACTGCCCACGGCGGGCGGCGTTGAAGTTGATCGAGGGCTGGCGCGAAGCCAACGAGCACACCCGCCGCGGCGACATCGTCCATGAGCACACCGACCTGGCCGGCTACGAGGTCGCCCGGGGCGTCCTGCTCTGGCGCGCCCTGCCGGTGTGGTCCGAACGGCTCGGCCTTTCCGGCCGGTGCGACATCGTGGAGGTTGAGCTGCGCTCGACCCCGGCGTCTCCGAACGCCGAACTGTCGAACCTGAAGGCGGGCGCCATCGCCGCCCTGAAACCCGTCGAATTCAAACTCGGCAAACGACGCCGTTTCGAAAACGACGACGCCCAGCTCTGCGCCCAGGCCCTGTGCCTCGAGGAAATGTTCGGCATCCCCGTCCCCCGCGGTGCCATCTTCCACGCCGACAGCAAACGCCGCCGCGAGGTCGAGTTCACCCCCGAACTGCGCGCCGCCACCGAACAGGCCGTGGCCGAGTTGCACGCACTCTTCGCGGCCTTCCACAGCCGCGGTCCCAACACCCCGATGCCCAAACTCCCCGCCGCCGTCTGGCGGCCGGCCTGCGAGGAATGCTCCCTCTTCGACCTCTGCCTCCCCCGCGCCGTCGCGGAACCCCGTCGTTCCGAGCGGCTGCTCCGCGACCTGTTCGAGACGCACGATCCGAAAAGCTGAAACGCACGCCGACCCATCGCTTCCACCCCGAACCCGCAAAGCACCCGACCGTGGACGTCGCCCAGAACACCCTCTACCTGACCACCCCCGGCAGCTACGTTGCGCGGGATCACCTTACCCTGCGGGTGGAAGTTCCGGTGTACCCGGAGGATCTTCCCCCCGAAGAACGCGTCCGCGAACGCGCCTCCGACTGGAGGAAGGTCTCCATCCCCATTCACCACCTCGAATCCATCTGCGTGTTCGGCTCCAGTACCATCAGCCCTCCGGCCCTGCAGCTCTGCTGGGAACAGGGCGTGGCTGTCAACTTCCTGAACGACCTTGGCCAATTGCAGGCTCGCAGCGTGGGCGTGCCCGACACCAGCGTCACCCTGCGCCGCACCCAGTTCCGCGCGGCGGATGACCCGGGCCGCTGCGCCTCCATTGCCCGCCAGATCATCGCCGGCAAAATCCAAAACGCGCGCAACAGCCTTTTGCGGGCCGCCCGGGAATCCGATCACCCCCGGGAGCAACAGCGCCTCGGCCAAACGACCGAAGCCCTCGCCTCCCACCTCCGGGCCCTGGGGCAATGGCCGCAAGACCAGCTCTGCCGGCCCGACGCCCTCGATCGCCTGCGCGGCGTCGAGGGGCAGGCCGGCGCCCTGTACTTCAACGACTTCTCGCTCATGCTCAAACAACAACGCGACGCCTTCACCTTCATCACCCGCAGTCGCCGCCCGCCCCGCGACCGCATCAACTGCCTGCTTTCGTTCCTCTACGCGCTGGTCCGCCACGACTGCGTGGCGGCCCTCACCAGCGTGGGACTCGATCCCTTTGTGGGCTTCCTCCATGCCGAGCGACCCAACCGACCCGCCCTGGCCCTCGACCTCATGGAAGAATTCCGACCCTGGCTTGCCGACCGTCTCGCCCTCACCCTCATCAACCGTCAACAAATCGGCCCGGAGGACTTCGTTCAGCGCGACGGTGGCGCCGTCGAACTCACCGACGCCGGTCGAAAACGCATCCTCAAGGCCTACCAGGAACGCAAGCAGCAACGGCTCACCCATCCGCTCCTGGATCAGGAGTTCCGGATTGCCCAGATTCCATTCGTTCAGGCTCGCATCCTCGCACGCCACTTGCGGGGCGACCTGCCCGATTACGTTCCCTTCGTGCCCAGATAACCCCCGGCCCACCACCGCCATGCTTGTCCTCATTACCTACGACGTCTCCACCGCCGAAAAGGCGGGTCTGGCCCGCCTGCGCCGCGTCGCCCGCGCCTGCCAGGATTACGGTGTGCGCGTCCAAAAGAGCGTCTTCGAATGCCTGGTGGGGCCCAGAGAATGGACGGAACTACGACACCGACTTCTGCAGGAGATCGATCCAAACCAGGATTCCTTGCGCTTTTACTTCCTGGATGAGGCTGCCAGGACCCGCATCGAGCATCACGGGGTGGACAAGCCCCTCGATCTTGCCGAGCCCCTGATCTTTTGATTCTCATCACCCACGGGCGTGAGCGCGCGTGCTCTCAGAATCCGGGACGGCAGCCTGTTGGTTGCGTGCAGGGACACGCACGGGTGGCCCGGGCAGGTCCGGAAGCAAGCGGTGGCGCGAACCCTCAGTGACGGCCTACCCCCTGCCGGTTCGCGAGATCCGATTTCGGGCCGTGCCACGGCCATCAGCGAGCGCTCCTTGACAGTTTTTGAAGAACCTTTCCTCATGAATGGGGCGGGTTCGCGACATTCTGCCCGGAACCTCTTGGGCTGGAGGTTGTTGGGCCTGCCAGAGTCGCCGCGCGTTCACGCGCGCGGCGCGGATTGAAACCCACCACCCACTCGGACACCAAACGCCGGATTGCGTCGCCGCGCGTTCACGCGCGCGGCGCGGATTGAAACGGCGCAGACGAATTGGGATTGGGTGGTGTCGGAGGCGTCGCCGCGCGTTCACGCGCGCGGCGCGGATTGAAACTCGAGGGTGACGGGGTCTAAGGTCGGCGAGAAGGTGTCGCCGCGCGTTCACGCGCGCGGCGCGGATTGAAACCCCAACACCCCAAAGCCAATGTCGCCCTCGAGCAGGTCGCCGCGCGTTCACGCGCGCGGCGCGGATTGAAACGCACCCATCGATACACGATGAGAGCCGCTGTCAAAGGTCGCCGCGCGTTCACGCGCGCGGCGCGGATTGAAACAACACCTCACGGCCCACCTCACGCCACTCCCGAGAGTCGCCGCGCGTTCACGCGCGCGGCGCGGATTGAAACGTTCACGGGTTCCTCGACCAGGTAGAGGCCGGAAAGAGTCGCCGCGCGTTCACGCGCGCGGCGCGGATTGAAACTCCGCCCGCTAGGCGGGCCCACCTTGGGCTCTTCGTCGCCGCGCGTTCACGCGCGCGGCGCGGATTGAAACATCGGGGATCCGATGGCCTGGGGATTGCATGACACGTCGCCGCGCGTTCACGCGCGCGGCGCGGATTGAAACGAGCACCTGGTGCCGAGCACCTGGTGCCGACCGCGTCGCCGCGCGTTCACGCGCGCGGCGCGGATTGAAACCATGCTCAATCCCGACGTGGTGACCGGCATTTGTTGTCGCCGCGCGTTCACGCGCGCGGCGCGGATTGAAACGTGCGCCAGACTAACAAGCCATCGCCGGCCTGCGAGTCGCCGCGCGTTCACGCGCGCGGCGCGGATTGAAACTTGTCATTAGATCCTCGTGTCCAGGGTATAAGGC
>JAOADM010000271.1 GCA_026417315.1 Limisphaera sp.
CGGTTCACGTTACGGGGGATGCGGCAGAGCAGATGCTGTACCGGGAGCAATTCGACCGGGTCGGGGAGATGGTCGAGTTTATTCGGGCGCAGCGGTGCCCGGCCGGTATCGGGGCCCATGATTTGAAGGTGGTGATGGAAAGCGAACGGCGCGGGTTCCAACCCGATTTCTACGTGAAGACCCTGCACACGCACGACTATTTCAGTGCTCCCCGCGGTGGTGAAACCGAGGCGGTGGGACGCGCCGACAACTATTGGTGCCTGGATCCGGAAGCCGTGGTGAAGTTCATGGCCGGAGTCCGAAAGCCCTGGATCGCGTTCAAGATCCTTGCGGCCGGGGCGATCCATCCCCGCAACGCCTTCCCGTATGCATTTCAAAGCGGGGCGGATTTCATCCTGGTGGGGATGTTCGACTGGCAGATCCCGGAAAACGCTGCGTTGGCCCGGCGCGTCTTGCGAACCGTCCTCGCACCCAACCACAAGCGGACTCGTCCGTGGTGCGCCTGACGCTCCGCAGGGGCCGGCGGAGATCCCTGCGGGCCTTCCCGAATGAGTCGTTCTACCTGCGCAGCGCAGGTGCCGAGGGGCAGGGCCGGCTCCCGCTCGTCGGAACCGCCGGGTCCGTGAAGTGGGTGCGCTCCCACTTGAAAGCTCGCCGTGGGAATCGTTGCGGATCCTTCGCGCAGCGGAAACGGCGGCCTAAATGACAAAATCCATCAGCTCGCCCCGCTGCCGACGCAATTCGCGCGCCCGGTCGCACAGGGCCGCAATGCTCCATTGCTGCAGGGCATGCAAAAGCGCCGATTGCGCCTGCGCCCACACCTCGTGCAGGACTTCATCGCTGGCTTCCCGGTTTCCCGGAGACGTGTTCCTGCCGGTGTTGGTGGCCCCCGGAACTTCGAGATACTCGACCACCTCGCGGACACTGATCGCGTGGGCGGGCCGGGCCAGTCGATAGCCGCCGGTCACACCGCGCCGACTTTCGACGAACCCGCCGCTGCGGAGGTCATTGAGGATCTGCTCCAAGAAGCGTTTGGGGATTCGCTGGCGCTCCGCAATGGCCTGGATGCGCAGCAAAGCGCCATCGGGCGCTTCAGCCAGCGCCATCAGGGCCCGCAACGCGTATTCACAGCGAACGGAAAGCTTCACGGAACCCGATGGAACGCGTTTCCACGGCTTGTCGTCAAGCCCGGCGTCGGATCGGGCCACCGGCCGCAGGTGAACCGTTCCCCCCGTTGCGCCGGATTGCGGCGCCGGGATGCGGGTTCGAGTCGACCGGAACCCGCCGCCAGACTCCCATGCGAGGGGAGGAGTCCCGTGGCTGCCGGCCCGTCATTCCTCGTCGAACTTGTCCTGGGTCGAAGGGCGCACCTCTTGGACGGTCTTGGGCAGCGGCTTGCCGTAGTAGGGGGAGTGCAGGTTGAAATAGATGCCACAAAGCGGGCGGTCCGTGTCGGAGACGCTCAGAATCACCGTCACATACTTGTCCAGCGCCACGCCGTGCCGCATGCCGGGGCCGCGGTTTTCGTAGGCCTGGATCGCCCGCGCCATCAAAGAGCGCAGCGACCGCTCGAAATCCGGCGTGGGCCGTTCCAGACACACCACGCAGCGGTCGTAGGCCCGAATCGCGGCTTCCATTTCAGGTTTGAAATCGTCCGGCGTCACATCCGCCAGATTAAACTGGAACCGGCGAAACTCAAGTGGCACCCCGAACCACCCGAGCGGGATCGTTCGCACGGTTTTCCGCTGCGACGGTCGGTTCGTTTTGTCCAGGCGTGGTAGTAGGTTTGTCGGGAACGCCCGGGATTCCGACGGTTTTCCGGGGCGTTTGCGCGGAATTCGGAAGGGCCCCAGGCTGTGGCTCGGGCTGCTGCGGATCCCCGATGATGCGAGCAGGGGTGGCGGGTCCTGTTTGGAGCCGAGCCCCTCGGGTCCCGATGGAAACGGGCTGGCGCGCCGGTCTGCGCGGGCGCAGAAGCAAGCGGGGGCGAAACCTGTCAGTCGCCCGTACCGGGGTCCGCACCTTCCACCGGAATGGGTCGCACGGTTGAGGCCCGGGGACCGAAGAGCACCGTGCCGAGCCGGACCATGGTGGCACCTTCCTCCGCGGCCACTTCGAAATCCTGGCTCATCCCCATGCTGAGGTGCGGCAGGGGCGCTCCGAGTCGATCCTCGCAAGCATCTTTGAGTTCCCGGAGTTTGCGAAACCACGGGCGCACCCGTTCAGGGTCGGGAGACCAGGGCGGTACGGTCATCAGGCCCTGGATCTCGAGGCGGGGCAACGCGTTCAGGGCACTGAGTTCTTCCAACAGACGGTCGGGCGAATAACCAAATTTGCTGGCTTCGCCGGCCACGTTCACCTCCAGGAGCACGGGCAGGCGCCGCCCGGCCTGTTCGGCCCGCCGCTGGATTTCCTCCGCCAATCGCAAGCTGTCCACGCTTTGAATCATTTCGAACAGGGCCACGGCGTCCCGCACCTTGTTGGTCTGGAGGTGGCCGATCAGGTGCCAGTGGATCGAGGAGGGGCAGTGGGGAATCTTGGCCTTCGCCTCCTGGACGCGGTTTTCGCCAAAGACACGCAAACCGCAGGCGGCCGCGGCCCGCACGACCTCCGGCGGATGCGTTTTCGTGACCGCGACGATGGTGATCTGTGCGGGATCGCGTCCGGCGCGCGCGCAGGCGGCCCGGATTCGTTCGTTCACCGCAGCCAGGTTCGCAGCGATGCGTTCGGTCCAGTCCACGCCTGCATCGTATCGGGAGTGGGGGCCACTCGAAAGGCTGGAAGCGCGCGGCGTTTGGGTCAAAGAGACCCTGGGGCCGGCAACGTCTCGGGCCAGAGCCGACGGCCGGGCGGCGTCCAGGGCCTTGTCGCATGGCGTGGCGTGGAGCGGGACGGCGATGCCGAGAAAGCCGGTCTTTCCAAAGCCTCACGCCCGGGGCGGTAGTGCGCTCTCGTTCTGAGCTCCGGGGTGATCTTGTGATTCGGAGGCTTCGATTGCTGAAGCGTGCGGCCCGTCGAGCGCCTGGCAGAGGTCGGGGAAAAACGGCTCCCCGTGACAGAGGAACCCGCCCCACCGTGGAGCGCGGACCGTGCGGACGTCGGAGGACGGGTCTTGGTTGCCGCGCCCGGGCCGCACGGCCCGAGGGGTGTTCGCGGGGCTCGAGGCGACGGCCCGGGCGTGCTGCGAGGGTTGCCCCGGACTGGAGCGGATGTTACGGTTGGCGCGAGCCATGTGAACCAGGGCTCGTGGCGGGAGACCGGCCATGCACATTCCGGACAACTTTTTGGATGCGAAAACCGTGGGCGTCACTTCGGCCCTGGCAGCCGGGGCGGTTGCCCTGGCCCTGCGCGAGGCGCGACGCCAGCTCTCCCCTGCGGGCGTCCCGCTTCTGGGCCTGAGTGCGGCGTTCGTGTTTGCGGCGCAGATGGTGAATTTTCCCGTGCTGGGCGGGACCTCCGGACATTTGGCGGGGGGAACCCTGGTGGCGGTCCTGTTGGGGCCGGCGGCCGCGGTGGTGGTGCTGACCACGGTGCTGGTGGTGCAATGCGTGTTGTTTGCGGATGGCGGGGTCACAGCCCTGGGGGCGAACATTCTGAATTTGGGCGTCGTGGGGGCGGTGAGCGGATGGGTGGTGTACCGTGGCGTGAGTCGTTGGATGCGCGGCATGGCGGGTCGGGTGGCCGGTGTGGCTTTCGGGGCGTGGTGTTCCATTGTATTGGCAGCGGTGGCATGCTCACTGGAGCTGGCCTGGTCGCGCACGGTGGCCCTTTCCGTGGCGCTCCCCGCGATGGTGGGGATTCACGCGGTGATCGGGCTGGCGGAGGGGTTGATCAGTGCCCTGGTGTATCGCGCGGTGATGCAGGTGCGCCCCGACCTGGGAGAGGGGACCGTGTTCACGGGCGTGGGGCGAAGGGCCGATCCGGTGTGGGCCTGGGGATTGGGCGTGAGTTTGGTTTTGGCAGTGTTGCTGGCGCCGTGGGCGTCGAGTTGGCCGGACGGGCTGGAGCGGGTGGCCGAGAGGTTCGGATTTGCGGAGCGGGCCACGACGGCGGCCTGGGCGCCGATCCCGGATTACGAGCTGCCCGGCATTCCGTGGTCCGCATTGGCCGTGGGGATGGCCGGCTTGGTGGGGACCGCCGTGGTGTTCGGGCTGGCCATGTGGCTGGGTCGGACTCTCGCGCGGACCGAGAGTCGCAGGGCTGGCGGGCAAAAGCCGCCCGAGGCATCGCCGCTCGTGTGACCCGACCCTGCGGACGGGAACCGATGCGTTTGCCCGGACACATCCACCCACGGC
>JAOADM010000272.1 GCA_026417315.1 Limisphaera sp.
GGATCATGAAGTGCACCCGTGCGTGATCCGGCCGGGCTCCCGGCCGGTTTGCTTTGCCTTTGCCATGGGACGACCAGCCCGCCGCCGGCGGCGGCACGGGCCTTTTCTCGATTCCACGACCCCAGTCCCCGGCCACCCCGAATCCAGAACCCGATGCGGCGACCTCTTCTAAAGAAAAACTCCGATGGACGGCCCGGACCGCCATCGGAAGAGATTAACCGGGCAACCCGCCCGGCCGGTCAGGCGGCCTGAGCCAGCCTGGCCCGCTTTTCTTGCAGGGCGTTTTGGGCCAGCTTGATCAGCTCGGCAAACGCCGGCGCATCCTGCGCGGCCAGGTCGGCCAGGATCTTGCGATCCAGGGCGCATTGAGCCGCTTTGAGTCCCTCCATGAACCGGCTGTAGGTCATGCCCGCCGCGCGCACGGCGGCGTTGATCCGGATCTGCCACAAACGCCGAAAATTGCGTTTCTTGGTGCGACGATCGCGGTAGGCGTATTGCCGGCCGTGATCGACCGCGTCGGACGCGTACCGGTAAAGCTTCGAACGCCGCATCCGGTAGCCTTTGGCCGCCTGGATCATTCGTTTGCGGCGTTTTCGGGAGGCTGGGGCGTTGGTGACTCGCATAGGGGAACCTGGTCAATGGCAGAAGGAAAAACGTTTAGCCGCGGTGGCTGAAGGGCAGATTGGCCAGCACCCGTTCCGCATCGGCCGACTCCACCAAAACCTGCTTGCGCAGGGAACGGCGGCGCTTGGGGCTCTTGCCCTGCAACAAGTGCCGTCGGCCTGCGCGGGATCGCAGGACCTTGCCCGTGGCGGTGATTTTGAACCGCTTGGCCACGGCCTTTCTCGTTTTTACGCCTCGGGGACGTCGCATATCGCCAGTCCTTTCTGTAAAACAGAGCCCCGACAATAGGCGAATGCACGGATGGACGCAAGTGTCTTTTGCACTTCCCTTGGCCACGCGGCGCATTTCTGGTGCTGGCACCCCTGCAAGCCGGACGGAGTTTTTCCGTCCTCGGCCCGGGAAAAGCCGGGGGAAACCGGGTGTTGCCCTGGGCTCCTCGAATCCGCGGCCCAAACACTGAAATGCGCCCTCCGCTGTCCCCTGCTCCCAAGGGCCAACCCACGCGCTGGAGGTCCACGCCCTCTGTCAGCCCGGGCTACGCCGTCGGAGTGACCTCCCCCAACCCATCCCGCAAGGAAAGGGCGCAAGCCGATGCCCCCCATTCCAAGCCGTCGTTCGCCGCTGCTCAAGGGGACGTGGCACGCCGGGGCAAAGCGTGGGTCAGCCCACTGTTGGAAACGGCAACCCGATAGCGCCAGGGGCGCAGTGGAGACCAGCAGCTTTGTTTTGCAGGCGCAGGGTGAGGGAGCCCCGACCGGTGCCAGCCCCTGCCGACCGGCGTCATGGAGACCCAAGATGGAGCCGGAACTACCGCACCGGCCCGCCTCGGTCGCACAGCCGGGCCCTGGGCCGGGTCGGATCCACTTCGCCGGTCAGGACCGCCAGACCGTCCCGGGCCTGGGGAGGGCGACGGCTATTCCCCTCGTTCGCCCCGCAGGCACTGCCCGCGGCATTGGACCAGGTACCGGACTCTCCAGACATTGAGCCGGATGCCGATGCGGAACAGGCTGCACGCGGCCGGACGACAGGTCTGTTCGGTGGACGTCGCACCGGCTTGCTGTTCCAGGGCCGTGGAAAGCAGGCGCGTGGCTTTGTGCAGAACAGGGCCCTGGGCAAAGTGCCGTAGTGGCCGGAGGCTTTCTCCCGGACCACCCGCATCGGCAGCTCCACGGTCGCGAAGGTCGCGAGTCCGTGGAGGGAGCCCCACCGCAGGGCTCGGCAGCGGGGCGGTGTTCGGCCGGAACGGCCTGTTGGGCGGCAGCCGAGGCCTGCACGTACAGGCTGACCTGCGGCGCGGGGGCCGTTTTGGCCCGGCGGTTGCGGGCCATGGACGTTCTGGAAGCCACCGATGACCGTGGCGGTGACACCCACGGAGACGGTGGAAGGCACCGTCCTTGACACGAGCTCAGTCACAGGCTGCAGGGGGCCGAGCTTCATCTTTCCACGCGCCATCGACAATCGATGAAATCACCGGCGCTGTCCGTGGACATCGCTTTCGGATCTTTTCAACGCCGGCCCGTTGACGTAGCGTGGGAAGTCCGAATCGGGCGGAACCTGTCCAACCCGGGCGGCCGCACCGAAGTCAAAGTATGGCGTTGATCGTTCAGAAGTACGGGGGCACCTCGGTGGCCAACACCGAGCGCATCAAAAACGTGGCCCGGCGCATCGCCCGTTACCATCAACGCGGCGATCAGCTGGTCGTCGTCGTGTCCGCCATGAGCGGCGTGACCGACGGCCTGATCCGGCTGGCCAAGGAAATCACCCCGCTGCCGAACGAACGCGAACTGGACATGCTGCTGGCCACGGGCGAGCAACAGACGATTGCGTTGACCGCCATGGCCCTGCATGCCCTCGGGATCCCGGCCGTCTCTCTCACCGGCGCCCAGGCCGGCATCGTCACGGACGGCATCCACACCAAGGCACGCATCCGCAACATCACCCCCAAGGCCGTGCGCGAATTGCTGAATGCCGGTTCCGTCGTCATCGTCGCCGGCTTCCAGGGCGAAACACCGGACGGCCAGATCACGACCCTGGGCCGGGGCGGGTCGGACCTGACCGCCATTGCCCTGGCGGCGGCGCTGAAGGCGGACCTCTGTCAGATTTACACCGACGTGGACGGCGTTTACACCGCGGATCCACGCATCGTGCCCACCGCCCGCAAACTGGAGGAGATCTCCTATGACGAAATGCTCGAGCTGGCCAGCCTGGGCGCCAAGGTCATGCAAAGCCGCTCGGTCGAGTTCGCCAAAAAATTCGGTGTGGTTTTTGAAGTCCGTTCCAGTCTCAACGACAACCCGGGAACCATCGTGAAAGAGGAAACCAAAAGCATGGAAGGCATCGTGGTGCGCGGCGTGTCCCTGGACAAAAACCAGGCCAAAGTCACGCTGGTGGGCGTGCCCGACCGGCCCGGTGTGGCTGCGCGGATCTTTCGGGCCCTGGCCGACGCCGCCATCAATGTGGACATGATCGTTCAAAACATCAGCCACGGCGACGGTCCGCCCACCACCGACCTGTCTTTCACCGTGGACAAGGCCGACCTGGCCAAGGCCCGTCACGTCATCGAAGGACTCCAGCCCGAACTGGGGTTCCGTCAAATCCTGGCCCACGAAAACATCGGCAAACTCTCGATCGTCGGCGTGGGCATGAAGAGCCACAGCGGCGTGGCCGCCCGCATGTTCGAAGTGCTGGCCCGGGAGGGCATCAACATCGACATGATCTCCACCAGCGAGATCAAAATCTCGGTGGTGATCGATCTGGCCCGTGCCGAGCACGCCATGCGCGCCGTGCACGCGGCGTTCCTGGGTTGAGCCCCTTCGACGCTCCTGCGCGCCCGGGAGCCCGCGGTCATGGGATCCGTGTTGGACACGCGCCTGGGGCCCGCGGACTGGGAACGTTTGACCTCTACAGACCTGGCCGGGGCCGCCTGTGTGGTATTCGACATCCTGCGTGCCACCAGCACGGCGGTGACCGCCCTGGCCCATGGCGCGCGTGCCCTCCTCCCGGTTGGCACGCTCGAAGAAGCCGTGGCTCTCCATCGCCAGCATCCCGAATGGCTGCTGGCCGGCGAACGCGGCGGCCTGCGCCCGGGGCCCGAATCGACCGGGGGGGTCGCGTTTCACCTGGGCAATTCCCCCCGTGAGTTCACCCAGGAGCGCGTACAAGACCGCACCATCGTTTTTACCACGACCAACGGCAGCCGCGCTCTCCATGCCTGTCGGCACGCGCCCGCGGTTCTGGCCGGAGCCCTCCTCAACCTCACCGCCACCGTGGAGGCCGTGCGGGCCCTGCGACCCGATCGCGTCTTGCTGATCTGTGCCGGGACCGGCCCGGACCCGGCCCTGGAAGACGTGCTGGCCGCGGGCGCTTTCATCGAACTGTGGAGCAGGGCAAACCTGGAGTCTCATCTGACCGATGCGGCGTCTGTGGCATGGCGGGCATGGCGCGGGGCAGGAGCGGACCTGTCCGGGGCCCTGCAGCACTCCGCCAACGCGCGGCGGCTTCTGGCCCTGCCGGAACTCCACGACGACGTCGCCTGGTGTCTGCAGCACGATCGTTTCCGTCTGACGGCCTGGCTGGACCCCGACACCGACGCCTTGATCGCCCGGCCAGCTCCTGCAGGGCCGCACCCTCCTGCGCCGCGTTGACCGGTCCTTCCC
>JAOADM010000273.1 GCA_026417315.1 Limisphaera sp.
GGGAGGGGGGACGGCGCATGGGGATGGCGGAGTCCCGGGCGGGGAATCCGATGCGCCCCGGCGACCGGCTCGGTAGCATGGAGCCGCCGGTATAGCAGTCGGGCGGAAGGGACCGCAGTTTCGCACCGGGTGAAGCCATGGTAGCTTGGGGGCGTCATGGCAGGGAGAACAAAAAGGCGGATCTTTCGACGGTTGGTGGCGGGCTGTGCGTGCCTGTGGCTGAGCCTGGTTCCGATGGTGTTTCGGGTGGGAGCCGCGGTGACCAACCGACTGGCGTGGGATACGCAGCAGAATCGGGTGGATGCGGATGTCCAAGGGTGGTCGTTGGACACAGTGTTGCGGGAGATCGCCGCGCAGACGGGCTGGCGGGTGTTTGTCGAGCCCGGTTTGTCAGGGCGCGTGTCCACGCGGTTTCAGGGCTTGCCGCCCGGTGAGGCGTTGCGACGGCTGTTGGACCGACTGAACTTTGCGTTGCTGCCCCGGAGCAACGGGCCTCCCCAGCTGTATGTGTTTCGCACTTCATTACAGGAGGCAACGCAGCCCGTGACAGAGGCCGGGCGTGCGCCCGCCGGAACGGCAGAGACGAACCGACTACGGAACGAGTGGATTGTGCGGGTAAAACCGGGGTCGGAGATAGAAGCTCTGGCGCGCGCACTGGGTGCGGAAGTGGTGGGTCGGCTGGAGGAGCTCCATGCGTATCGCCTGCGGTTTGCCAGTGCGGAGGCAGCGGAGGCGGCACGCCAGCGGTTGCTGGAGGATCCCGCGGTGACGGACGTGGAGGCCAACTACGCCATCGGGCGGCCGGGGGAGGTCCAGGGTTTGTTGGGGACCTCGGTGGGCTGGCCCCGGATTCGGGCGCGGCCTCCGGACCCCGGCGGGCCGGTCGTGGTGGCGTTGTTGGACACGGCGGTTCAGTCGTTACCGGGCTCGCTGGGCGAGTTTGTCCTTGCGCCAATCCGGGTTGTGCCGGGCGGCCAGGTCCCGGCGGATGTTCCCACGCACGGCACGGCCATGGCTCAGACGGTGTTGCGTGGAGTGGAAATGGTTTCCGGCGCGGATTTGAAGGTGAGGCTTTTGCCCGTGGACGTTTACGGGGATCAACCGGCGACCTCGACCTTCGACTTGGCGGTGGGGGTCTACCGGGCCGTGCACGAAGGAGGAGCGCACATTCTGAACCTCAGTTTGGGCAGCGAGGCGGACAACCGCTTTTTGCACGCGCTGCTGCAACAGGTGAGTGCAAGCGGGGTGCTGGTGTTGGCGGCGGCGGGGAACGAACCGGTGACGACTCCGGTGTTTCCGGCCGCGTATCCCGAGGTGATGGCGGTGACTGCGGGGGATCGGACCGGGCGGATCGCACCTTATGCGAATCGCGGGGATTTCGTGGACCTGATCGCACCCGGGGTGAGTGTGGTGTACCATCAAGGGCAGCCGTTTTTGGTCAGTGGCACCTCGGCGGCCACGGCGTTTGCCAGCGGGTTGGCGGCAGGGTTGGCCGAGACGCGCGGCCGCAACCCGGACGAGATTCGGAGTGCGCTGCGGGTGATTCTTTCGACGCCCAAACCTTAACGGGCTACCCGACGGAGTGCCGGCGCCAAGGATCACCCATTCGGGCGAGCGGGGCTAGCTGGGGTGGGATATACCAGTCGGTTCGGGTATCCGAAGAACAGGAATCCAGCCGCGGGTTTAAGAACACCACATGTTCTCAGGGGCGAGCCGAGGTGCGTTCAGCGATCCACATCCAGTCGGGACTTCCGGGCACGGCGCGGCGGCTGACATTTCCGCCGACCACCTTGGTGCGCGCATCCCGCCATTTGTGGATTTCGGAATGACCGTCTGCAAAGGCGAAGCCAGCGCCAAAGTTGTGATAGGTTCCGGGCCAATCAATCCACTCGGGATTCACCATCCCCACGGCGAAGCCGGCGTCGTTCAAACTGTAGGCGTCTTCATCCAAGATAACCCAGGTCATCGCTGGACCGGGTTTGAGGAAATCTGTGGTCTTGCCGTAGGTGAAAAAGGGCTGGTTGCGACGGTGAGTGTGAGAATTGTTCAACCAAGGACCGTTGGTCGGGCGATCGGGTGGACCAGCGTGACCGGAGCCAGCATCAAAACCTCGGCAAATTGTACCCACCGCCTGGCTCATGGCGATGGTGCGGGCGGCGCGAACGGTTTGGCCGCGCTTGGCCGGGTCGGTGCCACTGTAGAGGCCCGAGCGTTGATCTGCTGGACAACGGAAGATCTCGACATTCCTCCCGATGTAGGGCGCCACCAGCGTGCGGTCCGGGTCCATG
Organism: Limisphaera sp.; assembly: GCA_026417315.1. Taxonomy (GTDB): domain Bacteria; phylum Verrucomicrobiota; class Verrucomicrobiia; order Limisphaerales; family Limisphaeraceae; genus Limisphaera. The sequence goes on from JAOADM010000273.1 coordinate 2,289, forward strand.
AGGACGTCCGGATTGAACTCTTGAGCGCCGCCACGACCGGCCTGGCCGGCACACCAGTTGTGACCGGGAATGGTGTTGCCGTCGTCCGGGTTGGGCGGCAAAAGCTCCCGATGATCGCTGGCGTACAGGGTGATCGCTTTCATGAGCTGGTTGCCGTTGTTCATGCAGTAGATCCCCTGGGTTTTGGCCTTGGCCTTGCTCAGGGCCGGCAACAGCATGCCCGCCAAAATGGCAATGATGGCGATGACGACCAGTAGTTCGATCAGTGTAAACGCCCTGCCCGCGGCGTTCCGCCTTGTTTGGTTCCAAGGTTGCATGGTCGAAGTCGGTTGCTGCTTCTGCTTTGTAGCCGTCCGGACACTGGTTCGGCCCGTTTCTCAAGCCACGTTAGGCCGTTTGCCGGATTTCGTCAACTGGGCATTCCGGGCTCGGAGGTCCGGGGCGGAGAATGGCTTACTTGTAAGCCGGAGGAGGGGGGAGGAACTCGTCGCGGTGGGGCGCCGGGCCAAGAAGTGGGCCTAACGCGTTGGGCGTCGGCTTCTTTGCCTCCAAACCGGACTCGACGCACGTCCCGGGGCGAGGTTGAATGACGGCACACCGCTCCGGGGGAACCGCCGGATGCAGGGAAAGACCATGTCCAAAACCGTTTCGACCATGAAGATTCCAGCCGTATCGCCTTGGGTTCCGCTGATTTGCCTGGCCTTGAGCCTCGTTGTACCGGCCCGCGCCGAGGGCTTTTTGCGCGCCCGGGGAGATCGGATTGTGGACGGAGAGGGCAGGGAGGTGCTCTTGCGGGGCATGGGCCTGGGCGGCTGGATGCTCCAGGAGGGCTACATGCTGCGGCTGAAAGGGGAGAATCCACAGCATCGAATCCGGCAGCGGATCGTGGAGTTGATCGGACCCGAGGCGACGGAACGGTTTTATGTCCTGTGGCGGGACCGGCACATGACCGAGGCGGACGTGAGAGCATTGGCGGAAGCGGGCTTCAACTCGATCCGTCTGCCGATGCATTACAATCTGTTTACGCTGCCGGTGGATGAAGAGCCGGAGCCGGGGCGGCAGACGTGGCTGCCGACCGGCTTTGAGTTGGTGGACCGTCTGCTGGCCTGGTGTCGGGCGTATCGGATCTATTTGATCCTGGACCTGCACGCGGCTCCGGGTGGACAGGGCCACGACGTGAACATTTGCGATCGGGACACGAACAAGCCGTCCCTCTGGGAGGATCCACGGAATCGGGAAAAGACGGTGGCGTTGTGGCGGAAGTTGGCGGAGCGATATGCCCGGGAGCCATGGATCGGGGGCTACGATCTGATCAACGAGCCGAACTGGAGCTTCGAGGGGAGGGAGCGGCACGGCCGGGAAGACCAGACCAACGCGCCCCTGTGGGCCTTGTACCGGGAGATCACCCGCGCAATTCGGGAGGTGGACCGGAACCACATGATCATTTTGGGAGGCAACGGCTGGGGAAACAACTACCGGGGGTTCCCCGGTCCGTGGGATGACAACCTGGTGCTGAGTTTTCACAAGTACTGGAATCCGAACACGGACGAGGCGATCGCGCCGTACCTGGCGCTGCGCGAGAAGTATCGGATTCCGATCTGGTTGGGGGAGAGCGGGGAGAACTCCAACGAATGGTTTCGGGAGTGCGTGGCGTTGATGGAGCGGCATCGGATTGGGTGGGCCTGGTGGCCGCACAAGAAGGTGGAGAGCCGTTCCTGCGTGTACACGGTCACACCCCCGACCGAGTACAGGGCATTGTTGGAGTATTGGAACGGCGGCGGGGCCCGGCCGACGCGCGAGGTGGCAGTGCGGGCGCTGTTTGGTCTGGCGGAGAATTTGCGGGCGGAACGCTGTCAGTACAATGCCGAGGGGGTGGAGGCGTTGATTCCGCGCGGGGTGAGTCGGTGAGGAGAGCC
>JAOADM010000274.1 GCA_026417315.1 Limisphaera sp.
CCGCCCCGAGCCCGCCTCCGGCTGCGTCCCCTCGGGCAGCCCAAGCGCCGGGTCGAGCTCGTACTGCAAACTGAGCCCTGTCGCTCGCTTCGTCTGCATCCACACGCATGCGTTGCCCGCTTTGCTGTAAAGCCGAGACGTGGGAGCCTCGGACCGGGAGAGGCTCTCCCCTGCCAACAAATCGAGCTTCCGGGCGCCTCCGCCGAATCTTCGCCAGGCACTGGCTCATCCTGGCCGCCCTGGGAACCCTCCTCGAGCCCGCAACCGCTGGCGCATTCACGAATCTTTATTTCACACGGTTCGAAGCCAGCGAGGGTTACGACACCGCCTACACGCTGGTCGGTCAGGCCGGATGGCTGGGCGAAGGCACCGGCGGGAACGGCCTGGTCAACGGCTTCTTCCCGGGGGAGGGCCAGCAAGCCTACCTCGGCTACTGGCCACCCCTGGAGACCAACGAAAGCCAGACGGCCGTCTGGCAGCCGCTGCGTTTCGACCCCGTCCGGAGCGGATTGCCGCTCGTGCAGTTTTCGGTGCTCATGAGCATCGAAGACTCGTCGGCCACGAATGCCCAGTACGACAATTTCCAGTGGCAGGTTTACAATTTGCGAACCAACCGGCTGTTGACCATCGACTTCGACAATTACTTCCAGGACATTTCCTACCGTTTGGACGGGACCAGCGCCTGGGTCACCACCTCCGTAAAGTTCACGAATGGGGTGCCGGAACTCTTGGTGCTGAACATGGACTTCGCCGCCAACCGGTGGAGCGCCACCTTCGGAGGTCGCCTGATCGCCACCAACCAGCCCCTCACCACCACCGGCGCCGAGCTGACCCTGGGCGAAATCGACGCCGTCTGGGTTTATTACGACCCGGCCAAGCCCGGCGACAATTACATGCTCTTCGACAACTATCGTGTGGCGGCCGCCCCACCGGCCGTGGCGCCACGCCTGCTGCTCCTGGAACGCACACCACGGGGTCACGTCTGGCTCCGGGTGCAGGGCCAGCCCTCGGCCCGCTACGTGATCGAAGCCGCCCCTGCGCTGCCGGCAGCCACTTGGACGCCCCTGCGCACGAACAGCTCGCCCGACGGACTGTTCGATTGGGTGGACACCACGGCTTCCAACGCCCCCGCCCGTTTCTACCGGGCCCGCCTCCTGCCCTGACGCCGGCGTTCCGCTGCCTTCGGAGCCACGCCGATCCAGATCTCCGGTTCTGCTACCGCCGCGTTGCCCATCGTCCGGCACAGCCGGGGACGTGAAGGATTCGGGCAATCCTGAAGCGCAGGAGCCGACGAGCCATACCGTTGGTCGCCTCGAAATCACCGGGCAATGGTGTGCTCCGAGCCTCTCCTCCTGCCTTTCAAGCCCCCAGCCTGCAGCATGGACAAGAGCCACGTCCTGAGCTGCGCGCACACGCCCTGTCGCATCACAAGCGGGGGACACTGGATCCCGCCTCTCTGAAGAAGAATTCTCAGCAAGATGAAATACAACGTTTCGCCGGGCGCCCTCAGACGCTGCCAAGAAATAAACAGCTCGGTCGTTGGCCGGAGCAACTTGTCAGCGAGCTCCGAGGGCCCACGCCCTGCGGTGGAGCCTCGCCACCTGGCCGGTTCCCGTCGCCTTCTGCCGATACTTAAACCGCGGCCCCGCCACCGGGGTCCGTCGGCCCAGGATTTCTTGCCCGAAATGACCTGGTCCAGTCGGCCACGTTCATACAGCCAGACGCTGCCGTCGCCAAGCCTGCCGCCCACGCGCTGGCTGACGGCGTTGGAGGCGCACGCGAAGGACTGGGCCCGGGTGCACCCAACGCTACCGCTCACCGTAGGCGGGACCTTGCGAGCCGCGCCGCGCCACGACCGTGAAGCGTCGGGGCAAAGCAGCGACTGCCGGCGACAGGTCTCCGCGCTGCCAAGTTGTATCCAAGGCCGCGGCGCTCCCGCTTGCCGCACCATCTGCCTGTGCCCGCTCGCACCCAGACAGCTCACTCCGCTCCCTGGGAACCACCCGCAAAACGCGGTCAGCGCCCGCAAATTCCTTCACACCCTCCCCCCGACCACCGCTCCCTACCGGCGTTCGATGTCAGCACAGGTGCTCGCGTATGTAAGCATCAAGCGCGTCCCAACGCTTCGAGCGTCCAAGCTCTTCGCTTTGCCCGAACTTCCAACACGTCAGGAACGTCTCCGCAAAGCATCGGTTGCCATTCCGCACTATGGGCTTCGACCATCGGAAAGTAGTGCTCGAAGTGATACTCGAGGATGTGCTCCAAAACACATGTGGCGATAGCAGCGCGAACCTCTGCATTGTCGCTTGACCCATGTTTAACCACCAAAGGCCAGATCATTTCGGGGTTTGCCTCCGCATAATTCTCCCAGCGATTCTCCCAGCGCTTCCGCTGCCTTCCAAACGCTCGCTTCATCGCCCTGGGTCAATGCAAGGTCGATTTCCTGCAACGTGGGTTTTCGGGTCTTACCAGACATATCTCAATTCCAGAAGACTGGCAGTGCAACTTCGCGCGCAAAGCCCCTCGGGCTGCGCGTCCACGTGCCACCGGCGGCAGATGCAGTAGCCAGCAGAGAGCACTCTGACCTGTCTGTTGGGACAAAGGGAACCCCGGAACCATTCCTCTGTAGAGCAACTGTCCATTCGGCCTCTTTCCAAGGCGCCGTGCAATCTGACCACACCCTGTGGCGCTGTGACCCACGCTACCAATCGTGACCGTCATTGACATCCCACCCAAGACCAGGAGCTATTCTTGGTTCGGCTCGTCCAAAGGAGCTTCTGTTAATACGCCCAGCACTCCAAATGGGATCAGGGCCAGCCCCCAGGCCGCAGATTCGAGCATCAAACCCCCGGTCTCTTCACAATACGTCTCCATCGCCTCTGCAGATCCTGGTAATATTACTTTTTTGACCCGCGCAGGGTGTCCGTCAAGGTAGCATTCGTCGCCCTCCCGGACTTGCCTACCTGTGTCCGCATAATGTGAAGTAACACGACAATCGTCTGGGATCCTATCCATGGCCATCGATACCGTCGTCGTCAAGGAGCCAATCCCTAACCTTCAGGGTTACACGCTCCGGACCGTAAATCCCAAGCCGGAGGATCCATGTCCAGCTCATACGAGCAGGACTTGCAAGGTTCCCCCTTCGCATATGCCGAGCGCTGCAACATTACATGCACGTGCACGTGAGGCGTCGGAATTCCTCGAGGCGGACGCGATGGCGGACGATCGACACGACAGGCGATCGGGCCAGCGGGCGGCTGGCAAGGCAAACCGCGCCTATTTCTACGCATACACCGTTCGCATCTCTTGGCGGCTTCGGCGATTCCTTTTGCAATAGCGTCAGCCACAGAGTCCGCACTCATCGCAATCTCGTGGATCGTCCGCTGACCCTGGGGGATTGCAAGCGCTCCCACGCAAGCACGCAGGTTGCGGTAGCCACGAGCGCTTCACTTCATAAGCCTGCGGGAATGGCAATTGCAGCTCCCGGCCTCCGATCGTCCACCTCCACCCTGTCCAAGCAACCGTTGCATACGAAGAGGTACAGGTTGCTTCCACCCATCTCGTGGATGGGATCCCTGCTGAGCCATCGGCCGGTGACGGGGTCATAGAGGCGGTAGTCGCAAAGCGCCGAGGCCGTTGGGTTGTCCGTCCGCTTGGTCGAAAACCGGAACGGGTTCTCCTTGGCCGTCGGGCCGGTCGGGCGGAGAGGCTCGGCGAAGGGGCCGTATCGTACCGCGCCGTCTCCGTGCCGCTGGAAGCAGAGATCAACTGCCAGACATTGCCGTTGCCGTCGTAGGTCGCAAAATGCGTTTCCGAGGCCGGACTGCTGGCCAGCCGCACCCAGAGCAGGCACCCCACCTCACCGGCACCATCCAGCGTCTCGCTGAGGCCAAGGCCCCACACGTAGCTGCGCAGCAGCCCGTGGTTCGTCGCGTTCAGCTCGACCACGTGGCGGCCGAAAAGCACCGGATCGCTGACGGATTTCAGGTCTTCCCTCACCACCCAGACCCCGTTCCTCATCACGTAGCTCGTCTGCCGGATGCGCCGCCCCAACGCATCGTACGCCCAGTCCACCCGACGCCAACCGGTCCGGTCGCTCGTCCCGTAGCTCATCCCCCGCACCAGCCGGTTGTCCGCGTCCCACGGTGCGTCCACCGCCCCACCCGAACAAGTTTTCCCGTCCCCGCCGTGGAGCAA
>JAOADM010000275.1 GCA_026417315.1 Limisphaera sp.
CGGTGGAGGCCTTCCAGGGCTTGACGGACTNCCGCGTGGGCTCGTTGGAACTGCGCGAAACCCCCATCGGACGGACCCTGGGACAAGCGGCCGACTGGCTGACAGAGAAACTGCAGCAGGCCGAGCGGGTGTTGGAGGGCCCCGGGTCGCGCGCCGGGGCCGAAACCGGGGCCCAAGGCGAGGTTACCTCCGGCCGCCCCACGCCGCCCGTGCCGCCGCGGATTCCCGGGCTCAAACTCCGCAGGCCCTGAAGGCGCGGCCGGTCCGAAGACAGGCCGCCATCAAGAGGCAAGCAGTTCCTGCACGGAGACGCCACGCAGCTCGAAGAGCCGACGGATGACGTCCTCGATCAGGTTGTTCGGACAAGACGCCCCGGCCGTGATCCCGACCGTGACGGGGCCATCGGGCAGCCAGTTCCGGGTCTCGATTTCCTCGTGCCGTTGCAGGCTGTAGTGACGGATCAGGTCGGACGAAACGAGTTTGCTGGCGTTCTTGATGAAATAGGTGGGCAGGCGCGCCTCACCCATCTCGGCCAGGTGGGACGTGTTCGAGGAATTGTATCCCCCGATGACCAGCAGCAGATCCAGCGGCTCCTGCAGCAGCTTTTCCAGGGCATCCTGCCGGTCCTGGGTGGCCCCGCAAATGGTGTCGAAATAGCGAAAATGCTTGTGGAGATTGGCCTCTCCGTATTTCTGGATCATCGCGTTGCGCAGGCGGCGCTGCACTTCCTCCGTCTCGCCCCGGAGCATGGTGGTCTGATTGGCCACGCCGATGGCTTCGAGATGGACGTCGGGGTCGAACCCCTCGGAGTAGGCTCCGGCGAACTTGCGCAGGAATTCCTCCTTGTTGCCGCCGTGCACGATGTAGCGGCAGACGTAATCCGTTTCCTCGAGGTTGTAAACGACCAGGTAGTGCCCGTGGCCGTAGGCGCGGGCCTGCGAGCTGGTGGCCTTGGTCTCCTCGTGCCAGGCCTTTCCGTGGATGATGCTGGTGACCCCCTCGCGCGAGTATTGACGCACCCGTTTCCACACGCTCATGACGTCGCCGCAGGTCGTGTCCACAAACTGGCAGCCGATCTCCTCGAGCCGGCGCCGCGTGGCCACGTCCGTGCCAAAGGCGGGGATGATGACCACGTCGCCGGGCCGGAGGTCGTCCATGCTGGCGTCCTTTTGCGAACCGGTCAGGAACTTGATTCCCATGGCGCGGATCTGGTCGTTGACCTCCGGGTTGTGAATGATCTCGCCCAGGATGTAGAGGGGGCGGTCCGGAAAGACCTTGCGGGCGGCGTAGGCCAGGTCGATCGCCCGCTCCACCCCGTAACAAAAGCCGAATTCCTTGGCCAGTTTGACCGTCAGGCCCCGGGCGGAGAGCTGGTGACCGCGGGCGCGAATGCGCTCGACCAGTTCGCTGCGATAATGGGACATGACCTGCGCCTGCACCGCCTCCATGATGTCGGGGCGGCGCAGATTGATCTTCCCGGCCGTTTGCGTTGTGGATTCTGCCATCGGCAACAACCTTAGCACAGTCCGGACCGCGGTCGAGTGCGCGGATCGAACCCGGCAAGGGCCCGAAACACTCCGGCGGACGTGGCGGTTGCCCCGCCGGGCATGCCATCGCAGGCCCCGCGTTGGACGGTCTGGCGCCCTGCTCGGGAAAGACAGGGGCGGTCCGCCACGGCCGAAGCCTGCAGCGCCCGAGGGACCTCCGGCCACTTGCAAGACCGCAGCCCGGTCCTCGGAGCGCCAATCCCGACCGCCGTGGACCACTCATCGTTTTGTGAACCTGGCAGGCTCCCCAACGCGAGAACCCGGCCGCAGGCGTGGGACCTGCACGCTCTTCGTCGCGGTGGGAACCCTTGGCGGGCGGAGCCTTCCCCGGGTGCCGGAAGATAGTTCCCGCGGTTTCAGGTGCCGGGACAGGTCGGGCGGGGCGTCGCTGCAGGATTTGGTTTGTCGACGTGACCCGGTGGCGGGGCCGAAAGAGACCATGTGGGACGCGTGGTTGAGCGGGCCCGCGCTGGGGCGGGCGGTGGACAGTGAGGGTTGGGCGGAACGAATGCGGCGGGCTTGGCCAGATGCACTGAGCTGGCGGGTCATGAATTCCGAGGGCTCCGTGGCCACGCCCCGGTACGATTCCAGTGCGCATCCGTTGGATGGGCCGGACGCCTGGTTGCAGGCGGGAGCACATACCGGTGGCGCCGGAGAGGAGGGGGATCATCGAGTTGGAACGGCCCGGCACGCTCCAGGGGGGCGGCACCCCGGGTGCTCTGGCACTGGACCACAAATCCTGTGAAAACGTCTTGGTGACGGAGATCATGTTGGACGGGTTCCTCGGGTTTGGACGGCGGGCCGACGGAGTCGAGTTGCCTCCGCGCCTGCCGCGGGACCGACCGGAACTTGCGGTGAACCGCATCCGATTTTTGGACCTCAGGTTCCGGATTGCGGTGTCGCGACACCAACGGGAGATTCAGACGGAGGGCCGTGCTGCCGAACCGTTGCGGTTGAGGTCACCGGAGGGGCCGTGGCGCAGGACCCGGCGCGGTCTTGACGGCAATCCGATGAGCGGTCATCCCGGGTGGTGGCAAGGGCCGGACGATGTGGCGGATGGCCCGGCCACCGCGTGGAGTGCCGCAGTGGGAGCGGCCAGAGGGCCGGGAAGATCGATTCCAACGATGAAACATCAAGGCGGTTGCAAACGGGCGTGTGGCCTGTGGCTGCGCGTGGTCTTCATGATCGGCGGGTTGACAGTGGCTGCCGACCTTCCGGCCGCGCAGCCACCCGCAGCTTCCGAACCGCCGCAGGTTTCGGACCGACCGGCCCGCCCGGATGAAATCGGGTACCGCCCACGGGAGGGAGAGGTCGTGCCATTGAATCCTCCCGCGTTCACATGGTTGGTGGACCGCGGAGCGGCCCGGTGGGCGGTTCAATGGAGTCGAGAGCCTGACTTTCGGAAGGCCGAGACCGCCGAGGACCTGCCCTTGAATGTTTACGTACACGCACGCCCCTTGGAGGCCGGCCGTTACTTTTGGCGTTACCGTTTCGTGACCCAGGAGGGCCGGACCTCCACTTGGAGCCGGGTGCGATCCTTCGTAGTGCCCACGAATGCTGTCGTTTTCCCCATGCCGACGCGGGCTGAACAACGGGCCCGGCTGCCTCAGGGACGGCCCCGGTTGTTCCTGCGCCCGGAGGATTTGTCCCGTCTGCGGGAGTGGGCGAAGGGGCCCGGCGCAGCCGAGTTCGCGACCTTGCGGGCCGCGGCGGATCGGTACATCGAAGCCGGCCCGACGCCGGAGCCCGAACACCTGGGCTCGATCAACGACCGGAGCAATCGGGAAATGGTGCGTTACTGGTGGCCCAACCGGGAACAGGCGCTCCGCGCCTGTCAGGAAGCCGAGACCATCGCCTTCGTCTATCTGATTACCCGTGAACCCAAGTACGCCGCGGCCGCACGGCGCTGGATTCTTCACCTGGCCTCGTGGGATCCGGACGGTCCCACCAATTTTCGCCTCAACTGCGAGGCCGGCAAAGTGATGCTGCACCGCCCCTCGCGCGCCTACGACTGGGCCTGGGACGTGCTCACGGAATCTGAGCGGGAACAGGTCCGCCAGGTAATGGCTCGCCGGGCCCGGGATGCGTGGAACAGCGGCGAAGTGGGACGCGGCGTCGGCCATTTGGAGCGGCCATTCAGTTCGCATGGCAACCGCACCTGGCACAAACTGGCCGAGACCGCCATCGCCTTTTACGGGGAGATCCCGGAGGCGGAAACCTGGTTGGACTACGCCGTGCACAAGTTTTACGCGGCCTATCCGGTGTGGGCGGACGACGACGGGGGCTGGCACGAGGGCCTGAGCTACTGGGCCGGTTACATGGGGAAGATTGTCTGGTGGTGCCAGGTGGCCGAAGCCGCCCTCGGCATCGACAGCTTCCGAAAACCGTTCTTCTCCCGCGTGGGTGAGTACGCGCTGTATGTGGCGCCGCCGGGCTCACCCAACATGGGGTTCGGCGACCTGTCCCATAACACGCCTTCGCGGAGCTGGGGTGCGTTTTTGGAGTATTTCCTGCGGCGCGGCGGACACCACCCGGACGCGGCGCACGCTCCCGAATGGCGTTGGTGGGCGGAGCAGTGGCGGATGCAGCCGGCCGAGGGTGTGCTCGGCTTCCTGTATCGCGCCACCC
>JAOADM010000276.1 GCA_026417315.1 Limisphaera sp.
GCTCCCGTCTGCGCGTTGGCCACGACCACCGTCATCGCCCCGAACACCGCCATCCCCGCCAGGCCAACCGCTCGTGTGCGGAGCCATCGCCCGAAACGAACACACCGCTTCCACCTTGCAGAACTCGCGACCCTGGGATGCTTCATAGAACCTCCGTGGATTCGTGCTGAATGCGAACGTGACAGCCCTTTGCCCGACGTGTCCGCACGGTCGTGCTCGGCCGAACCCCTTGCTTCCTGCTTCAGCACACGTGCGGGCCTTCGCCGGGCCGGCCCGACTCTGCCTCATCCGCGCCTGCCTGACCAGCCTGATTTCTCTTCAATCCTCGGTGATGGTCCGCAGCCGCCGCTCCAGCTCTTGCCGCAACGACTCTCGCTCCGTCTCCGAGGCTTCGCGCGGCACCCACAGCCGCGGCCCCAGCACCCCCCCCCAGCCCGAAACCGGCAGCGGCACCAGAAACCCGTCCCAGCTCCGCAACCGCCCCCGCCAACTCAGCCGATAGGAGGCCGGCACGATCGGCAGTCCGGTCACCTGCGCCAGCGCAATGACCCCCTCCTGCACCACGTAGCGCGGACCGCGCGGTCCGTCGGGCGTGATCGCCAGATCGTACCCGCGTTCGGCCCACGTGGTCAGCTCCAGCAACGCCTGGGGCCCGCGCCGACTCGACGATCCCCGCACCGGTTGCACACCGTAACACTCCAAAACGGCGGCCAGAAACCCGCCATCCCGGCTCGCACTCACCAACGCGGCCAACCCCGCCGCGCGCGAGTGCGGCCGCGCAAACACCCGGTACGCTTCCAGACACAACGCCAGCCGGTTGTGCCACATGACGTAAATCGCCTGCCCCGGCCAGTCGGCACCATACCCGCCCCGGTCCAGCAGCCGACGTCGCAGCGTCCTCGTCAAGCCGCGCCCCAGCAGGTACAGCAGCCGGGCCGCCCACCGCTGCCACGGCGTCGGCGCATGCGGAATCACCGGACCTCCCCGGTGTTTCCGCGCCACGGGCCCACCGGCTTGATGCACCGCCTCGTTCATTTCGCCGACACGCTCCGTTTCAACGCCGCGCGCACCAGTTCCTCGACCGTCGCTTGCGGGCCCAACGCCGCCGCCACCGCGCGCACCGCCTCCTGCGCCTCGCCCGACTTGTACCCCAGCGCCATCAGGGCCAGCACCGCGTCGTTCCATTTGGCGTCAGTCAGCCCGACAGAAACCCCGCCGCCCGTTCCGCCCACCGGCAGCACCGGCCCCAGCTTGTCCTTCAACTCCACCACGATCCGCTCCGCCCGTCTTGCGTCCCACACCCGGAATCCGCGACAACGCCCGCACATCCCCTCGCATCACCGCCTCCCGAAACGCCGGCACACTCATTCCGCTCAACACACTCAAAGCCGTCTTGGGCCCGATGCCGTTCACCGTGTGAATGAGGAGTCGAAACGTGTCCCGTTCCTCGGCCGTGGCGAATCCGTACAGCAGATGGGCATCCTCGCGCACGATCAGTTCCGTCAACAGTCGCACCGGCTGGCCCACCGCCGGCAACTTGTCATACGACGACAGCGGAATGAACACCTGATATCCCACGCCGTGCACGTCCACCAACACCTCCGTGGGCGAAGCCTCCACCAACGTGCCATGCAAAAAGGCGATCATCGTGCCGTGAATCTGTGACTGGGTGCCGAACCGTCCACCCGGCCGCGTGCCGTGCAACATGCCCCTGCCACCTCAGAGCCGGCGTTCGCCCGAGGCGGCCCACGGACGCCCCTGCGTCTGCCAGTGTGCCACCGCCAGGGCCAGCGCATCCGCGGCATCCGGCGCCGGCGTCTCCGGCAGCGACAACATCCGCTGCACCATTCGCGCCACGGCAAGCTTGGCCGCCGCTCCGTGCCCCGTGATCGCCAGCTTCACCCGCCGGGGCGCGATCTCGTAAATCTCCAAACCGAACTCGGCCAGCACGGCCAGCGCCGCTCCCCGGGCTTCCCCCATCACCAGGGCCGTCCGCACGTTCTTGGCATGAAACAAGCCTTCCAGGATCACCACCGTGGGCCGATGCACTTCCACAATCTCCCGCAGTCGCCGCGCAATCGCGCGCAAACACTCCGTCCGGGACCAGGCCCGCGGACACGCGATCGTTCCATAGTCCACCGCGCGAAGCCCCGACCCCTCCCGCGCCACCAGCCCATAGCCGGTCCCCCGCAGCGAAGGATCCACCCCCAGCGCCAACCCCGGCGTCCGGTCCACGGGTCCGGCCACCGCCGGCTCGGCCGAGCCCGAGGGTCTTCGCAACCGCGCCTGCAGCTCGGCGTACGCTTTGATCGAAATCCCCATCGCGCCCAATCTGCCAGTCCCGAGCGTCCCGTCCAATGGCGAAATACCGCCCCGGTGCATTTCGCGCCTTCCGGGTCCGGCGATTTCCGTTGGCGCCGGCCCGGCCGCCTCATCCCGTGCGGCGCCTTCCGCCTCAATCGAACACCCACCGACACACCCACACCGACACCACCATCGCCACCACGTCCGTGGTGAGCCCCGCCCAAAGCGCATGCCGGATCCGTTGCACCCCGACCGCGCCGAAATACACCGCCAACACGTAAAACGTCGTCTCCGTGCTGCCGTAGAGCGTCCCGCCCATCCGCGCCAGCAAACTGTCCGGCCCGTGCGTGCGCACCAGCTCCGTAAACACCCCCAGCGCCCCGCTCCCGCTCAGCGGTCGCACCAGCGCCAGAGGCAGCAGCTCCGCCGGGAACCCCAACCACCCCAGCAGCGGCGTCAGCCACCGACTCAACAGCTCCACACCGCCGGCCGCCCGAAACATCCCGATGGCCACCAGCATCGCCACCAAATACGGAATGATCCGGACGGCGACTTCGAACCCCTCCCGCGCCCCGGCCACGAACTCCTCGTACACCCGGACGCGCCGCAGGGCCGCGTACAACGGGAACCACGCCAGCAGAAACGGCACCGCCAGTTGTGACAGGCCCTGCAATCCCCGCACGGCCCAACCCGCCACGCCCGGGGCAGCCCCATCTCTCGGGCCCCAAACCTGCACCGCCCACAACGCCACGAAAAAAACCACCAATCCCCACAAAAGCAGCCGCCCCCACCACGCCAGCGGTGCCGGCTCCGGCTGCGCCTGTTCCTCCACAGGCGGACTCGCCGCCCCTGATTCCTCGTTCGACGTGCGCCGTGGCGGCGGCGCTTCGCGGGGCGGGAGCCGAAACCATCGCAGCCGCTCCAGGACCTTCGCCGCCGTCACCGCTGTGACCGCACTGCACAACGTCGCCACCAACGCCGTCCCCACAATCGCCGTCGGTTCCCGTGCCTGCTGCGCCGCCAGCACCGCCATGGCCGTCACCGGCACCAGTTGCACCGAGCCCGTGTTCAACGCCAGAAAGGTGCACATCGCATTGGTCGCCGTGCCCGGCTGCGGATTCAGCTTGTCCAGCTCCCGCATCGCCCGCAGTCCCAGGGGCGTGGCCGCATTGCCCAGGCCGAGCATGTTCGCCGCCAGGTTCAACACCATCGCCCCCATGGCCGGATGATCCCCGGGTACATCGGGAAACAACCGCCGCATCACCGGCCGGAGTGCCCGCGCCAGGGCCTGCACCAACCCCGCCCGTTCCGCCAACCGCATCATCCCCAGCCACAGCGCCATCAGGCCCACCAGCGGCAACGCCACCTCCAGTACGGCCACACGCGCCATCTCCAGGGCCCGGCCCGTCAGCAACTCCAGCCGGCCCGACGCACCGGCCAGAATCACCGCTCCCACCAGCATGCCGAGCCACAGATAATTCAGCATAGACGCTCCGCTGCGCCTCCACGCGGTTCAAAACCCCGCCCCACCGCCAATCCACGCCAAACCGGCCCGGATCCACAAGGGCATCGTCACCAGCGAGACCACGGAGGTGCTCAAGACCACCTGCAACGCCGTCGCCACATCGCCGCCGTACTGCCGCGCCATCACGATGGGAAACACCGCGGCCGGCATTGCCGCCTCCAGCACCAGCACCCGCTGGAGTTCGGGGGTGCCGGGCAGCAGCCGCGCCAGCGCCAACGCACAGCCAGGATGCCGCCGCAGCACCTCCCGGCAAAACGCCAGCAGACCCGCGTTGTCATTCTGCCGCTCACAAATCCGGTCCAGATG
>JAOADM010000277.1 GCA_026417315.1 Limisphaera sp.
AGATGTGTATAAGAGACAGGCCCCATCCGCTGTCCGCTCCGCCGGGGCGGTTCGCACAAGCCGAATCTGCCGGGACAAACCCACGGCCACCCCCGCCAGAATCACCACACTGCCCCACAGATGTCCCCAGTGCGGACGCTCGCCCAGCGCCACGGCGGCAATCCCCACCCCCAGCACCGGCTGCAAAAACACCGTCAGCACCGCCACATTCACTTCGGACTCCCGGATCACCGCAAACCACGCCACGTACCCGATCACCGTGCAGATCACCGACAGATATGCCAGCAGCCACCATCCCGGGGCCGGCAGGCTCGCCGCCGCACGCCACGCCGCCGGGCCGTCCAGAACCAGATTCGCCAGGCTCCCCGCCCCCAACGCCACGACCACGAGCTTGGCCAGGCCCACACGCCCCAACAACGGCTTGCCCATCACCGAATAGGCCGCCTCGCACACGAACGAGGAGAGGAACAACACATTCGCCGCCAGCCCCGGGAGGCGAAAGTCCGGACGCCACACCTCGGCCATCACCACCACCCCGAGCATCCCCAGCGCAAAGCCCAGCCAGCGCCGCGGTCCGATGTGTTCCCGCAGAAACACCGCCGCGGCAATCGAAGTGACCAACGGCTCCAACGCCATCAACACGGATGCATCCGTGGCCCGGCCCATCTGCACCCCGGCCACCTGCAGTCGCGGCGCCGCACAGAACACAATCACGCCCATCACCGCGGCCCTGACCAGATCCCGACCTCGCGGCGCCGTGCCCCCCAACCACGGCCATGCCACCGCCAGAAGCAACGCGGCCAAACTGTACCTCAGCGTGGCCAAACCCCCGGCGTCAAGATGCGGCGCCAACGCCTTGAAGGCAGAGTAGGTCCCCGCCCAAAAGGCGTTCATCACGATGAGGACAACCAGGTGCGCCGGACGCATGACCGTGGCCGCCTAGCAAAGCCATCCGTCAGATGGGATGCAAGCCTTTCCCCGGCTGGTTTCCATCCCCTGCGAGCCACCCCGCACCCTGAGTCATGCAATCGGACACCGGCGAGCTGGGTGCCTCGAAACCATGACGCCAGCTGCCTTTCACGCGGAAGCTTGCCGGCAACACGAGCAACCATGCCTGCCGTAACGCGGGTGTTGAAGGTCCTTCCCCATCAACCCGCGCGAATGGCATCTCTACCTCCTCCTCGGCGACCCATCGGCAGTTCGAAGCTGCGCAAAAGCAACGTCCTTCGCGCTCGGACGACAGCCATCAGCGCACCGCACCTCGCGACCGGTTGCCGCCCGGGTTCGCCCGGCCGATCAACGCCATCCGGCCATGAGAACTGTTTGCGCACGCCCACGTCCGAGCTCGCTTGTGCCCTCGCAATCGGCGACACCATGACCCGTCAGTGCACGGAGCATATCTCTTGGACACGCCGGCGAGGCTGATGGACATTCCCGTCACCGACCCCGCCGGCCCGCCGGCCCATTCCCCCCGCTAGAACCCTCATACGTCACACCCCAGCATCCCTCCCGCGCCCATTGCCAGGGCGAAAGATTCGGACGGCAGGAGCTGTCTCCCGCTTCCACTCAAAACTCCAGGGTCACGAGCGGCCAAAAGCAAACCGGCCGTTGCTGCCGCAGTGGCCTTCACCTCTCATCTCCCGGAAACACGGCAGTTCCAAACATCCTGCAACCCACCGGGGCTCTTGACCACGAAATGTTGGACAAAGCACCGCTCTCCGTCCATGTCGCTGGGCCGGAGCCCGGGCAAACCGGGTGCCCACCACCACGTTGCTCGGAGCTCCGCGTTGACCCGGAGATGAACGACCCTGAGGGGCTCGCGGGAACGCAACACCCGGTCTCCCAGGGGACGCGCCGCCGGATCGCACATTCGGCGAACGGGACGTCCGACAACTCGGACCCGCTTGCGCGCTGTCCTGCCCGGAAGCCCCCCAATCCCACCGGCCCCGAAAAGGGTTGGGTGAGATCCGCCGGCCCACCGCAGCTCTCGAGAACTGGTCACTACGAAAGCCGGGCCGCGGACGTTCTGCGAAAGTGCCTCTTGACGTTTCCTCCCCTGCGCGAGTCGTTCGCAAAACGCGACTTTTGCAACCCCCCGGTGCCGGTGAAAATCTCCGACGTTGATCAGTTGACACACGGGGCACATGCCTCTATAAGTGACCGTGCTCTTTGAGTGCATCACACAACGAACCGTTGTGTGAGTGCGCCGTGAGTAAGTGCCCCGTTTCCGCAACGGGGAGAATAGGGAAGCAGGTGAAAGCCCTGCGCGGTTGCGCCGCTGTAACGGGCGACGAAACGCCAAAAGGACCACTGTTCCAAAAGGAATGGGAAGGTCGGCGGAGTAGGATGACCCCGGAGCCAGAAGACCTGCTTACTCACGCTCATCAGGCCGACTGCCGGGTGGCAGCCCGGCCAAACAATCGCGCATAACGATTGGATGAGCGAATGACGAGCTTGTTCTTCCCGCAGGCCCGTTTTCCCCTGACCAACCCGGTCCGTCCCGGGATGGCCGAGGGTCCCTCTCCTATGCTCCCTGCGAGCAATCCGGGAGGAACATCATCCCATGACGAATCACGCAAACGCCTCGAGTCCGGTCGCTTCCGTAAATGCCGCGGCCTGCCTTCCTGACAACCCGGCCTGTCCAACAACGCAACAGGACGAGTCGGTGCCCATGGGTCCTGCCATCAGGACTCCGGCTGCGAAACCCTGTACGCACGAGGAGACCTCCCACGCGGTCGGCCGTCTCTCGCCTTGCGCCTGTCAAACGAGTCAGGACACCCGGGTCCGCAGCCTCCCCGTCGCCACCGCCTCCGCAGGTTCCGGCAACGGCGGCACTACCCACAACGCCCCGGTCGGACAGTCCCACTCTCCAAGAGCAGCGCGCCTCCAGGATGTCCTCGCTCGGGCCTGTGAAGCTCTGGGACTGACTTCCTGGATTCCCGCCCTCGTCGAAGAAACCCTTCGCCAGCTCCCCGAGGATGCAACACACGAGGAAGAGCAAAAGGCAATGCTTTTGGCGGCTCGCAGCCTTGTCGAGCAGGAGCCCGATCTGAGTTACGTAGCGGCACGCCTGCTCCTCGAGCGAATCTATCATGCCGCCCTGGGTGCACCTCCCCCGCATCAAAGCTGGGAAGATTGGCAACGTAACCGGTTTCCCGACTATGTGGTCCGCGGCGTCCAGGCCGGACTCCTGTCTCCCCAAATGCTCGGCTTCGACCTCCCTCGACTGGCAGCCGGGCTGCAACCCGCCCGCGACCGGCTATTTCTCTATCCCGGCCTTCAGCTCCTGTACGACCGCTACCTTCTGCGCGACCGGGACATACTGCTCGAGACGCCGCAATTCCTCTGGATGAGAGTCGCGATGGGTCTGGCCCTGGGCGAGGGCCCCTCCAAAGACCAGCGCGCCCTGGAATTCTACGACGTGCTGTCGACCTTCCGATATGTCTGCAGCACTCCCACCCTCTTCAACGCCGGCACGAACCATCCCCAGCTCAGCTCGTGCTATCTCAGCACCGTCCGAGATGACCTGGACCATATCTTCAAGGTCATTGCCGACAATGCCAAACTTTCCAAGTGGGCCGGCGGTCTGGGCAATGACTGGACCCCGGTGCGCGCCACCGGCGCCCTCATTCACGGCACCGGAGGGCGCAGCCAGGGAGTTATCCCCTTCCTGAAAATCGTCAACGACGTTGCCGTTGCCGTCAACCAGGGAGGCAAACGCAAGGGCGCCGTCTGCGTCTATCTGGAACTCTGGCATCTCGACATCGAGGAGTTTCTCGAACTGCGCAAAAATACAGGGGACGAGCGGCGGCGCACTCATGACATGAACACGGCCGTTTGGGTGCCGGATCTTTTCATGAAGCGGGTGCTCCAGGGGGGACCCTGGACCCTGTTCAACCCCGCTGAGGTTCCGGATTTACATGACCTCTACGGCCGCGCGTTTGAGGAGCGTTACGAACACTATGAGCGCGAGGCAAGAGCCGGCCGCCTCAGCCTCTGGAAGCAAGTGGATGCCACCTCCTTGTGGCGGAAAATGCTCACCATGTTGGTCGAGACCGGGCATCCCTGGATCACGATCAATGAGCCCTCCAACG
>JAOADM010000278.1 GCA_026417315.1 Limisphaera sp.
CAGCGCGCTGGGCGTGGCGGCGATGTACTGGCGCGGCAACGACATCGTGCCGCGGCACGGGCTGGCGGTGATTCACGAGGTGTTGTTGCCGGAGAACGAGGCGCAGGCGCAGCGCCGGTGCCCGGACCGGCGTTACAACCAGGGTCTGAAAGCCGCCCAAACCGCCCTTCAAATGGCCCGCTGGGTCCAACGACTGACCCGGCAGCCAAAGCGTCCGCCGAACGACACAGCGGGCCCCCTCGTCCGAGTCCCGCTCCGGACAGTGCTCGCAGGACGTGGTCCGCCCTGTGCACCCGGCGTTCCTGGAAGGTTCGCGATGCGTTGTTCCGCCCGGCTTCGAGCCACGGAGATTCACACGGGTGGGAAGCCGCGAGGCTGCTGTCGCAGGCGGTGGCGGTCCTGCGGAACGAGCGAGCTCCCCGACCTGCGATGCCAGGAGGCGCTCGTTCGAAGGGCGCGTTGCGATGAGACGCGCGAGGGGCGCATCGGAACCCGTTCGTGGAGGCTGGCCCGGAGGCGGCTTTACACTTGCCGCTCGGAATCCGGACAGGGAGATTCCCGCGGATGCGTGGAAGGCTTTGTGCTTTGTGGGCCGCGGCGTTGTGGCTGGCCGGCCCTGATTTGGCGCGGGCCGGTGGCAGCGGCCTGAACGTGGTGGTGGTGGTCAACGAGGCCAGCGCACAGTCGGTGGAGCTGGGAAACTACTACTGCGAGCGGCGCATGGTGCCGCCGGAGCAGTTGTTCCGAATCCATTGGACCGGCAGCGCGGTGGAGTGGACACGGTCGGAGTTCGAGTCGGTCCTTTTGCGACCGTTGGCGACGTGGATTCAAGCGCGGCAGCTCACCAACCAGATCGAGTATCTGGTCCTTTCGATGGACATTCCCTATCGCGTGGTTGAGAGCAACGGCACCAACGGGCTGGTGCGCAACAGCACCACCTCGGTGCTGTTTTACGGGTGGCAGCCGGACACGAATGCGCCGGGGAATCTCCCCCGATCCTGCAGTTTGCCTCCGGCCGTCCTGCACGCGTATGCCGGGAGCGAAATGCCGTTCCGTGCGGTGGCGAGCGGGTCTGCGTGGTCCAACTGGCTGGTCACCATGATCACAGCCTCCAATCTTGCCCAGGCGAAAGCCGTCGTGGACCGCGGTGTGGCGGCGGATGAATCGTGGCCGACGCAATCGGTGTACCTGCTCAAAAGCACGGATTCGGCGCGGAATGTCCGACATTGGTGGTTTGACGACGCCATTTTCGAGCAACGCGTGCTGGGTCGGGTGAGCATGGTTCCGACCAACGCCAATTCGCCCGCCGGTTTGGGATTGCAACTGGGCTGCCAAAGCGGGTTTTACGGCTTTTCCCTGCCAGCGAATCTGTTCGTGCCCGGGGCGATGGCGGACAACCTCACCTCCTTTGGCGGTTGGTTGTTCGAGGATGCGGCGGGCATGACGCGCGTGCCGGACTTTCTGGCTGCGGGAGCCACGGCCAGTTACGGGACGGTGGTGGAACCCTGCAACTGGACCGAAAAGTTTCCGGGGCCGAGGAACTATTTCTATCAGGCGCGGGGCTTCAACATCGCGGAATGCTACTACCAAAGCATCGCGGCGCCGTATCAGGGGGTGGTCGTCGGAGAACCCTTGGCGGCGCCGTTTGCGCGGCGCCCGCGGGGCGACTGGATTGCGCCGGCCCCGGAAGCCACGGTGTCGGGCCCGGTCCTCTTGGAATGGCACTTTCAGGCGGCGGATCCGGCGCGGCCCATTGGCCGGGTGGATCTTTTTGTGGACGGCCGTTTTCATGGGACGCCCTGGGAAAGCCGGCCGGCAGTCGGAAACCGGATTCGGTTGCAATTGGCCGGACACGAGGTGGCGTTTGAAGTGACCGAAGAACTCGGTCTTGGCGAGGTGGCGCAGCGCCTGGCCGATGTGCTCAACCGACCCGAACAGACCAACGCCACCGGGGTGGTGGCCGAGGCGATTGGCGACCGCTTGTTGCTGCGATCCACAGTTCCGGGCCGCCCCGGGGCCGCCACCCCGGCGCACGTCGAAACGCTGTCAGGAACCAACGCCGTCCTCAACCTGTACGCCAGGCTCGCCCAACCCGCCTTTGTGGACTCCACTGCGTTGGGGTTCCGCGGGTTTACCCTCCGCCGCGCGCCGGGTCCTGCCGACTGGCTGCAGCTGATCGTCACCAAAAGCAATGGCGTGCCGATCTCGATAGCCGTGACCAACGAAGCGGGCACCAACACTGCAGGTCTGGCGCACCAGCTTGTGGCGGCTGTCAATGCCCACCCGCAATTGCTGGGACCGGACGGACTGTCCGCCGGAGACCTTTCTGCGGACGGCAATGGAACGAATGTCAGCTTTGTGCTTCGGGCACGAACCCCGGGATGGACAGCCGCGGCCCTTTTGCAAGCGGAGCTGACGGCTTCCGAGGCTCTGACCGTGGAACCCACGGGCCCGCAAACGCTCGAGGAGAATCTCGAGGACCTGCAACCGCGGAACCATTTATACCTGGCCTGCGGCGCCCGCGAGCTCCCGCTGCAGTATGAGTTGGACACCACAACCTTGGCCGACGGGTGGCATGAATGCGTCGCGGTGGCGTACGAAGGTACGCATGTCGCCACGCAGGGGCATGTCACACGCCGCTTCCGCGTGGCCAACACGACCCGCCAGGCCGCCCTGCGACCCTTGCTGGGTGGATCGCTGACCCGTGTGAGCCTGACGCTGCGTTGGCAGGTTTCGGCGGAGCCGACCGGGACCCTCCGCGTCGAGCTTTTCACTACGGGCGGTTCCTGGGACGTGGTGACCAATGCACCCCCGGTCGAGTTCGAGGTGCCCGGACCTCGATTGGGCCCGGGGTTGCATCCGTTTTACGCCGTGGTGACATGGCCGGACGGGTCCCGCTACCGAACGGAAACGCACTGGGTTCGGTTGGTACCGGACGATGCCTCTGCGGCGCCGCTCTGGGTGGAAGTCCAGGGGCCACCCTGGCAGTTGCGGTGGCCGGTGGTGGTGGGGCGCACCTACGCCGTGTGGAGCACGACGGAGCTGGACCAGCCGTTTCAGTTGCGGGCCGCGTGGACCGTAACCAATGCACCGGGAACCTGGGTGGAGCCGGATCCGACGGCCCCGGCCCGCTATTACCGTGTGAGCGAGCTGCCGTGACCAAATCGCCGGGCCGCCCCGGAGCCGGCCCTTGCCCGGTGGAATCGGATCGGGGTGGACCGACCTCAGCGATGCGGGCGGCCCGGAGCAGGTGTTGATTCGGGCCCGGTGGCCGACGGCGCACCCTCGGGGGACGGGGCGGACTTCAGACGTTGCCAGGCTTGGAGGTCGGACTGAAGGCGCTCGGCCAGGCGCTGGAGTTGGGCGGTTTGTTCGGCCTGGAGTTGACGCAGCTCTTGCAGCAGGGCTTGCTGCGCTCCGGCATCACCCTGCTGCTCCGCCTGCTGGAACCGGCGGCGCAGCTCGTCCTGCCGAGCCTGAAACGACTGCGCCAGCTGTTTGAATTCTTCAAGAGCCGCTTCCCGCAACCGACGGGCGCCTTCCTCGGGACTCAGGACGTCCGGGGGACCCAGGGCTTCCCGGACCCGGCTCAGGGCAGCCTGCTCTGCCTCCGTGGGCGCAGGTTGCGCAGCGAGGAGCGGCCGGCTCACCTCTTGCGCCGCCCTCGCCACATCGAACTCCAGTGCCTCTTTCCACGCCGGATCGAGTCTGGGCAGTGTCTGCCGGCGATTGCCGCTTTCCAGCACCAATCCCAACCAGGCCGCAGCGCCGCGTTCCAGATGAAACGGTTCAATGCCGGCCTCGGCTGCGGCTTGCTGTTCTTCAGCAGTTCGCACCTCGTGCCGTTGGACCCGGAAGTTCGGGCCGGCCACGGTTGCAAACGCCCGGAGCAACTCCTCCACATGGCCGGCAAAGGCACGGTCTTCCTCGGGCACGCCGGCCTCGTGCAACCCAATGTACAGGTGTGCCACCACGGGTTGGGACAAACGCTCCAGGGCGGCGCGGGTCGGTGCCGAGAGCGAAATCGGGACTGTCCGGGACGGCTCGGTCCCGACCTGTTGGTAGAGCCAGAAGCCGGCCGCCCCCAGCACCACGCCC
>JAOADM010000279.1 GCA_026417315.1 Limisphaera sp.
GCCGCTCGGGGATGTCCCTGGCCGCTGAAAGGTTGAAGAACCTCGGCCTTTCCGATTTCCAACGGCTGCGGCTGGTCCTTCAGGGGCACCCCTTCGGCCGGGCCGCGCGGGTAACGGATGAAACAGGGGTGGGACTGCAGGGTGGCGGTAAAGAGCATGTCCTGCAGTTCGTCCTCGTCCTTCGGAGCCATGCCAATGACGTTGGGCAGGCAGCGGAGATACGCGATGTCGAACAACCCGTGATGCGTGGGGCCGTCGTTGGCGGACAAGCCGGCGCGGTCCATGCAAAAGATGACCGGCAGATCCTGCAGGCAGACATCGTGGTGGATGCAGTCGTACGCCCGCTGCAGGAACGTGGAGTAAATGGCGCAAACCGGGCGGAATCCCATGGTCGCCATGCCGGCGGCAAAAATGACGGCGTGCTCCTCGGCGATCCCGACGTCGAAGTAACGATCGGGAAAGGTTTTCTCCAGCAGCTTCAGCCCGGTGCCACTGGGCATGGCCGCCGTAATGCCCACCAGGTAGTTGTTTTGCCGACAAAGCTTGACCATCACCTGGCCAAACACGTCCTGCCAGTTGGGGGGGGTGCCGGCCTTGGGTGGGGGTGAGTCGCCCGTGCGAATGTCGTACGGACCCGACCCGTGGAATTTCTCCGGATTGCGAATGGCGGCTTCGAATCCCCGACCCTTCTGCGTCAGCACGTGGATCACAATCGGCTCTTCGCAGGTTTTCGCGAACTCCAGCGTGCTGATCAAAAGGGGCAGGTCGTGTCCGTCGATGGGGCCGAGATAGCGCAGCCCCATTTCCTCGAACAACACCGGGTTGCCGTAGCCGCCGCGACCGTCGGCGTCCTGGGGCCGGCCCGACACTTCCGAGGTGGGCCGCAGCCCCACGCCCGCCAGGGCCCCCTTGAAGCCCTCCTCGGCTTTGTGGGCCAGTTTCAGCGCCAACTCCCCCTTCGGCAGTTTGAGCAGGAACTTTTGAAACTCCCGAGAAAACGCG
Organism: Limisphaera sp.; assembly: GCA_026417315.1. Lineage (GTDB taxonomy): Bacteria > Verrucomicrobiota > Verrucomicrobiia > Limisphaerales > Limisphaeraceae > Limisphaera. The sequence continues at coordinate 1,003 of JAOADM010000279.1, forward strand.
TTGTATCGCGGATGGGTGATGAGACGGTTCAAATACCTGGCAATGGCGCCCACATTTCGGGCGATGCTGTATTCGTTGTCGTTGAGGATGCCGATGAACCGGCGGGTCGTTTGGGCGATGTTGTTGAGCGCCTCGTACGAAATGCCGTTGGTGAGAGCCGCATCCCCGAAGATGCAGACAATGTGTTCGTTGGTGCCCAGGCGGTCCCGGGCGGCGCACATCCCCAGAGCGGCGGAGAGGGCGGTGCCCGCATGGCCGGCGCCGTAGCAGTCGTGCGGGCTCTCGCTGCGGCTGGCAAAGCCGCTCAACCCGTCGGTGGTGCGGATGGTGTGAAATCGATTCTTCCGCCCGGTCAGGATCTTGTGCACATAACACTGATGACTGACATCCCAAACAAACTTGTCGCGCGGGGTCTCGAACACCCGGTGCAGGGCCAGGGTCAATTCGACCACGCCCAGATTGGGGCCCACATGACCGCCGTTGACCGACAGCACGCGAATGAGTTCTTCCCGGATTTCCTGGGCCAGTACCGCCAACTGCTCCAGGGTCAAGTTCTTCACGTGCTGCGGATGGTCAACCATGTCCAAGTATCGTTTCATGGGCTACGGGCGCAAAGTCGGCCGGGCCAAACCGGAAAGAATGAATCTGCTCCCAACCGTCAGCCCTCCGGGGTTTCCTCCGCGGTCAGGGGTTTCAGGCGAAACTGCCCTTCCGACGTCTTTTCCAGCTGCTGCACTTTCAATTCCGCTTCCGCCAGTTTGCGGGCACACACCGAGGCCAGTTTCATGCCCTGTTCATATTCGGCCAGGAGCTTCTCCAGGGGCAGGTCGCCACTCTCCATGGCCTCGACAATGCTTTCCAGGCGCTCCAAGGCTGCCTCGAACGACAGGTCCTCGAGCGCCGGCGCGGGATCGTTGTTGGACGATTTCGCCATACTGCAATCTGGGCGCAGCTTAGGCCAAAGGAGCAAGGTCGTCCAGTCCCCAGCCGGCGGACCGCAAACCGGAGCCCGGGCTTCCTCCCCTTGCGTGGTAGTGTGGCCGCATCGAAGACAAGAAGGCACCGGGCGGTCGCCCAAAGCGCCATCAAGCCCCCCAAAACTGCGGCGCGGGTCCCACTCCGGGGCGACCCGAGCCGGTTTGCTGTCTGCGGGATGATCGCCGATGCGTCGCTTTCGCCATGGTTTTGGCCAAGCCGCGCCCACCGCAATTTCAACCCACTACTTGGAAACCGCTCTGAATGGACCCGCTGGGAAGGCGCGGGGGAGCCCCAGTCCCACCGGGATAGACGGCAGCCCACAGGTGGCATCCCCGCTTTACCGGGTTCCCGAATGCGACGGGAAAGGCCCTTGGATCCTAGAGGCCGTCGGCTGGGCATCTCCGATCAAACGCGCTCCGCGACCGCGTCCGTCTTCGGACCCCGCCGCAACGTGCGACGCCCCGGGGCTCTTCATTGGCTTCGATGTTTCCTCGTCCAGGTTCGCGCGGCCTCCGAAAGGTGGGCAGGTTCGCGTCGGTGCTGCGTCTGTTCCGTCTGGAGAGGCAATCCGTGGCCGATCTACTTGGGCGCGCACGGGGTCGCCTGCACCCGGGCTTCATGCTCGGGGAAATTCCATCCCATGGCAACATGGCGACGACCCCCGTGACAACCCGATGCCGACCGGCCCCGGTCCGTGCGATCGGGGAAGCCATGACCCTGCAGTTCGCCCTGCAGCTGGAAAAAGCCCACGGTTGCTTTTGCTTTTCGCGGCCGCCGGCGATAGTGTCGCCGACGGCGAACCATGAAAACGACGCGTTTGGTGGTGGCAATGTTGGGCTGGGCCTTGACCGGGGGCGGCCTGCGGGCCTGGGACTACGAGGTGCACCGGGCCATTGTGGATCTGGCGTTTGCAGCGTTGCCCACGAATTATCCCGGTTTCGTGTTTGAACCGGCGGCTCGGGAACGCGTCCGGTTTCTCTCGGGGGAACCCGACCGGTGGCGCAACGCCGCCTCGGACGTCGTTTTCAGTCATGCCACCGCCGCCGATCATTACCTCGACCTGGAGGATTTGGAGGCGCTGGACTTGAAGCCGGAAGACCTGCCGGTCTTTCGCTATGAATTTGCCGCCCGCGTTCTGGCAGCGCGTGCGGCCCATCCGGAACGTTTCGAGGCCATCGATCCGGCACGGGATCGGGATCGCACGCGTGCGTTTCCCGGCTTTCTGCCTTGGACCATCGCCGAGGGCGTGGGCCATCTGAAGTCGGCCTTCTCGTACCTTCGTGCGTACGAGACCCTTGGGGGCACGTCCGAAGAGATGGATAACGCCCGCCAAAACGTGCTCTATGCGATGGGCGTCCTGAGTCACTTCGTGGGCGACGCCACCCAACCCCTCCACACCACGCGGCATCATCACGGCTGGGTCGGCGAGAACCCCAAGGGATACACCACAGACCGCGGAATCCACGCATGGATCGACGGAGGGTTTTTCGAACGCACCGGGGGAGTGCAGGTGGAGTCTCTGCGATCCCGACTCCGACCGGCCCGGGTGTTGGAGGGGACCCGCTCTCCGGAGGAACTGTTTCGCACCATCACAGCCTGGCTGATGGAACAACACCGACAGGTGGAACCACTCTACCAGCAACACAAAGAGGGCAAATTCAGCGGCATCGGCGTGGACGGCCAGGCGGGACGGCTCCTGCTCGAGGAACAGGTGGTGCGGGCCGCCCAGATGCTGGCGGACCTTTGGTTCACGGCCTGGGCCCAAGCGCCCGCCGACAGCTACCTGCAACGCAAACTCCAGGAGCGCCTGCCGCGTCCGAGCGGGCCGCTCCGCCTCTTGGTGGTCACCGGGGGACACGGGTTCGACCGACTCCCCTTCCATGCCATGTTCGCCGGTTTCAGCAACATGACCTTCAGCATCGTAGAACACCCGCACGCTCATGCCTGGTTCCGTCCCGAGCACACCAACCTGTACGACGTCATCGTCCTTTACGACATGTGGCAGCAGATCAGTCCCGAAGCCCGGCTGGATTTCGTCCGGGTCACGACCAGCGGCAAGGGTGTGGTGGCCCTGCACCATGCGCTGGCCGGGTACAGCG
>JAOADM010000280.1 GCA_026417315.1 Limisphaera sp.
GGTGGTCGCGGTCGTAGTTGAACCCCCAGGGCGGAAAGGGGTGACCGGCCGGAGTGACGAAGGACCGGGAATCTGGAGCGACGCGAATTCGCTCGGCCGACCCCGCGGAAAGCGGCTGGACCAGCAGTGCCGCCGTTAACAGGGCGAGAACCGACGCCGACCCAACGGTCCGGATCAGGGCGCAAACAATTCGCGGATGGAAATCTGGAACCCCGGCCACAGCGCTTCGGTGAGCAATTCGGACCCGGCCAGGATGGACTGCAACGCCAGTCCAAACGGCGTGGCATGGTAGACCTCGACGTTGTCGTACCGCGGATCGATCATCCACAGCCGCGCCAGGCGGAGGTCTTCGTAGATGGCCTTCTTGATGACAGTGTCGGTGTGATGATCGGCGGGGCTGATGACTTCCGCCGCCAGCCACAGCTTGCCGGAGGCTGCGGTGATCACGGCAACGTCCGGACAAATCGCCGTGGCAGAATTGATTTGGATGCGGGTGCGACACGCCAAAAGCTGCGCGGCCGGACAGGCGGCCAGGGCCGGAGCCAACCGCTCGTGTAATCGCCGGCAAATCCGCTCATGGCGTTCCCCGGGGGGCGACCGCAACGTCGGAAGGCCGTCCAGGATTTCTTCGTAAGACTGGCTCATCGCAAGCTCCGGCTCACGCTAGACGGCCTGCACCGGGTCTGCAAGTGCGGCGCGAACGCCGGGCCTCTGTGCGGTCCCATTCAGGTCCTGGACACCCTTGAAGCCCCGGCGCGATGTCCGGCGCCCTCGCTACGGGAAAGCCCGGGGAAAACGGCCTTGCCTCGGGCCCGTTGAATCCGGGGCCAAAAGCCCTGTTTCACTGCGGCACCGGGCCGCGTCTCAAGTCGAGCCGGTCGAAAGCGCCCGGCCCGGCTGCTTCGGGACCGCGCCCCCGGGCTCAGCCGAGTTTTACCTTGAAGGTCTCGCCCTTCTTGAGCGATTTCGCGAATGCGGCCAGGAGCCGGGGAATCGCCTCCAGATCCTTCAGGTGGATCACCTCCACCGGGGAATGCATGTAGCGGTTGGGCAAACTCACCAGGGCACTGGGGATGCCGCCGCGCGTCCAAAAAATCGCGTCCGTGTCCGTACCGCTGGTGTTGGACATGGCCTCGTGCTGGAGTGGGATGCGCACCTTGCGCGCCACTTCTTCCAGGCGCGCCACCACCTCGGGGTGGTTACACCCCCCATGCGTCAGGGTGGGGCCCTTGCCCAATCGCACGTCTCCGTGTTGGGCCTTGTTGATCGTGGGATAATCGGTCGCGTGGGTCACGTCCACCACCACCGCCACGTCGGGCTTGAGGCTGTAGGCAATTTGCCGGGCCCCCAGCAATCCCACTTCTTCTTGAACGTTTGCCACGGCACAAACCTCCGCTTCGAGCCGCGCATTCGACTCCCGCAACAAACGAAGCGTCTCCGCCACGGCGAAGGTCCCGATTCGGTTGTCGAACGCCCGGGCGATGGCCAGGTCCCCGCGCAACAACTCGAATTCGTCGGCCAGCGTGACCGGGTCGCCGATGCGGACCAGTCGTTCCGCCTCACGGCGGCTCGATGCGCCGATGTCGATGAAGAGCTCGTGGATCTTGGGCGGCTTGGGTTCGCCCTCTTGTTTGGTGAGATGGGGCGGCACGTTGCCGACCACCCCTTTCACCGGACCGTTGCGGGTATGGATCACCACGCGTTGCGCCCGGGTGATGGCCGCGTCCACCCCGCCCATTCGACGCACGTACACAAATCCGTGCTCGTCAATGTAATTGACCACCAGCGCGATTTCGTCGGCGTGCGCAGCCAGCATCAGGCGGGGCGAACCTCCCTTGTTCAGCACCGCGACGCAGTTGCCGTAGGCGTCCCAGAAGGTCTCCTCGGCGAAGGGGCGCACGTATTCCAACCACACCCGCAAGCCACGGGTTTCGTGCCCCACGGGACTGGGCGTGTTGACCAGTTGTTTCAGGAATTCCAGCGACTCGGTTCGCATGGGGCAGAGGCTATGCCGGGGCCGGCAGACAGGTCGAGCCCTGCCGTTCCCGAGGACGCCTTCGGTCCAGCGGCAACGCCCGGCCCGGTCGAGTGTTCCACCGGTCCAGATCACCACGAACGGCCGCCGTCCCTGCGTCGACTATGGTTCGGCAGCCGCAGACGGAGGCTGGACGTCCTCCACCCGGCTCACAAAGGCGCCCCGGTGCACGCGGGTGCGCAAAAGCTGACCCGGCCGAATCTCCCCGACGTCGCGGACGATCCGTCCCGACGGTTCCTCGAAGGTGACCGAGTATCCCCGGGCGAGCACCTGTTCGGGGCCGAGCAAGATCAGGCGGGCGCGTTGTGTCTCCCAGCGCTGGCGCCGCAGGTGCACCTGGTGCCGCACTCGTTCCCGCAGACGGGCCAGGAGCGATTCCAGGCGTTGCCGGTGCTGTTGCAGTTGCCGCCACGGCCGGGCCTGGTACAGGCGGCGCGTCAAATGCAGCCAAAGGGTGTGACGCTCCTTCCAGCCGTTGCGCAGGGCCCGTTGCATCCGCGTGTGAAGTTCGTCCCAGTGTTGCCAGCCTTCTTCCACGCGCCGGCGCGGATGCGCCCGATGCAGGCGGGTCCAGCATCGTTCCCATGCCTCGCGGCAGTCCTGCAGGCGCCGCCGGACAAGGTCCGTCAGCCGTTGGGGAGCCAGCGCCAGAAAATCCCGGCTGGCAAACACGTCCTCGGTCAGGATCTCGGCGGCGGCACTGGGCGTGGCCGCCCGCACGTCGGCGACGAAGTCGCTGATCGTGAAATCGATCTCATGCCCCACGGCCGAGACCACGGGAATGGCCGAAGCCGCGATGGCCCGGGCGACGATCTCTTCGTTGAACGCCCAAAGGTCTTCCAGGCTGCCCCCGCCGCGCGTCACCAGGATCACGTCCAGGCGCGGCGGCGGCTCGGCGAGCAATCCCGTGGCCCGGGGTCGTTCCGGGACCGGCGCCAACGCAAACTCGTTCAGCAGTCGGATGGCGGCGGCAATCTCGACGGCTGCCCCTTCGCCTTGCACCCGGCACGGAGCCAGCACGATTTCCAACATCGGGTTCCGCCGACCGGCCACATGCAGCACGTCACGGATCGCGGCGCCCGTGGGAGATGTGACCAGTCCAATGCGACGGGGATAAGGGGGCAGGGGGCGTTTCCGCTCTGGAGCGAACAGCCCCTCGGCGGCCAGCTTGCGTTTGAGCTGCTCGAAGGCCAGTTGGAGGGCACCCAGCCCTTGAAACTCCACGGCTCGAACCACGAGCTGGTACTGCCCCCGCGGCTCGTAGACGGTCAGGTCGCCCAAAACCAGCACCTTCTGACCGTCCGCCAGCAGGTCCCGCCGTGCCACGGCCTCGCTCCGAAACAGGGCACAGGCGATCTGGGCCGCCGCGTCCTTCAGCGTGAAATAGATATGCCCGGAGCTCTGGAGGCGCAGGTTGCTGATTTCCCCGCTCACCCACACCTGACCGATCTGTTGCTCGAGCAGTCGCCGGATTTGTCCCGTGAGCTCGCTGACGGTCCAGACCCTCCGGGTCTGCGCAGCGGCAAAGAGATCCCCGAAGTCCCACTGGTGTTTGGCCACTTTCCCCATGTGCGTCCGGCAATTTGACGCCTTTTCGCTTTTCCCGCAATGTGCCGGGTCCGGAAATTCACCCGGGCCCGGGTGGCGCATCGGCCGGGCCGGGACGCGCGCTCCAGCGCTGCTGCAAGGCTCGCAGCAATGATGCCCAGGCGTCTGCCCGCTCCGTCGGTGGCCAGAACAGGTAGTGGTACCACAGGCCGCTCAGCACTACGGTTCGGGCAATTCCGTGCACGCCGGCCCGGGTCAGGTAACCCCGAACCGCGGGCCGTTCCAACCAGGCCTCGAGTTCCTTCATCATTCGCTCCGGTGACCAGCGCCGGACCAGCAAACCCACCTGGACCACCCAGTACGCCCAGTCCCAACCGGCCAGCCCGCCCTCCCGGCCGCGTTCCCAGTCCAGCACCCAGCACCGGCCCGTCCCTCGTTCCACGCGCAGATTCCAAGGCGCAAAATCCCCATGCACCAAAGCCGGAGCC
>JAOADM010000027.1 GCA_026417315.1 Limisphaera sp.
ACCTTGATGGCCACCCGCTTGACGAACCCGTGCGCGCCGAGTTGCTCCGCCTCGTACACGATCCCCATCCCGCCCTCGGCCAGCTTGCGCACGATCTCATAGCGGCAATCCGATTGGATGGTAAACAGCGCCACACCGGGATGGTGAAACAGAGTTTGGGCCAGTCAAGCCGCGTTGCTGCCTTTTTCAGGTCGACCGCTGCGGCATCCCCCAGCCGGTTTCCACCTCGGGATGTGCGATTCCGATTCCCGGCTCTCCCGACCCCTTCATCCCGGGCGGATCGCGCCCGGGGCTTTCTCCGAACGCCACGCAAAACGCGGGAAAGGACCAGATCCATCGCCCGCAGTTCGGTACTGCGTGTCTGGAGGAGCCGGCAGCGCAAGCTGCAGGACGCTGGTCGTGGCGCGGACCGCCGCTCCCGCGGGCTGCCAGTCATGAAGATCCACGGACTGTTCACACTGATAGGTCTTGCCCGGGACGCTGTCGATGCGCAGGTACACCATTCCGCCGATCACCCGGGCCAGTAGCAGCCGGAGGGCACTGGCGGCATCGACCGGATCCGTGCCTGCCCAATACTCCTGCCAGTTCCGCATCCCGTCGCCATCGGGATCCGCCGTCGGCTCGGCCGAGCTGGGCCCGCCAAAAAAGCGTTCCTCCCACCAGTCGGGCAGGCCATTGGCATCCCGATCGGTTTGCGGGTCCACCAGGGTGATTTGCCCTTGCGCCAAGGCGGCGCCGGGGGCGCCCGGCAGCGGCCGACCATGCTGGCCGTGGAGCCGATAGTCGGCCACGGTCAGCGGCGCGGTCAACCTGGCCACGGTGCCCGGACGCGCACGAAAGGTCACCACCGCCAGAATCCCCGAGGATTGCGCCAGGCCGGTCTCCCGCGCCGCCACGATCTGCCAGGTGGTGTCGCGCACAGACGACGCCACGGCAAACCCAGAGGACGCATCCGGCGCGGACACACTCACCGGCTCCACCAATCCGGGATCGAACCGCAGCGTGACTGCCGCGGATGCCACGCCCGGCGCGTTGGTAAACCAAATGGGGACCCGCACCCGGTCTCCGGGCAGCACCGCATGTTCTCCGATGAACACTTGAGAAGCCAACAGGGGTCCCGCCGGGCTGCTGGACAAAAACCACGCCAGCAGCGCCCCCAGGCCCATGGCAGGGCGTCGGACGGAAGTCGCCTTCCGGGCGGCTGCGTGCATGGCGCCCGGGTCATTCTGGGTTCGGATTCCGGCCATGAATCATCCGCAGGATTTGATGAGCATCGTCCTCGTCCGCTACGCCGTTCCCGTTCATGTCCAGCGCAGCCAGTTCCGCTGCCGTGGGAGCGCGCTGCCCCGCCGCCAGCCGCAGGGCCAGCTCGAAATCTTGCGGGTCGAGCACGCCGTCGCCGGTCACGTCCCCGGCCCAATACCGGTCGGAAACCACACACACCGCCGGGCCCACAATGTGCACGGGCAATTCGGCCCCGGCCGAATCGAACAACCGGGCGGCCACCACGACGTTCGTGATCCGGGTGCCCGGCACGGCGTCGGGACTCAGTTGGAAGTGCAGGTCAAGCAGGTTCCCCCGGCCCTGCAGGGGCCCGCCGCCCTCTCCCCACAACACCAGTTCGCCGGCGGCCTCCGCGGCATTGTCGCGGAGGCGCAACGACTCGGCCAGGGCCGTTCGTTCCACCGTTGGCCGCGAGGGATCGATCTGGCTGCGCGGCCGCAGCCGGCTCGGATCGTACCGAACGCGGATTTCCAGGTTCGTGCCGGTGATCCCCGTGGCCAGAGGCGTGTTGATCTGCAGCACCACGTTCGAACCCGGCGCCGCGAACGTGTCGGACATCTTCAGGGTGAGCCCTCCCGGCACGACACTGACGATGTCAGAAGGCCGGCTCTCCACGACCAACTCTGCGCCGGTCCCGCCGCTTGTGCGCACGCGCACAGCCGTGACGCGATAGTGGTGGGTGACCCCGGGCGTCGCTTGCTGATCTTCGAAGCGCGGGACCGGGAGCCATTGGGAGGTCAACCGTTCGAACGCCTGCGTGGACCCCACACTGCGATAGACATGATAACCCGCCACGCGGAAGTGCAGGTCCGGCGCCCATGTGAGGAGCACCGCGCGAGGGCCGACGGTGGCCTGCAGCCCTGTAGGGATCGCGTTGCTCGGGTCCCGCAGGGCCAGCAGCGCGCCCTCGGCGGTGCCGCCAATCAAGTCCAGATCCCCATCCCCGTCCACGTCCCCCACGGCGACACCCTGCAGCAAAGCGAACCCGGCGCCTGTTCCCGCCCACACCTTGCTCACCAGGCGGAACTGCTCCGTCGCGGGATCGCGATGAAATTCCCAGATGCGGCCCGAGCTGTCGGCCACGAGCACATCCGCCTGACCGTCATAATTCACATCCGCGACGGCCAACCCGCTCGGGCCCGGCACCGGCTCGGGTAGCAGCGGGCTGCGCGTGGCAGGGGACGCGAAGGGTTGGGCCGGGTCCCGGCGATTCAGATACAGGTCCGTCGTCCCCGTGCTCCGAAGAACCAGCAGATCCGCCCAACCATCGCCGTCCACATCCCCGAGGGCGGTGCCGGCGATTTCGGATCCGGTGGCAAAGCTTCGAACCGGTGCCGGTTCCTGCGGCGAACCAAAATGTCCTGTCGAAGCCACCAACAGCAACGTATCGCCACTGCCACCCACGACCAGATCGTCCCGCCCGTCGCCGTTCCAATCGCCCAGGGCGGGAACGGGGCGCCTCCAGCCCGACCACAAGGGCGCCAGCAGGGCAAACGCTGCGGTTCGTTCGCTGAGATGGAGATTGTAAGGCGACCCGATGTTCTCCCAGATCCGAAGCTCGCCCGGAGTGTGACCGATGAACAGATCGAGATCCCCGTCGCCGTCCCAGTCGCCCAACGCCGGTGCAGCATCGGTGCCGAATCGGACGCCGCCGCTGCCGGACGGGCCGGCAAAGAAGTTACTCGTCACTCCATCGATCAGCACGAACTGCATCCGTTCGAACGGCTGAAGGTCCACCCACAACGCCGGCGTGCGCACGATCGTCACTCCCCCGGGCACCCACACATCCGCCAGCTTGGGGACGGTGCCCAACAGTGACTCTTGCGCCACAGTCCACCCATCCCCATCGGCGTCCGAAGCCCCGTCTTGCAACTCCAGCGACGGGAAGTACGTCAGCTCGAACCAGTCCGGGACCCCATCCGCGTCCTCGTCTCCGCGGACCGGGTGGAAGTGCGCCGTGAGAAGAACGTTGCTGACGACAGGGACCTGCACCATCCCCAGGGCGATGCCGAGGCTGTCCTCTTGGCGGATGCCATCGAGCGACCAGAATGCAAACCGGTATCCACCCATTTCTCTGCCCCAGAGATCCGGCGTCCGAATCACGGTGCCCGGGGGCACCAGGTTGCTCTGCACGAGCAGTCCCGGAGGCTGGCTCAGGATCTGGTACCACGGCCAGCCGGCAAAGTTGAGCACCACGGCCGCGCTGCGCACCACGGCCAATCCACCCGGAACGAGCTCATCGGCCAGTCGGGGCACCGTTTGCTGAAGATACTCATGCCAGAGCGTCCAGCCGTCCCCGTCGGCGTCCGACCCGCCGTCCTGTGCTTCGAGCGAGGGAAAGTACGTCAGTTCGAACCAGTCGGGCACGCCGTCGGCGTCCCGGTCCTCCTGCAGCGCGTAAAAGTGAGCGGTAACCACGGTGTTGGTGGTGACGGAAAAACGGATCCTGCCCAGGGCGATGCCCAGGGAATCGGCCTGTCGGATGCCGCCAACGTCCCAGAAGGCAAACCGGGATCCCTGGATTTCGTGGTTCCAGTAATCCGGGGTCTGAACGATCGTAGCCGGAGGCACCAGGTTGCTCTGCACGATCAACCCGGGTGGCTCACTGACGATCTGGTACCACGGCCACCCGGCGAAATTGACGGCCACCGCCGGACTCCGCTGCACGGTGACCCCCCCGGGGACGATTTCATCCTTCAACCGTGGATGCGTCCCCGCAGCCAGCTCCTCGAGCAACCGGTAGCCGTCCAGGTCGGTGTCGGAGGCGGCATCCGGACCGAGATCGCCGTAATACTCGAGCTCGAACCAGTCCGGCACCCCGTCGCTGTCACTGTCCTGTTGGGCCGGCAGGTAATGCGCCACGGCGATGGTGGGTTCGTAAATCGTGAAGCGCACCGGGTTGAGCGAGCGCCCCGTGAAGTCGTTGGTGCGCACGCCGTTGATCGTCCAGTGCGTAAACCGCAGCGTCCCGGCCTGTGCCGGCGCCGTCCGCGTCACCACCACCAACGGCGTGGACACCACACTGGTGGATGCGAACAGCGTGGGTGGATCGGACATCTCCACATACTGCACCGTGGCGGCCGAGAGCCGGACCAGGCCCAGGCAGCCGATCAGGCCGGAGACCAGCCATCGGCCCATGGCCGGACCGGGTCTCCGACGCGTGCGCGCTCGATCTGCCGGAACCGGTGCCATGGCGGGCGAGGGCGAAGGGTTAGGGCGTCTTTTTGTCCACGAACACCATGTAGTCCGCGGCGCAACCGTACCCCAGGAGGTCGATGCCCGAGAAGAACCCGACCACACCCGCGGGTTCCGGCGATGCGCCCCAGGCCACCGCCCGTCCATCCGCCCGGAGCGCCACACTGTGGATCGGACCTGCTGACACCGCCACGACGTTGGTCGCCTCGGCCGGCACATTCGTCTGGCCACGCGCATTGTCCCCCCAGGCCACCACCGTGCCGTCCGCGCGCAGCGCCAGGGTATGATGCAGCCCCGCCGCGATGGCGACGATGTTGGTGGCCGTGGGCGGGACCTGCAGTTGTCCCTTCGAATTGTCGCCCCAGGCCACCACGGTGCCATCGGCCCGCAACGCCACACTGTGCTGCTCACCCGCGCTTACCGCGATCACGTTGGTTGCGGTGGGCGGCACCTGACATTGACCCCTGTCGTTCCGCCCCCACGCCACCACCGTCCCGTTGCTCCGTACTACCAGGTTGTGATACGCCCCTGCGGCGATGGCCATGGCCGGCATGGCCTGAGGCGGTACCTCCAGCTGACCGTACTGGTTCGGCGCGCCATCCAGATGGTACGTGTCCCACGCCAGCACGGAACCGTCCGCCCGCAACGCCAGCGCATGCGTGGCCCCGGCGGCAATGCCCGTGACGTTGGTGGCCTCCGCCGGTGTGGACGTCGTGTTCAAAGGGACCAACCCGTCGCGCGTCAATGCGATCGACCATGCCGGCCCAAGGGACAGCGCCCGCGTACCGCGCAGAAACAGCGTGTGCAGGAAAAACCAGCCGCGAGGCGACCACAGTGCAAATTTGTCCTTCCACGCATGTGGGCCACCGGCCACGTAGGCGCGATCCACCGGGTCGTCCCCGCTCACGCGCACATACGAGCTGGCAATGCCGTATCGCGAAAGGTCTGGCCGGCTTTCTTCGGGCCGCGCCACTCGCAGACCCAGCCGGTCATAGACGTAAGCCAGCGCAGCCGGATTGGCTCCAATGTAGGCATCCGTACTGGTGACCAGGTCCTGCGCCAGCACACAGTACGAGGGCAATCCTCCGGCGGCCACCAGCCGCGGACCTGTGGACTGAATCACAAACGGAGGGTCGCCCCCGTCGCTGATCACGCAGAAATTGCTTAGCACGCAATAATTCCGCTGGATCGTCAGCTCCGGGTTGCCCAACGCCAGCTCCCACAGGAGAATCGAGATGACTTCGGCCTCGCTTATCGGCCTGCGCAGGTAGGTCGTGGCCGGATACGCACCGTCGGCCGGCACCGTGACCCAGTGCAGGGGCAGGAGCGATCGCCGGTCCTTGGCCCGAATCTCCACCTGCACCGAAGCCACCGTCAGATCCGAGTCGGCCGCAATGTTCCACGTCAACCGCAACGGGCGATTGGCCGGGACATTCACACCCCGGTTGGTGTGCGTGCCCTCGACCAGGGCTCGAATGGGGATCACGTGCTCCAGCCGTGTGCCATTGTTGAGCCAACCCAGGGCGCCGACCTCCACCGTCTCATCGTCGGGATCCACCACACGAAAGTCCACGTCGATATATGTCGTGCCGGGCCGCAACGCCGTGCTCAGGATCTCGACGGTCGGCGGCTGGTTCGTTTGGCCCGACAGCATCAGCTCGCCACCCAGCAGCCCGGCCAAAAGGATCCACACCGGCCGACCGCAGCCGCGGGTCTGTGCCCATGTGCGCCCCCGGCCGAGACGGGGCCGACGAGAAACCGGTTGGGAAACTGCAGTGCGCGCCGGCGGCTCTTTGGCCGGGCCGATCCGGTCGCGTGGGCGGTCCGCCTGATGCGGCCGGCGCTGGATCCGGGCGCCCGGGGTTGGGAGGTGTGGAATCGCCGAAGGGGGACTGCTTGGTCTTGAGCCGGGGAACCGGAAGTTGTCCTGCATGGTCACCTCCTGCACGTGTTTAACGGCTCTGCGAGGCTACACTGCCTTTAGCAAACGCCCGTGAGCCCGATCTGTCAAGGCCCTGCCCCGCAGCCGTTTCGAGACGAGCCCACTCGGATGGCCCCCGGGCCGTCGAGACACTCTCCCGGGAGCCGACGCTGTTTCGCATCCCGGAGACAGAACCGGAAAGTTCCAGGCCGCGAGAGCGCCTTCCCAGAGATGGGTCTCGAGCTCTGTGAAGTCGACTCCGCCTCCTTTTGCCCCGGCTGGCGGATGGCAGGGTGAGCAGTGCGTGCCGAGATGAGGCTGGCCGGTGGTCTGACCATGTCCGCGGCGGCACGAGCGGGCAGCCTCACCATCAGGGGCGGGGCGGCCGGTGAGGGTTCGAAGTCGGCATCGGCAGCCGGGAAGGAGACGGAAGCGCCAAGGGATGAGCAAATCCAGTGGCTCCGGACGCAGACGGTAAGGTTCGGCGCCCCCGGCCCAAACGGAGTGAGGATCCCTGGACGGCCATGAGCCCGGAGTCGTTCCTTTGCAAAAACAGGCTGGCCATATGGGGCGGATGGCTGCGGCCCGGGTGGGTCCCGACGGGTGCCACTGTATGCCGGGCATTCCTGGTTCCCGCCTTAGCGTACGCCGATCCTGTGCGGTGATTTCACCTCTGGATCGATTCCCTCTTGCCAAGCGCGTGGGGGGCGTGAACAAATGAGGCTCGTCGGCCTTCGGTCAAAGCCGAAAGAATAGACATCGGTCGTGGGCGCGAAGACAGACGGCGGAACGTGGGCGGGCCGTCTGTCCCGACGTTTGGTGGAGGGTGCTTCATGAGCGGTCGAACGCTTCGCCAGGGACAGATACTCATTGGACCGTCGTTCGATGAGCCGATGCGGGTCGAGTGGGCCCGCAAGAACAGCCCGGGCGCCTGGGAGGCCGGCCTGGTGGGGACTCGAAGCGAGCGCTTTCGGAGGGTTTTGCTGACGGAGGCACAGTTGGAGCGCCTCACGATCCATGACGCCAGCTTCACCTACACGGGTGACGGACGCCTCTTGAGACTCGGCCTCCAGGCTTACGCCCTGGGGATCGCCTACGAGTTCGATCCCTACTTTGGCCTGTCGATTTCGCGCGTGGACCCGCTGCCCCACCAACTCGAGGCGGTGTACGAATACCTGCTTAAACTCCCCCGGATCCGCTTCCTGCTGGCCGACGACGCCGGGGCGGGCAAGACGATCATGGCGGGTCTGTTGATCCGCGAGCTCGAACTCCGGGGACTGGCCGAGCGCGTCCTGATTGTTTGTCCGGCCAACCTGGCCTTCCAGTGGCAGCGTGAACTCAAGGAGAAGTTCGACGCCACGTTCTTTGTGCTTCGAGGTGCCGAGATTCGCGACCAGTTCGGGGTGAATCAGTGGATCGAGCAGAGTCGGGTGATCACCTCCCTCGACCTCGCCAAGCGACAGGAGATCCTGCCGGGCCTGCGCCAGGCGCACTGGGATCTGGTCATCGTGGACGAGGCCCATCGGATGTCCGCTGCGGACGAATCGCATAAAAGCCAGCGCTACAAGCTGGGAGAGCTGCTCCGGGATCGTTCCGACCACATGCTGTTGCTGACGGCCACACCCCACAAGGGCGATCCTGCCAACTTCAGCCTTTTCCTTCAGCTTCTCGATCCTGACGCCTACGCAGACGTGAAGTCCATCCGCGAGGCGATGGAACGGCGCCGGGCACCGTTTTACCTGCGGCGCACCAAGGAGGCGATGGTGTACTTTCCGCAGCGCCGCCCCGATGGTACCTGGGTCGCCCAAAAGATCTTCACGCGCCGCATCCCGCACACTGTGGAGTTCCAAATCGACGGGGCGGAGTTCGATCTGTACTGTGAGATCACCCGGTTTGTGAAATGCCAGAGTGCCAGGGCTGCAGCCCAGGGGGATGATCCCCGGTCGCGAGCCGTGGGCTTCTTGATGTCCCTGTACCAGCGCCGGCTGGCTTCCTGCCCCTACGCTGTCCGATGTTCCCTCGAAAAGCGCGCCCGGCGGCTGGAGGAGGCTCTGGAGGAGGCGAAGGCCCCCTCTCGGTTGATCCTGCCGGAACTGCCTCCGCCAGAGGAACTGGACGAGATGGAGGAGCGCGAACGGGAGCAACTGGAGGAGTGCTTGCAGGGAGTCACGTTGGCCGAGAACGTGGAGCAGATCCGAGAGGAAATCCGGGAGCTCCGGCAACTGGCGGCCCGGGCACGCGAGGTTGAAGAGTCGGGGACGGAGACAAAGCTGTCGAAGCTGAAGCAGTTGCTGCAGCAGGAGAGGTTTTTCGACGAGCCGGAGAAACGCCTGCTGATCTTCACGGAGTTCAAGGACACGCTCTTTTATCTCGTCAAGCGCCTCCGCTCCTGGGGCTTTCGCGTCGGTTTCATCCACGGCGGCATGCGGCCCGGGGCCCGTGACGAGCCGGACACCCGGCTCTATGCCGAGCAGCAGTTCAAGGAGGGCGCCATCCAGATCCTGGTGGCCACGGAGGCGGCCGGCGAGGGCATCAACCTCCAGGTCTGCAACATCCTCTTCAATTACGACATCCCGTGGAATCCCAATCGGCTGGAGCAGCGCATGGGGCGCATCCACCGATATGGCCAGCGCAAGGACTGCCTGCTTTTCAACTTTGTCGCCACCAACACCGTCGAGGGTCGCATCCTCCAGCGCTTGTTGCAGAAACTGGAAGAGATCCGCAATGCCCTGGAGGATGACGCCGTCTTCAACGTGGTGGGCGAGGTGTTGCCGGCCGCACACATCGAGCGGATTCTGCGGGAGTACTACGCCGGCAAACTGGGGGAAGCCGACCTGGAAGAGCGGATGCTCAAAAACGTCGATGAACGCGAGTTCCGGCGCATCTGCCAGAATGCCCTGGAAGGGCTGGCCACCAAGCGGTTGAACCTGCAGATGCTCATCGAGCGCCGGGCCCGAGCTCAGGAGCGGCGGCTGGTCCCGGAGACGATCGCCCGTTTCCTGCGGGAAGCCGCCGAGCTCATCCCGTGGACTCTGAAGCCCGTCCCCTCCCTGCCTCACACCTTCGAACCTGCCCGAACCCCGGCGTCGCTCCGGAATTACGAGCGCGATCCGGGCTGGAAACTGCCCGCCCTGGCGGGCAGATACCCGCGGTTCTCCACGGACCGGGAGACCGCCGAACAACACAATCTGGAATGGGTCACCCCGGGGCACCCGCTGTTCGAGGCCATCCGACGTCACACCCTCGACCGGGCGACCGGGGTCTTCAGCCAGGGAGCCACCTTTTATTCCCTGCAGCACGCTCAACCCGTGCGCATCGACTTTTACCGGGCCCGCGTCGTGGACGGGCTCGGCCGCGTGATCCATGAACGCCTTTTTGCGGTCGAGGTTCCCTCGGAGGGCGTGCCCCGGTTGTGCGAGCCGGACGTTCTGGGCAATTTCACGCCGGGCCAACCACCCGAGACACTCCCGGCGGTTGCCACCGCCCCGGAGGCGACTCCATGGCTTGAGGAACAAGTGCTCCGGCCCTTTCTGGAGGAGACCCGTCAGGAGCGTCTGGGCGAGATTGACCGGATCGCGGCGCACGTGGAGCTGTCGCTGACCGAGCTGTTGCAGCGGGCCGATGTGGAGATCGGCCGTGCGCAAGAGGCCGTGGAACGGGGGGAACAGGGGGCCGAGGGCCGGCTGGCCCAGGCAGTGGCACGACATGCCGAGCTCCTCGCGCGGCGCGAGCGGCGTCGGGAGGAATTGGAAAAACAACGCGCCTTGACTCTCCAGGCGTTCGAGCGTATCGCGAGTGTCCTTGTGCTGCCGCATCCCGAACGCGAGGCACCCGAAGTGCGGCGATTGCAACCGAGCCCCGAAACCGAGGCGGTTGCGATGCAGGTGGTCATGGAGTACGAGCGCTCTTGTGGCCGGCAGGTCTATGACGTGCATGAGAGGAACCTGGGCTACGACATTACCAGTCTGGACCTCAACTCGGGGGAACTGCGGCTCATCGAGGTCAAGGGCCTGGCCGGGGCCACCGGAACGATCCTGCTGACCCCGAACGAGCGCCGGGTGGCGGAAGATCGCCGCGATTGCTACTGGCTGTATGTTGTCACCAACTGCACCGGTGGGCCCCAGCTTCAGGAGCCGATCAAGGATCCCGCTCGTTTCCAGTGGCACGAGGTTACGAAAGTGGCTCACTACTCCCTCCCCTTGGAGACCATCGTCAGGCTGGCGCAAACCCGCCAATCGCCCCCAGAGTTTGGCAGTCCGTCATGACACCGAACACCGATCCGCTGGCTGAAGTTCTGAAGCTCCCCAACGGTGCGCGCTTTCACAAATGCGCACTGCAGGTGAATCCTTGCGATTACCAGCAAAAGTACCGGGGTCAGTCGGCGCAGTGGGACGCCGCAACCTACGCTCGCGAGCTCATCGACCGGGCTGCGGCCCTCGGGATCACTGTTCTGGCGGTTACGGACCACAATGACGTGCGAGGCGTTGCCCCCATCCGCAAGGCTGCTGCGGCTCGCGACCTCTTCGTGCTTCCCGGCTTTGAGATCACCAGCAGCGAGGGTGTGCATGTCCTTTGCATTTATTCTCCCGACACGGATGAGAACCAGCTTGAACGCTACTTGGGGGAGCTAGGAATCCGGGATATCCACCCGTCCTCCGGGGCATCGAGCAGGACCTTTACGGACGTCCTGCGCTGCGTTCGCGAGCAGGGCGGAGTGACGATTGCCGCGCACGTGACGAACGAAGGTGGCCTGTTCAGGGTCCTCAGCGGACAGGCGAGAATTCGCGCCTGGAAGGACGAGAATCTGCTCGCGGTTCAGATCCCCGGTCGCATTGACGAGCTTCTCCCAGAGTTTCGGAAGATCATAGAAAACAAAAACCCTCATTATCGTCGCGTCCGGGCGGCCATTGAGGGCCCGGCTGTCGCCGTGGTCAACGCCTCGGACGTTGCCGCCCCGGAGGATCTGGAAAAGCCGACGGCCACCTGTTGGATCAAGATGTCCGAGGTGGGCGTCGAGGGATTGCGGCAAGCTTTTCTCGACCCGGGGTCGCGGATTCGGCTCAACAGCGACCCCGCCCCCGAGAATCACAGCGAGTTCGTCGCCATCGCCTGGGAAGGCGGATTCCTGGATGGAGCCGCGATTCATTTCAACGAGAATCTCAACGTGCTCGTGGGAGGGCGGGGAACCGGGAAGTCCACGGTCATTGAGAGCCTGCGCCACGTCCTCGGACTCGAACCGATCGGTGACGATGCCCGCAGGGCTCATGAAGGGATCGTGCGGAATGTCCTGAAAAGCGGCACCCGGATTTCGCTTCTTGTTCGTGCTCACCGGCCGGCTCCGCAGGAGTATCGCATCGAGCGCACCATCCCCGATCCCCCGGTCGTCCGGCGTCCCGATGGTGGGCTTCTGGATTTGAACCCCTCGGATGTCTTCCCCCGGGTTGCAATCTTCGGACAACACGAGATTTCCGAGTTGGCGAAAAGCCCGGAAAAGCGGACTGTCCTGCTTGAACGATTTGTGCAACGCGACGAAACGCTGGCCCGGCGGAAGGCCCATGTCCGGGCGCAGCTCGAGCAGTCGCGGAGGAAGATTCTCGAGACGGATCGAGAGCTCAGGCAAATCGAGGAGCGCCTGGCAGCTCTTCCGGCCCTCGAGGAGACGTTAAGGCGCTTTCAGGATGCGGGGCTGGAGGAGCGCCTCAAAGACCAGAGCCTGTTGGTGCGTGAAGAACGGCTGCTCGCAATGGCCGATGAGTGTGTGGCGCCATATCGCCAGTGGCTGGAGGATCTTCAGTCCGCTTTACCCGTGGACCTCACATTCGTTTCGCGAAGGGCCCTCGAGGAGCTCCCGGGCAGGGAGACCCTGGCAGAGCTGGAAACCGTGCTTTCGACCCTGAATCGGGATCTCGAATCGGTGGTGAACCGGATGCGGCAGGCCCTCGAGGCGGCCGAAAAGGCGCTGGCTTCGGTGCGGGCGAAGTGGGAAGTCAGGAAAAGGGCGGTGCAAACTGCCTACGAAAAAACCCTGCGCGAGCTGCACAGGTCAAGGGTGGACGGCCAGGAATTCCTTCAGTTGCGGCGTCAGATCGAGGAGCTTCGACCGCTTCGGCAGCGGCAGGCCATTCTGCAGAGGACCAAGAAGGAACTCTTGGAGCAGCGCCAACGTCTGCTCGTTGAGTGGGAAGACGTCAAGGCCGAGGAGTTTCGGCAACTCGAGCGCGCCGCCAACAAGGTCAACACGGAACTCGCCGGGCGCGTGCGGGTCCGGGTGAATCAGGCCGGGAACCGGGAGCCCCTTTTCCGAGTCCTCCGGGAGCGGGTGGCAGGGCGCCTCTCGGAGACCATGCAGGCGCTGGGGGAGGTCCAGGCCCTTTCCCTCAGGGAGCTCTGCGACGCGTGGCGGGCGGGTAAAGAGGTGTTGGTGGAAAAGTATCGGTTGCCATCCTTGCAAGCGGACCGGCTCGCCCAGGCTCCGGCGGAAGTCCTGATGGAAGTTGAGGAACTCGATTTGCCCGCGACGACCGAGATCGAACTCAATGTGGCGGGCGAAGGGCAGCCGGTTCACTGGCAGAGGCTGGAACAGCTCTCGACAGGCCAGAANGCAACCGCGCTGCTTCTGCTTCTCCTGCTCGAATCCGATGCCCCTCTGGTGGTGGATCAGCCGGAGGACGACCTGGACAACAGGTTCATCACGGAGGGCATCGTACCCAAGATGCGAGAGGCGAAACGGCGGAGGCAGTTCATCTTTGCCACGCACAATGCCAACATCCCCGTGCTCGGGGATGCGGAGCTCATCCTTGGATTGAACGCCTCGGGGGAGGCCGGGCAGGATGGACGGGCAACCATTCCGAAGGAGCATATGGCCTCCATTGATGCTCGTTCCGTCCGAGAGCTCGTGGAGGAGGTCCTGGAGGGCGGCCGGGAGGCCTTTGAACTTCGACGCCTCAAATACGGGTTTTGAAACGAGGGACGTACAAGGAAAGCCACGAGGATGACGCGAACGGAGTTGTTGGAACTTCTGCGCAACGGCGAGAACTCCTGGGTCACCATGGTCCGGGTGGGGACCACGACGCGCGAGGCCACCAGGGAAGAGGAGGCACGCCTCTCCATGCAGGCCGGGCACATTCCGTATGACCGCAAGCCGGTTCCGGGAGCCTCGTTTCAGGATCTGGATGTACGTCGCCTCGTGAACTACTTCCGCGACATTCGCCGGCAGGACGCCCCCGATCCCGAGGACATCGACTCCTGGGTCCGTCTCTTGTGCAACACGGAGCTGATGGTGGAAGACCGGGGGAGGGCCATGCCCACCGTGGGGGGCCTTGTGCTTTTTGGCAAGCGACCCAATCGTTATCTGCCCCAGGCCGGCATCAGCGCCGTGGCCTACCCCGGCACGGAAAAGGATGATGCGGCAAAAGCGAGACAGGCGCTGCGCGGTCCTCTCGTCTCCTTGTGGCCGGCGCTGCCATCCGAGGCCGGGCACACCTATCCCAGGCTGCCAGAGACCTTTTCGGAACACAGTCAGGCGATCGAACACGGCGTGATCGAGCAGGCCCTCGACTTTGTGCGCCGCCACGTCGAGGTCCGGGCTTGCATTGACTCCGGGGGCCGACGCCGGGAACGGTGGGATTACCCCCTCGAGGCGGTGCGGGAGGCCATTGTCAACGCCGTCGCCCACCGCGACTACACCATTTCCGTTTGTGAGATCGAACTGTCGATTTACTCGGACCGGCTCGAGGTCATTTCCCCGGGGCGCCTCCCGAATACGGTCACAGTGGAAAAGATGCGCGCCGGGTACCGGGCATCACGAAACGACCTGATCAAAGAGGTCCTCCGGGACTACCGTTACATTGAGGCCACGGGCTTGGGCGTGCCGCGCAAAATCATACGGGCTATGCGCGAGCACAACGGCACCGCCCCCGATCTCATCGCGGAGGAGAGTCGCTTCATCGTGCGCCTGTGGAAGGAGCGTCCGAGGCTGTGATCCCCAAAGAATGCAAGCGGTTGGCGGAGGTGGACTTTCCGATCGCCGAGGTATCGCGGCACGCGGCGCGGGAGAAGTCCATCCGGCACGGGCATCCCTCAACGCTGCATCTATGGTGGGCGAGGCGTCCGCTGGCCTCCTGCCGGGCGGTCTTGCTGGGGCTCTTGCTGCCCGATCCGTGCGATCCGCTCTGTCCGGCGGAGTTCAAGGGGCAGGCCAGAAGGCTTCTGCGCCCCCTGCCGGGCTGTCAGGCGGGCCCGACCGACCCGGACCTGCGCCGGGCCCTGCTGCGCTTCATTGCCGACTTCGCCAACTGGGATTTGGCCAGCCATGGAACCTACCTGGAAGCCGCCCGTGCCCTGGTCAAAGCCGCGCATGGTGACGAAGCGCCGCTGGTGGTGGACCCCTTTGCCGGCGGCGGCTCGATCCCCCTGGAGGCCCTGCGCCTGGGTTGCGAGGCGTTCGCCAGCGATCTCAACCCGGTCGCCTGCCTGATTCTCAAGGTGATGCTCGAGGACGTCCCGCGCCATGGACCGCGGCTCGCGGAGGCCCTCCGACGCGTCGGCGCCCAAATCAGGCGCAGGGCGGAAGAAGAGCTTGCCGACCTCTACCCCGGGGACCCCGATGGGGCGACCCCCATCGCCTACTTGTGGGCCCGCACCGTGCGCTGCGAGGCGCCGAACTGCGGCGCGGAGATCCCGCTCGTACGCTCGTTTTGGTTGTGCAAGAAGCCGAGCCGCAAACGGGCGCTGCGGTATCGCGTCGTGCGGCCCGGGGGCGAACCGCCGCGGGTCGAGTTCGAGCTGTTTGAACCGGAGAACGAAAGGGAGGTGCCGATTGGGACCGTGACCCGTGCCCGGGGGACGTGCCTTTGCTGTGGGACAGTGCTTCCACCCGACCGGGTGCGGGCACAACTTGCCGCCCAGCGCGGCGGGGCGGATGTGGTGTTCGATGAGCAGGGCCGGCGAATCGGCGGCGCGCGGCTTCTGGCGGTGGTGACGCTCAAACCGGGGGAGCAGGGACGGCACTACCGGCTGTCCACCGCGCGCGATTACCAGGCGGTCTTCCGGGCCCAGGAGCGTCTGCGCCAAATCCTCGAGGAGTGGGAGTGCAGCGGCAGACCAGGCCTCTGCCCGGTGCCGGATGAGCCGTTGCCACCAACTGGAACCCTTGGCTTCCGAGTGCAGCGCTACGGCATGCTTCAGTGGGGCGACCTCTTCACCGCGCGGCAGAAGGTCGCGCTGGTGACGCTGGTGCGGCTGGTCCGGGCGCACCACAAAGCCACAGAGAGTGTGGAAAACAGTGCGCTGACGGAGGTGGTGCGGACGGCGATGGCGATCGCCACATCGAAGCAATCAGAGCGTCTATCATCATTGGTTTCATGGATATCCAGCACCCAAGCTCCTCGTGGCACGTTTGCGAGGCAAGCTTTGCCGATCGTATGGGATTTCCTGGAGATGGTGCCAATTGTCGAAGAGGAGGAGTTTCCAGAGCTCGTGGAAGCAATGGCCGGTGTTGTGGAGCTTTTTAGCGCAATAGGATCACATGCCGCCCAAATTGAGCACGCGGACGCCACCGGACATCCGCTCCCCGACGAGGCGGCGCAGGTGTGGTTCACCGATCCGCCTTATTACGACGCGGTCCCCTACGCCGATCTTTCGGATTTCTTCTTCGTCTGGCTCAAGCGGGCGCTGCCGGGCCATCCGCTGCTGCGCGATCCTTTCGATCCGACTAATCCGCTCACGCCGAAGACGCGCGAGGCCGTGCAGAACGAGCGCTCCGAGACCGACGACGGGCGGCCCAAGGACAAGGCCTTCTACGAAGAGGCGATGGCCCGCGCGTTCGCCGAAGGCCGGCGCATCCTGCGCGAGAACGGGATCGGCTCCGTGGTCTTCGCCCACAAAACCACCGAAGGCTGGGAGGCCCTGCTTTCGGGGCTGATCCGCGGTGGCTGGACGATCACCGGCTCCTGGCCGATTGCCACTGAGCGAGGCGCACGCCTGCGCGCTCGCGAATCGGCGGCGCTGGCGACCAGCGTCCACCTCATCTGCCGCCCGCGGCCGCAGGATGCCCCGGTCGGCGATTGGGCCGAGGTGCTGCGGGAACTGCCCGGGCGCGTGGGCGAGTGGATGGAGCGTTTGCAGGCCGAAGGCATCCGCGGCGCCGACCTGGTCTTTGCCTGCATTGGTCCGGCACTGGAGATTTTCAGTCGCTACCGCCGGGTCGAGACGGCCGAGGGGCGCGAGATCACGTTGGCCGAGTTCTTGGAAAAGGTCTGGGAGGTGGTCGGTCGAACCGCCCTGGAAAACGTGCTGGGTACGGCCGAAGCCCGGGCCCGCAACGGGGTGGCCGGGGCGCTCGAAGAAGACGCGCGGCTGACGGCGCTCTTCCTCTGGACCTTGCAAAGCACCAACGGGGAACCGGGAGCCACCCCGGAAGCGGAAGGGGACGAAGAGGAGCTTCCAGCGGAGGCACCAGACGAGGAAGAATCTGTACCGAAAAGGCCGAAGGGCTACGCGCTCGTCTTCGATGTCGTGCGTCGATTCGCGCAGCCGCTGGGTATCGACCTCCCCAAGTGGGAAGGACGGGTGATCGAGACCAGCAAGGGGATGGTGCGACTGCTTTCGTTGCAGGAGCGCGCGCAGGTGCTTTTCGGCAAGGAAAGCGCTGAAGCAATGGCCCGGGGACTCGAGACGGGTGAACGTTCAGCCCAGCTGCAGTTGTTCGAGCGCCCCGCGCAGGGGTACTCGGCCGGGGGTTGGAGGAGCGGTGGAGGCGGAAGGGAGGAGCCCCTGGAGATCGGCCGGGCGGCGACGACGCTGGACCGCCTGCACGCGGCCATGTTGTTGCAGGCCGGGGGTCGCACCCGTGCGCTGCGGGCGCTGCTGCAGGCGGAACGCGAACGCGGACCGGACTTCCTCCGGCTTGCCAATGCGCTCTCCGCCCTCTATCCGAAGAGCAGCGAGGAAAAGCGTTTGCTGGACGCGATGCTCCTGGCGGTGCCGAGGTAGTCATGATCCGCCGCGTAACAGTCCGCAACTTCAAGCGCTTCAGCGAGCAGTGCTTCGAGCTCGAGGATGCCGTGGTCCTCGCCGGGCCCAACAACGCCGGAAAGTCCACCTTGCTGCAAGCGATCGCCACCTGGAAGCTGGGGCTCGACCGGTGGGTTGCCCAGCGAAGGGGGGGCAAAGCGCTCAAGCGATCCGGGGTGGCAATCACGCGGCCGGACTTCACCGCCGTGCCCGTTCGAGAGATGAACCTGCTATGGGAGGACCGGCGGGTCACAGGCGATGGGGACAGGCCCGGAACACCGCGTCTCATCGAGATCGTCGTCGAGGGTGGGACCCGGGAGAAGCCGTGGAGCTGCGGGCTGGAGTTCCAGTATGCCAATCCCGAGCTGGTGTACGTGCGCCCCAAGGACGCCAAGAAACTCGAGCCGGAGGACATCCAGGCTTTTCCGCCGCAGGCGGCGGCGCAGTTGCAGATTGTGCACGTTCCCCCTCTTTCCGGCATCGAGCGCGACGAGCCAAGGCGGGAGCGTGGCATGCAGGATCTCCTCGTGGGGCAGGGAAGGCCGGGCGAGATCCTGAGAAACCTCCTGTGGGAAATCGCGCAACACAACAAGCAAAACTGGGCGGCGCTCGCGGAACACATCCACGATCTGTTCAGGATCGAGCTGCTGGAACCTTCCTACTCGGCCGCCCAGCCCTACATCATTTGCGAATACCGCGAACCCGGCCACGAGCGGCCGCTGGATCTCTCGAACGCGGGGAGCGGGACCCTTCAGGTACTGCTCCTGCTTGCTTTCCTTTACGCGCGGCCGGCCAGCGTCATGTTGCTCGACGAGCCGGATGCCCACCAGCACGTCATTCTGCAAAGGCAGGTTTACGACCTCATTCGGAAGGTCGCCCGGCAGCGGGGCGGGCAGGTGATCGTGGCCACACACTCCGAGGTAGTCCTCGATGCCACGGAGCCTTCTCGTGTGCTCGGGTTTTTCGGCTCGGGTCCCCGGCGGCTCGCCAGTAGAACGGAGCGCGATCAACTGCGGGAGGCCCTCAAGCGCCTCACCACCACCGACCTTCTGTTGGGAGCGGAGGTCGGGGCCGTCCTTTACGTCGAGGGTGAGACGGACGAGCGGATCCTGGCCGAGTGGGCACGGATTCTCGGGCATCCGGCGAGCCGGTTTTTCAAGCGACCGTTCGTTCACTGGCTCGGAGGGAGAAGTCTGCATGAGGCGAAGGCCCACTTTTTTGCCATGCGCATTGCCTTTCCCAACCTGCGCGGCCTGTGCCTTCTGGACGGGGACAATCGTGAGGAGCCGGACCAGGAGATGACGGCGGCGGGCCTGGAAGTTCTGCGCTGGCGGCGTTATGAGATCGAGAACTACCTGCTTCATCCGGAGGCGATCAAGCGCTTCCTCGATTTTCCGCTGCTGGATCAGCGGGTGGAGAAGGCGTTCTATCGGCAGGTCCCGCCCGGGCACGACCTGTCCGGAGAGCCCGTGTCCCTCGTGCGGGTGAAAGCCAGCGACGAGTTCCTGATCCCGCTGCTGGAAGACCTGGGAAAGAGCACGCCCAAGAAGGATTTATATTTGCTGGCGGCGTGCATGAAGCCCGAGGAGGTGCACCCGGAGGTGCGAGAGAAACTCGACCGGATCGCAGCAGTCCTCAATCCCCCCGAGGGCGAAGGGGCGGGCCTTGAGAAAGCATGGGGGTCGGGCAAATCTTGAGCGGCTCGGCTGCCCGGTCGTGCGCGGGCCGTTGCTCGAAGCATTGCGCCATCCGCATCGGTCTCGGGGACGCAAACGCCCGGAACTCGCGACCAGCCGACCATGAGTTCGGGCGCGGTTCCAAGGGGCGGCTTTCCGGTAAAGTCCGGGTCGGTGGCGTTTCGGCACGGCGCCTCGGGGCTTTGCGGATCTGCGCGGATGTCGTGGCCGGCGATGGATCTGTGCCAGCACCAGACCGACGAAGGGGCCCTGGATCCGGGGAGCGGTCGAAGCGGAAGGGAGGAGCCCCTGGAGATCGGTCGGGCGGCGACGACGCTGGACCGCCTGCACGCGGCCATGTTGTTGCAGGCCGGGGGTCGCGCCCGTGCGCTGCGGGCGCTGCTGCAGGCGGAACGCGAACGCGGACCGGACTTCCTCCGGCTTGCCAATGCGCTCTCCGCCCTCTATCCGAAGAGCAGCGAGGAAAAGCGTCTGCTGGACGCGATGCTCCTGGCGGTGCCGAGGTAAAGGTGCGCTGATGCTGAAAAAACTGACGATTCGCGGGTTCAAGTCGCTTGCCGACGTGACGATCGAGCTGCCGCGCATGGCGGTGCTTTTTGGCCCCAACGCGGCGGGGAAAAGCAACCTGCTCGACGCCATCCAGGCGCTGTCCCGCATCGGGACGCTTCGGACGCTGACGGATGCGCTTGCGGAGCCCATTCGCGGCTATCCGGTGGAGGCCTTTTCGTTTCCCAGCGGGGGATTGCCGGCCTTGCTGGCGTTGAGCCGCGCCACCTTCAGCCTGGAAGCCGACCTGAGTGTGGAGAAAGAGCGCTACCGGTATCGGATCGAGGTGGCCATCGAGCCCGCCTCGGGCCGTTTGGCGGTCTCCGATGAGTATTTGGCGCACCTCAAATCCACCGGGGAACCATGGGGCAAACCCGTGATTGAGAAGGTGGATGCCAATCTCCACATCCGGCGGAAGAGCAAACCCGCGCATCCGCGTCAGGAACCCGTCGGACTCAATCATTCGATCCTCTCGGATCCGCGCCTGGGGGGTGTGGAATACCGGGCCCTGGAGCGCACGCGGCAGGAGCTTTCGGGTTGGCGCACGTATTACCTGGATCCTCGTGTGGCGATGCGGGCGGCCCAACCCCCTTCGGACGCCCGGGACATCGGGGTTCTGGGCGGGGAAATTGCGCCGTTTCTGTACCGGTTGAAAGGCGAGTATCCGAAACGGTTTGATGCGATTGTGCGTACCCTGCGGTCCATCGTGCCGAGCGTGGAAAGTCTGGCGGTGGACCTCGACACGCGTCGGGGCACGTTGGACCTCCAGATCCGGCAGGCCGGCGTGGACTACTCGTCGCGGATCATTTCCGAGGGGACGCTTCGTGTCCTGGCGTTGTGCGCCGTGGCGGTGAATCCCTGGGGAGGATCGGTGGTGGCGTTCGAGGAGCCCGAGAACGGCGTGCATCCGCGCCGACTCGAACTGGTGGCTCAACTTCTGACGTCGCTGGCGCTGGAGGAGGACCGGCAGTTGATCGTGACCACCCATTCCCCGTTGTTTTGCGACGCTGTGTTAAAGGTGGCTCGCTCGCGCCCCGGGGAGGTTGGGCTTTTCAACGTCCGGCGCGAGGGTGCCGCCACCGTGGTTGAACCATTCGAGACAACCGGACCGCTTTTTCAGAATCGAGAACTGGCCGAGGCGCTCACAACCGCGACGGAGGACGGTTGGTTCGAGGGTCTCATGCTCCGGGGGTTCCTCGATGAATAAGCCGATCGTCATAGACCTTTTTGCCGAGGATCGTGCGCATGAGCAGTTTCTTCGGCCGCTCGTTTTGCGGATTGCGAGCGAGGCGAGGGTTCCCGTACAGGTCCGCGTCCGGTCGGCGCGGGGGGGACGTGGACGGGCAATGCAGGAGTTCCGGAGCTTCCAGCGGCTGATTGAGAGTGCTGCCGAGACCGCGCCCGATCTCATCGTCGTGGGAATGGACGGAAACTGCGTCTCCTTTGCCGGAAAGAAGAGGGAGATCCTGGAAGCGACGGGAGAGCGGCACCGGGACAAGGTCATCGCTGCGTGTCCCGACCCGCATATCGAGCGGTGGTATCTGGCGGATCCCGATTCGTTTCATCAGGTCGTCGGCTCTCGCCCGAACCTCGGCACGGGGAAATGCACAAGAGACTTTTACAAGAGGGCGCTGGCCGACGCCGTGCGCCGCGCCGGCCACCCCTCCACTCTGGGCGGGATGGAGTTCGCTCCCGAGCTGGTGGCGGCCATGGACCTGTACCGCGCCGGCAAGGCAGAGCCGTCGCTGGGAGATTTTTTGAACGAGTTCCGCGCCGGGCTTCGCCGGGCACAGGTTCGAGCAGGAGGAACGAATGGATCCCTGGTATAAAGTCGTGACACCGCGCAAAGAGGTTCGGGAAGGGCGGTCCTTCAACCCGGACGAGTTCGCCATTGCCCTGGAGCAGGTGGTGGCCGGCACGGCGCCGGAGGATTACCGGTTCCCGGCCCAATTCTTCCAGCGCACGTGCTGGACGCGGGCGTTGCGGGAGCATGTGGGAATGGTGCTGCGCCGGTTGGCGGGCCGAACCGACAACACCGCGCCGGTTCTGACGCTGATCACGCAGTTCGGGGGCGGCAAGACCCATACCCTGGCCACGCTGTATCATCTGGGCACCAGCGGGGAAACGGCGGTCGCCTATTCCGGGGTGTCGGAACTCTTGCGCGAGACCGGGCTGGGTGCGGTCCCGCATGCGCGGGTGGCCGTGTTCGTGGGCAATGCGTGGGACCCCCAGGAGGGACGGGAGACTCCGTGGATTGACCTGGCCCGGCAGTTGGCGGGCGACCGGGGTGTGGAGGCGCTGGGAACCGCGTCGAAAACCACGCCCCCCGGAACCGAGGCGCTGGGACGCCTGTTCCGGATGGCCGGTGCGCCCGTGCTGATTCTTTTCGATGAGGTGCTGAACTACCTCAACCGCCACCGCAGCATGGCGGATTCCTTTCATGCATTCCTTCAAAATCTGACCGTGGCCATGACGGGAACGACCCATGGCGCCGCCGTCATCAGCCTGCCCCGCAGCCAGGTCGAGATGAGCGAGTGGGATCTCCAATGGCAGGAACGGATTACGAAAGTGGTGCGGCGGGTCGCGCGGGATCTCATCGCCAATGACGAGGCGGAGATCAGCGAGGTGATCCGGCGGCGCCTGTTCGAGGATCTTGGCGGGGAACGGACACGCCGGAACGTGGCCCGGGCGTTTGCCGATTGGTGTTTTGAGCGGCGGGCGCAGCTTCCGCCGGAGTGGACGGCCGTGGATACGGCCACCACGGAGGCAAAAGCCCGGGAACACCTCCGTCAGAAGTTTGAGGCCTGCTACCCGTTTCACCCGGCCACGTTATCGGTTTTTCAGCGCAAGTGGCGGGCCCTGCCGCAGTATCAGCAAACGCGGGGAACCCTGGCGATGTTGGCCCAGTGGGTGGCGTGGGTCTACCGTGAAGGGTTCCGCTCGGCACGCCGTGAACCCGTGATCACGCTGGGCTCTGCGCCGCTGCATGACCCGGGGTTTCGGAGCACGATCCTAGGGCAGTTGGGCGAGTCACGGCTCGCGGCCGCGATCGAAGCCGACATTGCGGGGGAGCGATCTCACGCCGTGGCCCTGGATGCCGATACCCGAGGACCGCTGGAGGGCATTCACCGACGCGTGGGCACGGCGATTCTGTTCGAATCTTCCGGGGGCCAAACCGACAGGGTCGCGCACCTTCCCGAATTGCGTTTCGCGTTGGGCGAACCGGAGATGGACACCACCTCCATTGACAACGCCGTCTTCGCGCTGGAGGACCGGGCCTATTTCATCCGCCGGGTCGGGTCGGACGGGTTCAGGATCGATTTTCGGCCGACGCTGAAGAAGGTGGTGAGCGATCGGCGTGCCTCGCTGGACGAGGAGGCGGAAATCAAGCCCGAAATGCGTCGGCTTGTGGAGGCCGAGTTTCGGCGAGGCTCCAGCCTCCCGATCGTGTTTTTCCCGCAGGATGGGGCAGACGTGCCGGATTCGCCCCGCTTGACGTTGGTGGTCATGGATCCGGAGGAACAGTGGAACGGTGACGATGCTCTGCGTGCCAGGATCCGGATCTGGACCCGGCAGAGGGGTACGTCGCCGCGGCTGTACCCCGGGGCGCTGGTTTGGTGCGTCAAGAAGCCGGGGCGGGATCTCCGGGAAAAGGTGGAGCTGTGCCTTGCCTGGCGGCGGGTGCAGCGCGAAGTGGCCGAGGGAATCCTGGGCGGCGATTTCGATCGCGCCGAGCGGGCGGAAATCGACTCGAAACTCCGCGCTGCCGAGGAGGCCGCCAGGGATGAAGTGTGGGGAGCCTACCGATTTGCCGTCATTGCGGATGATCGGGCGGAAGGTGGCCTGAGGGTGCTGGACCTGGGGGCAGGTCACTCGAGCAGCGGTCAAACGCTGGGGGGGCGCGTGATTGCCGCGCTCAAGGCCGAGGGCTACTTGAGTGAGTCGGTCGGCGCCGGGTACCTGGAGCGGAACTGGCCGCCGGCTTTGAAACCCGGTGGCGTCTGGCCGCTGGCCAGCTTGCGCCAGAGTTTCCTGAACGGCTCGCTGACGCGATTGGTCGATCCCGATGCCACGTTGCGAGAAAGGATCGTCGAATTCGTGAGGCGCGGAGAGTTCGGATTGGCTTCGGGCCAGAGGCCGGATGGCACCTATGAGCGTGTATGGTTCGAGGAACCCGTTTTGGCCGACGAAGTGGCCTTCGAGCCCAATGTTTTCCTGCTCTCCAAAGAGAAGGCGCGGGCCCTCAAGTCCAAAGGGGTGGAGCCGGCTGCGGCACCGGCGCCGGAACCCGTTCCTCCCCCGGCGTCGCTGGCAGAGAGGGCGGCGTCGCGTGGGGAAGCCCGGCCCGTTTCGGCGGGTTCCGGTCCCGAACCTCAGGTGCGGACGCTACGGATTGTGGGGACCGTGCCGTCCGAGTTGTGGAATCGACTCGGGACCCGGCTCCTGCCTCCGCTTCGCGCACTCCATTCCGATCTGAAAGTCAGGGTGGAGCTGTGTTTGGACGTGCCGGCGCCGGATGCGGCCTCGCTGGAAACGGAGTTACAGCAGATGCTGGCCGATTTGAAGCTCGAGCAGAGCGTCAAGATCCAATGGGAAAGTCCTCGCACGGCTGCTGACCAGCCCGACCAGGCAGGGCAGGGCTTCGGCGGATAGTGCGGCTGCCGAGCGTTGGTTCGCCGTCGAGTCCGGCAACGGGCGACATTGTCGATTGATTCCGCAGCCGCCTTTGCACTCAAGCCACAGAAGGCCATCTCACGGCGCCCGCGGCAAGAAGAGTCGCCGGAGCCGGGTCGGACTGCGCGGGCTGCCGGCGGCGAGGATTTCATCCTTGCTTGCGTGCGGGCTCGTATGGGGGAGGTGAGGCCGCGCAGGAACAAAGCGAAAGGCGAGCCTCGCGTTCCCAAAGGCAGACGCCCGGGCGGATTTACCATCCGACCCCGGGCACCGGGCGTTGGGATGTGGTGGCCGGTGGCTTGACGGCGGGCGGGGGTTGGGGTTCTTTCGCCTGCCGCATGAGCGAAGTGTCTCCGCGGGCAAGAACCGGGCCGTCGGCCTGGTTGCGTCGGTTGTATGAGTGGACGGTGAGCTGGGCGGAACGGTCGGGTGGCGCCTGGGCGCTGTTCTGGATCGCTTTTGCCGAGTCGTCGGTGTTTCCCGTGCCGCCGGACGTGCTGCTGCTGGCCCTGAGCGTGGGGGCTCCGCGGCGGGCGCTGTTTTTTGCCCTGGTGTGCTCGGTGGGATCGGTGTTGGGTGGAATGTTCGGCTATGCCCTGGGTTACGGGGCGTGGCAGGCGGGGAAGGGGTTTTTCATCCCGTATGTGTTTTCCCAGGAGGCGTTCGATCGAGTGGCCGCGTTGTACGAGCAGAACGCGTTTTGGGCGATTCTGACGGCGGCGTTCACGCCCATCCCATACAAGGTTTTCACCGTGGCGGCAGGGGTTTGTGAGGTGAGTTTTTGGACGCTGGTGGTGGCGTCCGCGGTGGGACGGCCTGCTCGGTTCTTTTTGGTTGGCGGGGCGATTTACCTGCTGGGGCCGCAGGTGAAGGGGTGGATCGAGAAGTACTTCGACTGGCTGGCCTGGGGGGTGTTGGTGCTGGGCGTGGCCGGATTTGTGGCGCTGAAGTATCTGCGCTGAGCGGCGGAAGCCGGGGGGCGCGCTCGCGCACGGGGGCCCGTGCGTGGAGTGAGGACGGCCCCGTTCGGAGCCCGAGGCAAAGCAGGGCGAGGGTTCGACGGATGCGCATTTGTGTGATTGCCAATCCCGCGGCGCGGGGCGTGCGTCGGTGGCGCCAACACCTCGAAGGCCGCGTGGCGGCTTCGGGCACGGTGCAGTGGACGCGCGTCGCGGGGGAGGGTCGGGTGCTGGCGGCGCAGGCGGTGGAGGAGGGGGTCGAGGTGATCGTGGCGGCCGGTGGGGACGGCACGGTGCACGAAGTGCTCAACGGCATCGGCGAGGTCCCGGACGGGTTCGAGCGGGTGCGCCTGGGGGTGTTGCCGATGGGGACGGCGAATGTCTGGGCGCGGGAGCTGGGCTTGCGGCGCTCGGGGCTGCGGGCGTGGGACCGCGTTGTGGCGGGGCGCGAACGGCGTTGGGACCTGGGATGGACGGAGTGGGATGGGCCCGGGGGTCGGCAGCGGCGGTATTTTGTGCAGATGGGCGGGGCGGGTTTGGACGCGCGGGCGATCGCGCGGGTGAATCCGAGGTGGAAAGCGCGGCTGGGGCCCTGGGC
>JAOADM010000281.1 GCA_026417315.1 Limisphaera sp.
GCGCTCGAGATGCTGGCCCAGGGAACGCTGGCCGATCGCACGCTGGTGGCCACGGTCATGAGCAACGCCGGTCTGGATCGCGCCGTGGAGGCCGCCGGAGGCCGCGTGGTGCGCACCCAGGTGGGCGACAAATACGTCATCGAGGAGATGATGCGCAACGGTTACAACCTGGGCGGCGAGCAAAGTGGCCATCTCATTTTCCGGGACCACGGCACGACCGGCGACGGCCTGGTCGCCGCACTGCAAATTCTCCGGATCATGCGCACCACGGGGAAGCCGCTCAGTGAGTTGACCCGTTGTTGGGAGCGATTCCCCCAGGTGCAGATGAACATCAAAGTGCGCGAGAAGCGCCCGTTCGAAGAACTGGCGGAGGTGCCGCGGCTGAAGGCGGAGGCGGAGAAGGCCCTGCAGGCGCAGGGCGGCCGGCTGTTGCTGCGCTATTCGGGGACCGAGCCGAAGGCGCGTCTGTTGTTGGAGGGCCCGGATGCCGCCCTTTTGGAACACTGGGCGGGCCGAATCGCGGCCGCCATCCGGGCCCAAATCGGGGCCTGACCGCGCAGGTTCCTCCCCTGTTTGCGCAATCCCTCGCGCTCCATGAAAGTCGGCATCATCGGCACGGGATTTGTCGGCAGCAGTGCTGCGTACGCCATGGTCCTGCGCGGAGTTGCCAGCGAACTCGTGCTGGTGGATGCGAATGCGGAGCTGGCGCGGGCGCAGGCCGAGGACATCCTGCACGCCGTCCCTTTTGGCTCGCCGGTGCGCGTAATGGCCGGGGACTATGCGGATCTGGTGGGGGCACGGGTCGTGGTGCTGGCCTGCGGCGTCAATCAGCAGCCCGGCGAGACGCGTTTGCAGCTTCTGGAGCGCAACACCGCGGTGTTCCAACAGGTGATGTCGCGCCTGCGGCCCCACGCCGCCGGGGCGATTCTCGTGGTGGCCACCAACCCGGTGGATTTGATGACCCAGATCGTGCTGCGATTGTCCGGGCTGCCGCCGGACCGCGTGGTTGGCTCGGGAACGATTTTGGACACGGCGCGGTTCCGGGCGTTGTTGGGGGAACACCTCGGGATCGCTCCCCAGTCGGTGCATGCGTACGTGTTGGGGGAGCATGGGGATTCGGAGGTGCTGGTGTGGTCGAGTGCCCGGGCAGGGGGCGTGCCCCTGGAGACCTTTGCCCGGCAGACGGGGCGGGACCTGACGCCCGAGGTGAAAGCGCGGATTGACGACGGGGTGCGACGGGCCGCCTACCGGATCATCGCCGGCAAACGGGCCACGTACTATGGCATCGGGGCGGGATTGTCCCGCATCGTGAAGGCAATCCGGGATGACGAGCGGGTGGTTCTGACCCTGAGCGCCTTTGACGGACATTTGAGCGGGTTTGCGCCGGTTTGCTTCTCCCTGCCGCGGGTGGTGGGAGCCGAGGGCATTCGGGCGACCTTGTTGCCTCCGCTCAATCGCTCCGAGAAGGCGGCTCTGCGGCGCAGTGCCGAGATCCTGCACGAGGCGGCTCGGTCTCTGCCCCTGTAGGCGAGCGCCCGACTCCGGAGGCGGGACGGCCCAACTTGTCGTCGGGGGCGGCCTCGAGCGCCTGCTCAACGTTCCAACGCTGCTGCCGCTCGCGCGGAAAGCACCCGTCGGCTGGGCACGTATCCGGCCACGAACTCGCGGCGGAAGTCCTCGAAGGCCCCGGCACGGATGGCCGCCCGGATGTCGGCCATCAGTTTCAAGTAAAGGTGAGTGTTGTGCACACTGACCATGCGCAGGCCGAGGATTTCGTTGACGTTCAACAAATGGCGCAGGTAGGCGCGGGTGAAATGGCGGCACGCAAAACACTCGCAGCCCTCCTCGATGGGGCGAAAATCGGCCTTGTAGGCGCCCCCTTTTAACGGGAAGGCGCCCCGACGGGTGAAGGCGGTTCCATTGCGGGCCACCCGGGTGGGCAGCACACAATCGAACATGTCCACCCCGCGGGCGACCAATTCCACGATTTGCGCGGGCGTGCCGAGTCCCATCGCGTAGCGGGGCTTCTCGGGCGGCAGGAACGGCACGGTCATCTCCACGGCGCGGAACATTTCCGGCTCCGGCTCGCCCACGCTGACGCCACCGATGGCGTAGCCGTCGAAGTCCATGGCCACCAGTTCGCGGGCGCAATGTTCCCGCAATTCGGCCGAAGTGCCCCCTTGGACGATTCCGAAGACCTGTTGACCCTCGGCGCGGGGTTGCTCGCGGCACTCCCGGGCCCAGCGAAGGGTCCGCTCCACGGCCAACCGCTGTTCCCGGGGCGGGGCGTCGTAGGCCGGGCATTCATCGAAGACCATGGCAATGTCCGAGCCCAAAACCCGCTGGATGGCCATCGCCTCTTTCGGCCCCAGAAACAGCCGGGCCCCGTCCACGTGGGACCGGAACTCCACTCCGTGGGCATGGACCTTGCGAATTTTGGCCAAGCTGAAGACCTGATAGCCCCCGCTGTCAGTGAGGATCGGCTTGGACCAGTTCATGAACCGGTGGAGTCCGCCGGCCGCTTCCAGAATGTCCAGACCGGGTCGGATGTAGAGGTGGTACGTGTTGCCCAGGATGATTTGCGTGCCCATCTCCTCCAGTTCGCGAGGGTCGAGGGCTTTGACCGTGGCCTGCGTTCCGACCGGCATGAACACCGGCGTTTCCACGACTCCGTGCGCGGTGGTGAGTCGGCCCAGCCGCGCCGCGGTGCGGTTGTCGGTTTTGAGCAGCTCGAACATGCGGCGGGCGTTCTACTCAACGTCGGTCGATTCGCCAAGACCCGGTTTGCCGGAGCAGAGGGAGCCGGTCCGGAAAGACACGCGGTCGGCCGGCTGGGACGGATTCAATGCGAAGTCTCTTCGGGCTCCGGCAGCATTTCGCGCGGGGGGTTGTGCCGTGCTTGTCGAGGCATCGGGGGAGGCTCGACTTGCGGGGCTGCGGTGCCACCCCCTCTGTTGTTCGCCGAAGACAGCGAGGCCCCTCGCAAAGTCCGGCTCCAAAATTCGCCTTTTCCGGCATGTTGGCTTGACCGGGTCGTTCTCCGGAGGGCAGCATGACGCAGTCTGCCGCGTGGTCGTGGGGATGAGTTGCGTGCCCGGGATCGGAATCCGGGCGGGGGCACCGCAACCGTTTCGTGGGCGCGGCGGCCAGGGTTGGGCCAACCCGGGCGTGCAAGGGGGGAGTGCGTCGGGGCAGAGCCCTGCCGGGGTGGGATTCGGGGGCGCGTCGCGAAAGCGCAAGATTGGCAATCAAATGGCCGACTTTTTCCAAACCGGAGCGATTGCTACGTTGCACCGGCTGGGTGTGCCGGACATCCGGCGCCTGGAACGGGAGCTCATGGTGTACGTGCAGGAGACTCCCATTGGACTGGTCCTGCCCTGTCACGTCCGCGAGTTGGGGACCAGGGCACTCCGGCTGATCGTTCGAGAGCTGAAGGAGGTTCCTTACCTGCGGCAGATCATCGTGGGGTTGGACGGGGCCACCCGAAACCGGGATTTCCAGCGCGCACGCCGGTTTTTCGCGCAACTTCCGCAGAAACCGGTGATCGTGTGGAACGACGGCCCCCGGCTCAGCGCCCTCTACCGCAAGCTGGAGGAGAATGATTTGTACCCCGGTCCCTCGGGCAAGGGTCGCAATGTCTGGATGTGCTTTGGCTATGTTCTGGCCAGCGAGCAGGTACGTATGGTGGCCCTGCACGACTGTGACATTCTCACCTACAACCGCGAACTGCTGGCCCGGCTGTGTTATCCCGTGGCGCACCCCAGCCTGGGCTTCGACTTCTGCAAGGGCTACTACGCCCGCGTGACGGATCGACTCAACGGCCGGGTGATGCGCCTGCTGGTGACGCCGCTGTTGCGCGCCCTCAAGAGCATCCTGGGCCCGCACCCGTACCTGGTGTACATGGACACGTT
Organism: Limisphaera sp.; assembly: GCA_026417315.1. Classification (GTDB taxonomy): domain Bacteria; phylum Verrucomicrobiota; class Verrucomicrobiia; order Limisphaerales; family Limisphaeraceae; genus Limisphaera. Next base: position 3,912 of record JAOADM010000281.1, read on the forward strand.
CCGGTATCCCCTGGCCGGCGAGGTGTCCCTGGACGTGGACCTCGTGCGGCGGGTCCGAATCCCGCACGACTGGGC
>JAOADM010000282.1 GCA_026417315.1 Limisphaera sp.
CGTCGAAGAACAACGCCATTTCCCACTTCAGCTGGCCACCGCCTTGAGCCAGCAGTTCGCCGCCCATGGACTGCAGTTCTTCAAGGTCAACCGCACCATCACCCATGTGGCAGTCGCCCGCCCCCACTACCTGGACATCGAGAACACACCCGTCTCTCTCAATGTGAAGCGGATCGTCCAGTATATCCTGGACCATCCGCATTGCACGCGACGCGACCTGCTCGAGGCCCTGGCCCCCTCCCCCAAGCCGACGCCCCAGCCGCAAGAGGCGTCCACCCCCGGCCAGCCCGAACCGGCCGGCACAACGCAGCCACCCCAACCTCCCACGCCAACCCCGGAACAAACCCAGATCATCGCCGATCTTCACTGGCTGATCCATCAGGGGCACGTCATCGAATTCTCCAACGGCGCCCTGGAGGTGGCCAAAAAGCCCGCCCCGAAGCCCGTCAAACCCGCCGCCCCGGCCCAGGCCACTGCCAAGCTTACCGCTCCGGCCGCAGCGGCAACCGCCACTGCGGAAGCCCCGGCCCACGGAGGACAATCGCCCGGACCAGCCGCCCAAACCGAAACGGGCGAAGTCACCGGACCATCCCCTGCCACGGGTGAAGAATCCGCAGCTTTCGAATCCGCCGCGGCTGCGCAGGCTTCTATTGCAAGCACCTCCCCCACAACTCCGGAGCTCCGGGACTCTGATGCTGGTTCTCCGACTCAAACTGCACCGGAACCCGCCCCGCCACCGTCCGAACCACAACTCCAAGGGTCGGAATGCTCCGTCGCCGCGGCCCCCGGCGCGGGTCCCGAGATGGCGCCCTCCCCGGCACCGGCCAACTGCGAGCCCGCTGCGCAGATTTCCACCGCGGAAGCCGCTCCCGAGTCCCCGCGTCCGGACGTTCCCTCCGGCTCCTGACGTCGCGCCCCGTCCCGGAACACGTCCCCTTGCCACAAGCTTTTGACGTACCGCACAAGGCATCGGTCAGGGGAATCCCCACCTTCGCCGTCGAGTCCACGGAGCATGAAGCTTCGGGACCCCCGCATGAGTCTATGCAGGAGCGCAAGGGTGGAGATGAAAAGCTCGAGAAAACGCAGTGCGGTCAAGGGCCCTCCCCGACGATGCGGATCGCAGGTTGAGAACCTCGACGGCCCGGCAAAAGTCGGGACAAGCGCGCACCCGTCGCCGCCCGCGGGGCTCCCGGGTCGGTGTGGCCCGCTTGCTCCGCCACGAATGGTCCTTCTACGCTGCCGGTATGCAACAGGACACCATTGCCGCCATCGCCACGCCGCCCGGGGAAGGCGGTCTGGCGGTCATCCGGATCTCCGGACCCCGGGCCCTGGAGGTGGCTGATCGCGTGTTTCGCCCGGCAGGCAAACGGTCGTGTCTTCCGTCGGCGGCCCCTTCGCACACCTTGCACTACGGGCATGTGCATCGCCGGGGCGAGATCGTGGACGAGGTGTTGCTGGCCGTGATGCGGAAGCCGCGCACCTACACCCGCGAGGACGTGGTGGAGATTTCCTGTCACGGGGGCATGTTGGTGGCGCGGCTCGTGTTGCAAAGCGTGCTGGAAGCCGGGGCCCGTCTCGCCCAGCCCGGCGAATTCACCCGTCGGGCCTTTCTCAATGGCCGGCTGGATCTGACCCAGGCCGAGGCCGTGGCGGACCTGATCGCCGCTCGGACCGAACGCGCCCTGGCCGCCGCACGCGAACAACTCGCCGGGAGCCTCTCCCGCCGATTGCACCAACTGCGGGACGATCTCATGCTGGCCCTCGCCCATGTGGAAGCCCAGCTCGATTTCCCCGAGGAAGACATCGCCCCCGACACCCGCGAAGGCATCTTGCAGCGACTCGAAGCGGGCCTGCGGCTCGTGGCTGATCTGCTCCGCACCGCCGAAGAGGGGCGCATTCTGCGACAGGGAATCCGCGTGGCCATCGTGGGCCGGCCCAACGTGGGCAAGTCCAGCCTGCTGAACCTGCTGCTGGGCCACGACCGCGCCATCGTCTCCCCCCGGCCCGGCACCACGCGCGACACCATCGAGGAAACCGCCAACATCCGCGGCATTCCCGTGATCCTGGTGGACACCGCCGGAGTGCGCGAGGCCCGGGACGAAATCGAACAGGAGGGCATCCGCCGAAGTCATTCGGCCGTGGCCACGGCGGACCTTTTACTTCAAGTGTTCGACCGCTCCGAACCCTGGACCCCGGAGGACCAACGCCTGTGGGAAATGTTCGCCACGCGCCGACGCCTTCTGGTTCTGAACAAGGCCGACCTGCCGCCGCGACTGGTCCTCCCGGAGTCCCGCGCGCCGCGCGTGGAGGTATCCTGCCGGACGGGCGAGGGGCTGGAGGCCCTCAAGGACGCGCTGGAGAACCTGATCTGGTCGGGCCGACAACCCGATCATGCCGCGCCGGAAGCCCTCATCAATGCACGGCACCAGGAAGCCTTGTTGCGTGCACAAGCCGCTCTGGAGCGTGCGGTGCAGGCGCTGCGCGAAACCGTGCCGCTGGATTTGGTGGCCGTGGATCTCCGCGCGGCCACGGACGCGGTGGGCGAAATCGTCGGCCAGACAGCCACGGAAGACCTCCTGGACATCATCTTCAGCCGCTTCTGCATCGGCAAATAGCGCGCTCCCCGAGCAGCGCCCGGGCCGGCCGGGGTTCACGGATCACTGCCCGTCCGGCGGGACCCCTCCGCGGCAAGGCCCGTCCGTGTGCCTCGCTCGCACCATGGACGCGCCCCATCCCACCCCGGCCGTGAGCAACGATCCCACCACCACGTACCATTGCCACGAAACCTTCCCCGTGCTCCAGACCAGCAGCAGGCCCACCAGGCCCGCCACCAGCCCCATCACCGCGCTCGTGCCATCCACCCGTCGGGTGTAAACTCCCAGCAGAAACAGACCCAGCACCGGACCATTCGTGAAGGAAGCCAGCGCCAACACAGTGTCCACCACCCGCGTCGTCAGATGCGCCGCGCCCCAGGCCACACCCATGAGAATCCCGCCCCAAAAAAGCGTGAGCCATTGAGAAACGCGCACTTCCCGGTGGGGATCGGCGGGGCCGACGCGCCACGCCTTGTAAAAATCGTTCATCGTGGCCGCGGCCAGCGAGTTGAGCGAGGAGGACAAGGTGCTCATCGCCGCCGCGAACACCGCGGCCACCACCAGCCCCTTCAACCCCACCGGCAACGCCGTGGCCATGTAATGCGGGAAGACGCGATCGGGCCGCGCGGCCACCTCGGCCGGCAACGTGCCCGCTCGATCGTAAAAGACGAACAACAACAGGCCGATCCCCAAAAACAGGGTGAACTGCAACAGCACCATCGCTCCGCTCCCGAGCAGGGCCAGCGCGGCCTGCCGCGCATTTCGCGCGCAAAGATAGCGCTGCACCATGAGCTGGTCGGTGCCATGCGTGGCCGTGGTCAGGAACGCCCCGCCGATCAGCCCCGCCCAAAAGGTGTAACTCCGGCCCGGATCCAGTGTGAAATCGAGGATCTGGAACTTTCCGTGCTGATGCCCGGTCGTGACCACGGTCTCCCAACCGCCCGGGATGCTCTGCCACAGGAGCACGGCCGCCGCCCCCGCGCCCGCCAGGTACACCCCCAGCTGCAACACGTCCGCCCAGATCACGGCGCGCATGCCCCCCAGCCAGGTGTACACCATCGTCACCACACCCAGCACCACGATCGCCGTCGGATCGCTCCACGCGACCAGCGCCACCAACACCAGGGCCGTGGCCATCAAACGCACACCATCCGCCAGCGAACGCGTCACGAGGAACACCGCCGAAGCCGTTTGCCGAACGCCGCGGCTGAACCGGCGGTCGAGCAACTCGTACACGGTGAACAGTTCGCCCCGAAAGTAGGAGGGCAACAG
>JAOADM010000283.1 GCA_026417315.1 Limisphaera sp.
TGAGTCGGTGGAGAGCTCCCTCGAGTTTCGTCCGCCGCCTTCCGGCGGCGGCTACGAGACCCTGAGATCTGTAGCCGCCGATGGGAATCGGCGGATTCATTTGGGATCCACTGGCAATCCTGTTCGGAGCAGCCTTTCAGGTCGTGGATCAGTAGCTAGTGCTTGGGTCCGCCGCCTTCCGGCGGCGGCTACGAAATCCCGAATCCATAGCCGCTGCGGTCAGTCGGCGGACCGATCCTATTCAGGTGTTTTTGCTTCTGCGTAATCTGCGTGCTCTGTGGCGTGACTCTGATAGCCACCGACGTAAGTCGGCGGAAGCACTCCAACCGAGGGACAGTCCGCCGCGTTCTTGCGGCGGCTACGAACGGGCGAACTACACGGTTTCCGCCGGCTGGAGACCGGCGCAGGCACGGCTCGGGAGACCTGTGGCACCGAGGCGCGACGGCAGTCGCTTCAGGAAATCGGCTGCGACGGCGTTCGCAGAGAGGTTTCCCGTCGAGTGAGTCGGTTCCCGTTCTCTGCGCGGTCTGCGCAATCTGGTTTTCGCTTCCGCGGGGTCTGTGTGATCGGGTGGGCTTTGTCTTCTGTGTGCCTTGCGGATTTTCGTTTCTGTGGGCTGCAAACCGCGGCTGCGCCGGGTCGGGGCGACCGCCCGTCTCACTGGGCGCCCGAGCTGCTACCCGGCCCCGGACGCGGTGGCGGTGCGGGTCGCGAGGGCGCCGGCCTCGGCGGCTGCGCCGGCCGGGGACCGATCCGCACCGAGCGTGCCACCATCCGACCGGTCTCGTCGCGCACGTAGCTGATGCCCACCTCGTCGCCCACTTTGGCATCCTCCAGGATCGCTGGTTTGCCGTCCTTGGTAATGCGCGTCTCCGAAGTGATGTACACCACCGAGTTGCCCACCTTGATCGTTTTGTGGATTTGGTCGACTTCGGCGATTCGACCGGCCAAGGGGCGGGGTCGGTTCTGAGCCGGAGCGGTTGTTTGCGACCGACGTTCGCCGGCCGGGGCTGCCGCTTTTGGTTCGGAGCCCTCGCCTCCCAGGAGGATGGGAGCCGCACATCCCAGCATGGCTGCCAGGCCCCAGATCGCGAAGGTGCGTTTCATGACTCGACTTTTGGCGGTAGGTGACTTGGTTTGCGGGCTCGACGTTGTGCGACGGGCCCTCTGCCGCCTTCCTAGCACCCTGCGATGCTCCGTCAAGTCCTAAGAACGTCGCGGCCTGGCTTTGGCCAGCGGGGTCGGCGACCGGTCCTCTGTTTCCATGGGTTCCTTTTGAAGCTGGCGCAGGGCTTCCAACACTTCCGCCGCATGGCCCGCGGGCCGCACGCCATGCCAGATCCGACGGATCCGACCCTCGGGATCGATCAGGAATGTTGTCCGGAGCGTCCCCTCGATCGTTCGGCCCATGAACCGTTTCCGGCCCCAAACCCCGTATTGTTGCACCAGAGAACGGTCCGGGTCGGCGAGCAACAAGAACGGCAACCGTTGGCGCTCGGCAAACCGGGCGTGGGAGGCCACCGTATCGGTACTGACACCGATCACCACTGCGCCCAGTTTTTGGAATTGCGCATGGGCGTCGCGGAATTCGCAAGCCTCCCGAGTGCAGCCGGGCGTGTGATCCCTGGGATAGAAATAGAGCACCACCCACCGGCCCCGGAAGTCACGCAATCGGAACGGGCGACCGTCCTGGGCCAGGGCTTCGAATTCGGGTGCAGGTGCACCTTCTGGCAACCGGGGAGTTTGCGGTTTCATGACTCGGATTTGTGGATCTCACTTCCCTGGTTTGGGAACGGGGCCGAACTTCGCGCTTCCGCCGCTTGCGGGGCGGCACGCGGCGGCAGCGACGGTCCGCTGCTGGGACTGGCGCTCAGTTGACGGACCCCGTCCCATATGTAAAGCAGACCGGAAATCCCGGTGGTCACCGCGGCCGCCAGGGCAAGCACGTCCAATGCGGTCCCGTGCCACTTCAGGAGCACCCAGATGACGACGCTCATTTGCAGGACGGTGGCGACCTTGCCCACCCAGCGGGGACGCACCACGGCCTTGCCCACGGTCATGTGAATCACCCCCAGGCCGGCCACCAAGAGGATGTCCCTTCCGAGAATCGTACCGGTCAGCCACAAGGGCACACGCTCCAGATATGGCGCGTGATCGAAGCTCAGCAAAACCATGGCCGACACCAGGAGCAGTTTGTCGGCCAGCGGATCCAGCACTGCGCCCAACTCGCTCTGCTGGTGAAAGTGCCGTGCCAGGAAACCATCCACGGCATCGCACAATGCGGCGACGGCAAAGCAGGCCAGCCCGACGTACCGGTGAATCTCCAGCCCCGTTTGCACGTAGTAGAGCACTTCGACCACGAAAAACGGGATCAGCAGCATCCGGAGGATGGTCACCTTGTTGGCCGTCGTCATCGCCAATCAGGGAAAGGAACCCGGGTGCTTGCTGACAAGGTCAAAACGGACTGCGAAAGATGCGGGAATCCGGGACCGTCGCTCAGCGGCCCCACGCGGTGCATCGCGTCGATGCCTCTGGTGCCGGGCCCCGGGCCGGGCGGAAGGCGAAGAGGCTTTTTCAGCGCTTGCTGCATGGGCAAACAGGCTGCCAAGGTGGTCCCAACGTCATGCGGAGCGGAATCGAAGGACGGGTCGGGCGCAGGGCAGGACGGCTCCCGGTGCGGGCGCCGCGGTGTCGGCGGTTTGGTCCGCACGGCCGATGCTCGGGGCCGGCGGGTTTGCAGAAACGGTCGTCATGAGACGGGTTTGGATTCCAGACCGGTTGCGGTGGCACCTGGTGGTGGCTGCCGGGCTTGCCGTCGTTCTGTACGCGGTTGGCTTCGCGTGGATCGAGCACCGGCGTGTTCGGAACGGTCCGTGGGAGATTCAATTCCAACCCGAGGAAGTTGCGCATCAATTGGTGCTGCAGATCCGGCAATCCCGGCTTGGGTTGGATTTGATCGAGGTGGTCCTCCCCTGGCCGGGGGACCAACCGCTTCCGGCGGCGGAGCGGGTCCGCTTCGACCAAGCCCGGGCGGTGCCCTTTGCTGTGCCCGGGGGGCGATGTGTCTTTCAAGATTTGCTGTTTTTGCCGGGCGCAGTGGTCCTGGATCTGCAGGGGACGACCATCGAGCTCCTTCCGCGCGTCTTGCGAATCGACGGGCGAGAAATCCCGTGGCATCCGCCGCGACGCGTGGAAGTGCAGTCCATAACAAGTCAGCCGGTTGGTGCGCCCGCGACACGGTGAGTAGCCCACCGCGTCACGGCCAGCTCAGTTCCACCCAGATGGGTAAGTGATCTCCTCCGACGGGAGGGCCGACCTCGAACCGAATCACCCGCAGGTCCGGCGTGACCAGCACGTGGTCGATCGGAATCCGCCCGAGGGGAAGGGAGGCCGGCCAGGTGCCACGGCCCACGGGGTGTCGTACGGGACGCAGCCCGCGGTCACGGACGAGTTGTCGAAAAACCGGACTGGTGGGCGCCGCATTGAGATCTCCCACGAGCATCACAGACGCCGGTTGCGCGCGGACCCACACCGCCACTTCCCGCAATTGGTCGTTGCGAAGACGTGCGTATTCGGCGGATCCCGGCGGCAGGGGATGTGTTCCCAGCACACAAAGGCGGCGCCCGGCCTTTTCCAGAGTGACTGCGACGGAGGGCACCTCGGCCTCACCGAGTGTCAGGATCTCGGCATGCGTCCAGGGGAGGCGGTTCCAAAGGGCGATCCCAAAGTTGTCCGGGCGCGGCGCGGCTTGGAGAAAGGGATGGGTGGCGCCGAGCGGCTCCAACTGCCGCATCCAGCGATCGTCCACTTCCATCAAGAGCACGAGGTCCGGATCGACTTCACGGATACAGTGCAGCAC
>JAOADM010000284.1 GCA_026417315.1 Limisphaera sp.
GTATCGGGGCGCATGGGGGCTGGATTTCTCCGGGCTGCCCGTGCCGCTGGAGATCCCGGGGGATGTGGATCTGGCCGGGCGGGTGCTGCTGGCCGGCGAAACCGTGGTGGCGTTGGATGTGGGCGAATGGTCCGCGCAGGCGGCGCCGCTGGTCCGTCAGTGGGGCATTCAAACCTATCTGGGGGTGCCGTTGCGGGTTGGTTCCCACCTGCTGGGGGTGTTGGGATTCGCGGATCGACAACGGCGACCGGTGGCGGAGGAAGAGCGCGAGCTGGCCGAGCAGCTGGGGGACTATCTGGCGATGTTGCTCGACCGGTGGCAGGCGCGGGAGGGCATGCGGCGTCGCGAAGCCGAACTGCAGGCCGTGTACGATCAGGCCCCGGGGATCATGTGTGTGTTCGATCCGCAACTGCGCATGGTACGGGCCAACCGTGCGGCGGCGGAGTATGCGCAGCGGCCGGCGGAGGAGCTGCCCGGCCTGCAGCTGGGCGCCTTTCTGCGGTGCGAGGCGTGTGCCCGGCGCGGGTACGAGTGCGGGACTTCTCCGGATTGTCCCCCTTGCGAGCTGCGGCAGGCCCTGGTGGAGGCCTTTCGCGAGGGGCGGCGGTGGGAGAAACGGCAGGTCCAGAAGACGCTCCTTCGCGAGGGTCGGCCGGTGGAGGCCACGCTGCTCGTTTCCACGGAGCGGATTCGCGTCAACGGATTGGATCGCGTGCTCCTTTGTCTGGAAGACATTACGGAGCGCAAACAGGCGGAGATGCGGATTCGTTCGCAGGCCGCCCTGTTGGAGGTGACACGGGACGCGGTTTTGGTGCGGGATTTTTGCGATCGGATTCTCTACTGGAACGAAGGCGCGGCGGAGCTGTACGGCTGGTCGGCCGCGGAAGTCCAGGGTCGGACCACGCACGAGTTGGGCTTCATGACGGACGAGGTGCAGGTGGCCGAGGCGGTCGAGGCGGTACAGGACCGCGGCGAATGGAACGGGGAGATGCGGCACCGGCACCGGTCGGGTCGGGAGCTGGCGGTGCAAAGTCGCTGGACGTTGATCCGGCGCAGCGACGGGTTTCCGCGCGCGATTCTGATCGTCAGCACGGACATCACCGAGAAGAAACAGCTCGAGACCCATCTGCTGCGGAGCCAGCGGCTGGAGAGCATTGGCACGCTGGCCAGCGGACTGGCGCATGATTTGAACAATGTGCTGTCGCCGATCCTGATGGCGGTCCAGTACCTCAAGGACGAGGTGCGCAGCGAGGCGGCGCGAACGTGTTTGCAGACGCTGGAGACGTGTGCGCAGCGCGGGGCGGGGATCATTCGACAGGTGCTCACGTTTGCCCGCGGGGTGGAGGGCACGCGGGTGCTGCTCCAGTTGAAACACCTGGTCCGGGAGGTCGAGCGGATCATTACGGAGACGTTTCCCCGGTCGATTCAGGTGCAGGTGCGCATGACGCGGCAGCCCTGGCTGGTGCGCGGGGATCCGACGCAGTTGCAGCAGGTGTTGTTGAATCTTTGCGTCAACGCACGCGACGCCATGCCGCAGGGGGGGACGTTGACCCTGCGCCTGGACAACCAGACCATTGAGGCCGATCCGGAACGGGTGCATCCCAGGGCGAAGGCGGGACCGTACGTGGTGATGTCGGTTCAGGACACGGGAGTGGGGATCCCGGCGGAGTTGTTGGACAAGATTTTCGATCCGTTCTTTACGACCAAGCCGGTGGGACAGGGGACGGGTCTGGGGTTGGCCACGGTGCTGGGCATTGTGGAGGCGCATGGTGGGTTTGTGCTGGTGGAATCGCAGGTCGGCCGGGGCAGCACCTTTTCGGTGCATTTGCCGGCACTGCCGCATGAACAGGGCGGGGACACGAGTTTGAGGCCCAAGCCTGCGGCGCGTCGGGGTCAGGGCCAAAAAATCCTCGTTGCGGATGACGAACCGGCGGTGCGGCAGATCACCGCCGCACTCCTGCGCACGCACGGGTACGAACCGGTCCTGGCTGCGGACGGACAGGAGGCGCTGGCGATCCTGGAGGGACGGCGGGATCAGATCCACGCGGTCATCACGGATCTGATGATGCCCCGGATGGATGGGCCGGCATTGTTACGAGCGTTGCAGCGGGTTGCCCCCGGGTTGCCCGCCATCAGCATCACGGGGTTGGGCGAGGAAGGTCGGGTGGCCGAGGCGCGGGCTGCAGGTGCCCGCGTCAACCTGGACAAGCCGTTTACCGCCGAGCAGTTGCTGGCGGCACTGGAACAGGTCCTCATGCCCGCCCCCGCGGCGGCACCAGCCGCCGGCACCTGAGTCGGCCGCTTCCACGAGCGGGACGTCGGTCGCGGAGCCCGGAGGGCTGTGGGCATTCGTGGGGTCGGCCAGGGCGACGCGCGGGCACGCTCTCGTTGCGCGAACCGGATCTTTCTCCGCCTCGGGCCCGGGGGAATGCGCCCCAGTGCGGGGAAGCGGCGTGGGAGGCCGCTGACAGAGGATGGCGTTTGGAACCGGACCCTTGCGGGTCGATTGCTCGAGGGGCGCTTCTTGCGGATGGGATTTCGTTCCGGAGCCTGCTGGTGCGGGTGCGGTCGACCTTGCCCGAAAGATCCCTTCCCGGCTGGGCTCCAAGAGACCCGGGGGCGAGAACTGAGCCGCAGGTGCTGCGGCAGCCCGAGAGGGGTCAGGGTTTGACTTGGCAACGGCCCTGGCAGCGAGTCCACTTTTGGGGCCATGCGGGTGCGAATGTGGTTGGGGCCGGCGGGCAGCGGCAAGACCCACCGCTGTCTGGCCGAGATTCGGGAGGCGTTGCGGAGCGCGCCGGAGGGACCGCCGTTGATTCTGGTGGCACCGCGGCAGATGACGTTTCAGTTGGAGCGCCAGCTGTTGAGCGAGCCGACCCTGTGCGGGTATACGCGGTTGCAGGTGGTGTCCTTCGAACGACTCTGCTTCTGGCTGTGGGAAGCATTTGAACGACCGTTGCTGCGGTGTCTTTCCGCCGAGGGACGGGTGATGGCGTTTCGAGCCCTCCTGGGGCGATTGCGGGGTCAGCTGAAGGTCTTCCATGCCAGTGCGCGATGGGCGGGATTTGCTCGGGAGCTGAGCGAGGCGTGGGTGGAGTGCAAGCGGCACCGGATCGCGTCGGCCCGTCTGGAGGAGCTGGCACGAGAGGTGTCGTCGGAGCGTCTGGCGGGGAAACTTCACGATCTCGCGTTGCTGACCCGGGCTTACGAAGCGTGGTTGGAGCAGCACGGTCTGGTGGATGTGCAGACGTTGGGGGAGCGGGTTACCGCGATGTTGAGGGAGCGGTCGGGGGAGCCGTGGATCGAGGGCGTTTGGGTGGACGGATTTGCGGAGCTGGCGCCGCAGGAGATTGCGTTGCTTGCGGAACTGGCCCGGCATTGTCGCTGCCTGACGGTGACGTTTTGCCTGGACCCCGAGGGCGCCTCGGGACCGGAACGGTTGTCGCCGTGGTGGGTGGTGGGGGAATTCAAAAAGCATTTTGAAGAGGCCTTGCAGCGGATTGCAGGCGTGGCCCTTGAAGCGGAAAGGTTGCCGCCCCGGAACGTATCCGGTCGATTCGACGCACGTCCCGAGTTGTTCGAGTTGGAGCGGGCATGGGCCAGGGGAGGCGGGAACTCCCTCGGGGCTGTGGTTGTCGGGCAAGCGGGGGGCGCGCGTCCGGCGGTGCGCTTGGTGGCATGTGAGACCCCATTGGCGGAAGCCGCGTTTGTGGCGCGGGAGATCTGGAAGTTCGTGCGAGCCGGCGGGCGGTTTCGAGACGTGCTGGTGCTGGTGCGGGACCTGGAGGTGGCGCACGCGCCGCTGCGGCGGGTCTTTGCCGAGTACGAGATTCCTCATTACTGGGACCGGCGCGAGTC
>JAOADM010000285.1:0-3597 GCA_026417315.1 Limisphaera sp.
CAGGTAGTAGATGTAGCGGAGCCACTCGGGGATCACCGTGACGGCGCTGCTAAGGGCCAGCGTCAGGCCCCCCAAAAAGAAGTACCCCGTGTACCGAATGGCCTTCTCCGGCGGGATGGGCCTGGCGCTGATGGCGAAGTACCCCAGGATCGCGCCGGCCAGCATCACGTAACGGCTGCCCCCGCCCAGTTCCGATCCCAGGAATCCGAATCCCGCGCCTCCGGTCAGGGCCATCGTCACCAGTAACACCCCGCTCAGGTAGACCAGGGGCCAGCTTACCGAACGCACCCAGATGGGCTTCTGTTGCCGGTCCAACGCATACATCAGCAGGATGATCACCAGGCTGACGGCGGTCAGAACCAGCCGCAGCGGAGGTCGTCCCGGCAGGAACGGCACCACTGCCAGCGTGTGCCAGGAGAGGATCAACAATGGCTGGTGCCACTGGAGCAGGACCGGGATCAGGAGCACCAGGAACACCGCCCCCAATACCAGGAACGAGGTGAAATCCAACGGGCTGGCCAAAAAATATCCCAGCACTGCCGCCAAGGGCAGGCAGATGGTGTACACCAGCGCCGACCGTACTACCGTTCGCGGGTCAGTCATGAAGTTCCCTACTCGACCAGTTTTCGGCCAAGCTTAAAGGGGGGATGAAAACCTTTCCAGTCTTCCGTTTACAATTTCACGGCCGGCGCAGGACCATCCTTCGAGATCCGTGCGCTTTTTGCGGTGCCGGACCTGTGGTGCCGGGTTCCGGTGGCCCTGGGATCCCGGGTCTGCCACGGACCTCTGTTGGTGTCCCGGGGGCTGTGCGAACTTCGGGTGCCAGTTCCAACCCCCTCCGTTCCCACTCGACCACGCGGGGTGCTCCCAGAAGCGCCAGTGCCTCGGCCGATGAGAATCAACGGGACCCTCAGGGTTCCGGTCCCGAAGCAACGACATCGCCCGACCTCCCAGGGCAGGTCATTGGAGCCGTCGGGCAGCACCGGGTCCGAACCTCCGCCGATCCGACCAAAGGTTCGCGTGTGGCGGGTGCCGGGGTGGAGCCCCACCGCCCGTCTCTCCATGTCGTCCGGACGTTGCCGATCCAACCTCGTGACAACATCAGCCATCCGGTGGCTGCCCTGTCCGGGCCAAAAGATGAGTAGGATTGACCAACCAAAGGCAAGAAACCGGGCCCGTTTCCGGCTCTATTACGCTCGGGTGTTGGAGTGGGTATGAACCGTCTCGAACTGGACCTGATCTATCTGGCGGCCTTTGGCCTGGGCGGCCTGCTGTTCGCCGCCGGGCCGTTCGTCCTGGTTCATTTGCTGGCCGCCCGTCACACCCGTTCCGTGGCCCGGAAAACCGAACAGCCGGTGGAATGCGGGGTGGATCCCATCGGCGATGCGTGGATTCGCTACAGCGCGGTGTATTACCTCTACGCCCTGGTGTTCGTGGCGTTTGCCGTGGACGTCCTGTTTCTGATCCCGGTGGCGGTGGTGTATGACCGCGTGTTTGCCTGGCGGGATCTGATCGAGTTGGCCCTGTTTGTGGGGATTTTGTCGCTGGTGATCGTGTACGCGTGGAAGAAAGGGTTTTTCGAATGGCGCAGGAAAAGCGAGGTACGATAACCATTGCGGAGCCGCCGCCGGATTGCTCGCCGCTGGTCCGGTTTGCCCGGCTGGAACAGTTGTTGGCGCTGGGGCGGGCCAATTCGCTCTGGCCGCTGACCTTCGGGCTGGCCTGTTGCGCCATCGAAATGATGGCTGCGGGGGCGTCGCGTTTCGATTTGGCTCGTTTTGGTGCGGAAGTGTTTCGTCCCTCCCCGCGCCAGGCCGATGTGATGATCGTGGCGGGGACCGTCAACAAAAAGATGGCCCAGGCGGTCAAGACGCTGTACGACCAGATGCCGGAACCCAAGTGGGTCATTGCGCTGGGCAATTGCGCCATTTCCGGAGGGCCGTTCGTCTATCCCGGGCAATACGCCGTGGTCGAGGGGGTGGACCAGCTCTTTCCGGTGGACGTGTACGTGCCGGGGTGTCCGCCTCGCCCCGAGGCTCTCATCGAGGGGATTCTCACGCTCGAGGAGAAGCTGACCGGCAAACGCCGTTGGCCGAGGGTGAAACCGGAATGAATTCCGATCTCTCCACGGTCAAAGCGGCCTATGAACAGTGGCTGGCCGGTGCCCCGGCCGGCCCCGCGGACACTCCGTCGGCCGGTCCGGAGCAGACGCCCGAGCCGCCGGTCGCCACCGTGCTCGTGCCCCGTGTTCGAGAAGCGGAGTTTACACGGGAGGGGTATCACCTGGACGTGGTCGTCCGACCCGACCAGGTGGTGGAGGCAGCGAAGATTGCAGACCGGCTGGGCTTTTCCATTGACGCGGTCACCGGCGTGGACTGGATCCGGGAAGATCAGATGGAGATCGTGTACGATTTCCATCACCGGCTTCAGGGCTGGCGGTTGGTGATTCGCACGCGGGTGCCCCGGCAACAACCCGAGCTGCCGTCGATTCACCAGGTGTTTCCAGGCGCCAACTGGCACGAGCGCGAAACTCATGAGTTCTTCGGCATTCGTTTCCTCGGCCATCCGAATTTGACGCCGTTTTTGCTGCCCGAAGACGCCACCTATCACCCCTTGCGAAAGGACTTTCAAGGTGCTGCTTGAGAAGGTGACAACGCCGGACGGATCCGCGACCCAGCCGGGTCGCGAAACGTTCGTGTTGAATCTGGGGCCGCAACATCCGGCCACGCACGGGGTGTTGCGGGTCAAGCTGACCATGGACGGGGAATACATTCTGGAGGCCGAGCCCGTCTGTGGGTACATCCACCGAATGCACGAAAAAATGGGCGAAAACCGCACCTACGCCCAGTTCCTCCCCAACACCAGCCGCATCGACTACCTCTCGGCCATGCACTACACCCACGCCTGGGTGGCGGTGGTGGAAAAGGCCGCCGGGATCGAAGTGCCGCCGCGGGCCGAGTACATCCGGGTGATCACTTCCGAGCTGAACCGCATTTCCAGTCACCTGGTCTGGTTCGGCGCCTTCCTGCTGGACCTGGGCGGGTTTACTCCGCTGCTTTACGCGTTCGACGACCGCGAGAAGATTCTGGATCTGTTGGAGGGGATCACCGGGGCCCGGCTGACCTATTGCTACTATCGTTTCGGGGGCCTGTACAACGACGTGGACGAGGCGTTTCTCAACGGCACCCGTGAGTTCGTCCCGTACATGCGCAAACGTCTGGAGATGTACCACAAGCTGGTCACCGACAACGTCATCCTGCGCAAACGCCTGGAGGGCATCGGACCGATCAGCGTGGAGTTGTGTCGCAAGTACGGCGCCACCGGACCGGTCCTGCGCGGTTCCGGGGTCCCGGCCGATGTCCGGCGTACCGAGCCCTACTCGGTGTATCCGGAACTGGAATTCGACATCCCCACCCATCCGGAGGGCGACTGCATGGCCCGATACCTGGTGCGCATGGAAGAAATGGCCCAGAGTTTGCGCATCATCGAGCAGGCCCTCCAACGATTGCCGGACGGTCCCTATCGGAATCCCAAGGTGCCACAAACCATCAACCCCCCGCCCGTCGCCTCTTACTTTGCCGTGGAAGCCGCCCGGGG
>JAOADM010000285.1:3607-3851 GCA_026417315.1 Limisphaera sp.
GTGCGGCTGGTCAGTGACGGCTCCGAAATCCCCTATCGTGTGCGCCTGCGCACGCCGTCGTTTGGCAACCTGAGCCTGTTCGGCGAGGCGGTGCGCGGGATGTTGTTACCGGACGCCCTGGCGCTCCTGGGCAGTTTGGATCTGGTGATCCCTGACATCGACCGATGAACGCCGTCGCGCTCAACCCGGATATGGGATGGATGCCGCGCCCCGCCGACGTCGAGGCGCCGGGGCTGGCCCGTAC
>JAOADM010000286.1 GCA_026417315.1 Limisphaera sp.
CCCACCCACACCCCGGCCCGATAATCCCCGCGGACCCGTTCGGGCCGCACGCCCGCAACCACCGCCACGCCCGCCAGGATCAGGGTGATCCCCACCCAAAGTTCCCAGGGAATCCACCCCCGCCAGGCACAAAACCCGGTCAGCACCCAGGGCGGCGGCAGCATCAGCAGCGTGAACTTCCGCCATTCCCGGGGATCCTCTCGATACTCCAGGCGCACGGCTCAATCCGGTTGCAGGGCCACCCGCCGTTCCACCCGCCGGCGCGGCTGGGCCGCTCGTTCGAGCAGAAAACTTCCGATGACCAGCGTGTCCATCTCCGTGTTCACAAAACAGCGATAGGCGTCGTCCGGTGTGCAGACGATCGGCTCCCCGCGCACGTTGAACGAGGTGTTGATCAGGACAGGGCAACCCGAGGCCCGCTCCCACCGCTCCAACAACGCATCGAACAACGGAAACCGCCGGGCGTCCACCGTCTGAATCCGCGCCGAATAATCCACGTGGGTAATCGCCGGCAGCACCGACCGTTCCGCCTTCAACAACTCCAAACCGGTCAACCCCTCCGGGATGGGCCGACGCCATTCCGGTCGCAACGGCGCCACCAGGAGCATGTACGGCGATTCCACCTCCAGCTCGAAAAACTCCGAAACCCGATGCCGCCGCACCGCCGGCGCAAAGGGTCGAAACGATTCCCGAAACTTCACTTTCAGGTTCATCACCGACTGCATCCGCGGCGACCGCGGGTCCCCGAGGATCGAACGGCATCCCAGCGCCCGGGGACCGAACTCCATTCGGCCCTGGAACCATCCCACCACCTTCTCCTGCAGCAAATGCTCCACCGTGGCGTCGAGCAAAGCGTCCCGGTCGAGTCGGCGGTACACAGCTCCATGCTCGCGCAACACGGCCTCGATTTCTTCATCCGAGAATTCCGGGCCCAGCAGGGCCCCCTCCATGGCGTCCCGCTCCAGCCGGTCCTCCTCGGCATCCTGCAGGGCTTCGTACCACCTGGGTCCCTGTGCCTGATGCCAGGCCTCCAGGGCCGCGCCCAAAGCGCCCCCGGCATCGCTGGCCGCCGGTTGCACCCACAGCCGTTCAAAACCCGCCTCCCGCAAGATCCGGCCATTGGCCACGCAGTTCAGCGCCACTCCGCCGGCCATGCAGAGGTTCCGTTGCCCCGTCCGTTCGCGCGCCCGCCGTGCCAAGCGCAGCAGGATCTCCTCGGTCACCACCTGGATCGACCGCGCCACGTCCATGTGCCGGGGCTCGATCGGCCCCTCCGGCATGCGCGGCGGGCCGCCGAACAGCCGGTGGAACCGTTCGTTGGTCATGGTCGTGCCGGTCAGGAAATTGAAATACTCCAAATTGAGCCAAAACGAGCCGTCCGGTTTGAGATCCACGAGTTCCCGGAGAATCGTCTCCACAAAGCGCGGCTGGCCGTAGGGAGCCAGCCCCATGAGTTTGTACTCGCCCGAATTGATGCGGAACCCGCAATAGGCCGTAAACGCCGAGTACAGCAGTCCCAACGAATGCGGAAAACGCAGTTCCTCCCACAACTCCACCGAACGGTCGCGTCCCACGCCGATCGTGGTGGTGGCCCACTCGCCCACCCCGTCCACCGTCAGGATTGCCGCTTCCCGGAACGGGGAAGGGTAAAACGCGCTGGCCGCGTGCGCCTGATGGTGCCCGGTAAAGACAATGGGCGTGTCGGGCCGCAGCCCGGGCAGGGCCCTTCGAATTGTGCGGCGCAAATCCAGTTTCTCGCTCAACCAACTGGACAAAACCACGGGAAAGGTTCGCCACCCTCCGGGCGCCACCGCCAGGTAGGTCTCCAGCAAACGGGCGAACTTGAGCAGCGGCTTGTCATAGAAGACCACCAGGTCCAGGTCCGCCTCCGACAGGCCCGCCTGCCGCAGGCAGTACGCAATGGCTTGGCGCGGAAAATCCGGATCGTTTTTTCGTCGGCTGAACCGTTCCTCTTGGGCGGCGGCGACGATGCGGCCGTCCTGCAACAAGGCGGCTGCCGAGTCGTGGTAATACGCCGAAATGCCCAGGATATGGCGGGGGACCGCTGTCACGGCACGGATCTCCAGTGGCCGGGCTGGAGCGGCCGCATGCGCGCGCCGCCCGGGACCGTCACATGAAGGGATACAACGCCCACACGATTCCGCCGCTGGAGGTAAAGATCAGCACCGCACCCACACCCAACAACAACACGACCAACGGGACCAGCCACCATTTCTTTTCGCGGCGCGCAAATGCCAGAAACTCTTTGAGCAACGCCCACATGAACCGCTCCCACCTTACGGCCTGGGCCTCCCTTTGACAACCGACATCCCTTCTCCACGCCCCGCTTGGTCGCAAGCGGCCGTCACTGAACGCCATGGCCCCACCTTGGCCGTCGCAACCCAAAGTCTGGCCGCCCCCGTGCCGCTGCGCCGACTCCGCGCAGGTCGGTGCTTCTGGCTTCACAATTTCACGTTGACGTCCCCTCGGGCAGCCGGGTATGGATGGCGGGCGACATTTTTTGGGCCTTTGAACTCAACCGATCCATGAGTCAACGCATTCAGTTCACCCTGCCACAGTCGGAAATCCCTGCCGCCTGGTACAACCTGCTGGCCGATCTGCCGGAGCCCCTGCCCCCGCCCCTGCATCCGGCCACGCGTCAGCCGGTGACGCCGGACATGCTCACGGCCATCTTCCCGGAGAACCTGGTGCAACAAGAGGTCAGCCCCGAGCGCTGGATCGAGATTCCCGAGCCGGTTCGGCAGGTCTATGCGCTGTGGCGCCCCACCCCGTTGCTGCGGGCCGTGCGGCTCGAGCAAGCCCTCCAAACCCCGGCGCACATCTACTACAAGTACGAAGGGGTCAGCCCGGCCGGCAGTCACAAGCCCAACACCGCCGTCGCCCAGGCCTGGTACAACAAACAGGCCGGGACGCGTCGTCTGGCCACCGAGACCGGGGCCGGCCAGTGGGGTTCTTCCCTGGCCTTTGCCTGCCGTCTCTTCGGCCTGGAATGCGTCGTGTACATGGTCAAGGTCAGCTTCCAGCAAAAGCCCTACCGCAAACTGCTCATGCAAACCTGGGGCGCCACGGTCCACGCCAGTCCCAGTGAGCAGACCGAGTACGGTCGCCGCGTGCTCCGGGAAGATCCCAACTGCCCGGGCAGCCTCGGCATCGCCATCAGCGAAGCCATCGAGGACACCCTCCAGCATCCCGGCACCAAGTACTCGCTCGGCAGCGTCCTCAACCACGTCTGTCTGCACCAAACCGTCATCGGACAGGAGGCCCTCAAGCAGATGGAACTGGCGGGCGAAGAACCCGATGTCGTCATCGGCTGCGTCGGCGGCGGGAGCAACTTTGCCGGACTGACCTTTCCGTTCGTACGCCGCAAAATCACCGAAAAGAAAACGACGCGCATCGTGGCCGTGGAACCCACCGCCTGCGCCTCCCTCACCAAGGGCGAGTTGCGGTATGACTTCGGGGACACGGCCGAGATGACGCCGCTGCTCATGATGTACACCCTGGGCCACAAGTTCATTCCGCCCAAGATCCACGCCGGTGGGCTCCGCTACCATGGCATGGCCCCGCTGGTGAGCCATCTCAAGAAACTCAACCTCATCGACGCCGTGGCCTATCCGCAGACCCGCGTCTTCGAAGCCGCGGTGCTCTTTGCCCGCACCGAGGGCATCGTGCCCGCTCCCGAGCCCTCCCACGCCATCGCCGCCGTGATCGACGAGGCCATTCGTGCCCGTGAGGAGGGCAAACCCAGGGTCATCCTGTTCAACCTCTGCGGCCATGGCCTGCTCGATCTTTCTGCCTACGACCTTTACC
>JAOADM010000287.1 GCA_026417315.1 Limisphaera sp.
GTGCAATACCGTGCAGGCGGGGTGACCTTCACGCGCGAGGTTTTCAGCAGTTTTCCCGATCAGGTCATCGTGGTTCGCGTTACGGCGGATCGGCCCGGCCAGCTTCACTTCACGGTCAAGGCGGACTCGCCGTTGCGGCACGAAGCAGTGGTGGAGGAACCGCATGCGCTCGTCGTGCGGGGCCGGGCCCCTTCCCATGTGGATCCCAACTATCTGCGCTCCGAACGTCCGATCGTCTATGACGAGGGACCGAACCCGGAAGGCATGACCTTTGAGTTCCGCGTCGAGTGCCGCGCCGAGGGTGGGCGGATCTTGCCCGGGCCCGGAAGTATCACAGTGAGCAACGCCAACGCGGCGACCCTGCTGATCTCGGCTGCGACAAGCTTCAACGGGCCCGACAAATCGCCGGGGCGCGAGGGACGGGACCCCCACGTCGAGGTGATGAAGCCCTTGCGTTCCGTCCGGGATCGGAGCTACCGGCAGCTACTGCGTCGTCACACTGCGGACCATCAGGCGCTGTTCCGGCGGGTCCACCTGAACCTGGGGCGCAATCCGGCGGTGCAGCATCTTCCGACCGATCAACGGCTCTTGCGCTTCATGCGTGGCGGCGAGGATCCGGAGTTGCCGGTCCTGCTGTTTCAGTTTGGTCGTTATCTGTTGATCGCCAGTTCGCGCCCCGGGGGCTGGCCGGCCAATTTGCAGGGGATTTGGAACGAATCCGTGCGTCCGCCCTGGAGCGCCAACTGGACGCTCAACATCAACACGGAGATGAACTACTGGCCGGCCGAACCCGCCAACCTGGCCGAGTGTCACGAGCCGCTCTTTCGACTGATCGAGCACCTGGCCCGTCACGGCCAGGAAACCGCCCGGGTCAACTACGGCTTGCGCGGCTGGTGCGCGCATCACAACGCGGACCTTTGGTGCCAGACCGCGCCGGTCGGCAATTACGGTGCTGGCGATCCGGTCTGGGCCAACTGGTGCATGAGCGGACCCTGGCTGGCCACTCATCTGTGGGAACACTTTGCGTTCGGACTCGACACCAACTTTTTGCGCCGCGCCTGGCCCCTGATGAAAGGCGCTGCCGAGTTCTGTCTGGACTGGCTTGTCGAGGATCCTCAAGGTCGCCTTGTCACCGCTCCCTCCACCTCGCCGGAGCTCCGGTTCGTACTCCCAGACGGCCGCCGGGCCGCCGTGGGCATCGGCGCCACCATGGATTTGTCCCTCATCTGGGAGCATTTCCAGAACTGCATTCGGGCGACCCGAATCCTGAACACCGATGCTGAATTCGCCCTCCAACTGGAACAGGCCCTGCGCCGATTGCATCCGTTGCAGATCGGCTCGCGGGGCCAACTGCAGGAGTGGGCCCATGACTTTCCCGAAGAAGACCCGCATCATCGGCATGTCTCCCACCTGGTCGGGGTCTATCCGGGACGACACATCACCCCGGCCCAACCCGAATTGTTTGCCGCCGCTCGTCGCGCCCTGGAACTGCGCGGAGACGAGGGCACCAGCTGGTCGCTCGCCTCGAAGATCGGCCTCTGGGCGCGCTTTCGCGACGGGGATCGCGCCTACCGTTTGATCCAGAACATGTTCCGGGTGGTGGGGCATTCCGAGGTGCAGTACGACCGGGGCGGCGGGATTTACCCGAACCTTTTCAGCGCTCATCCGCCGTTTCAAATCGACGGCAACTTTGGCTACACCGCCGGGGTGGCCGAAATGCTCTTGCAGAGCCACCTTGCCCACCGCATGCCCGACGGCCGGGAGGTTCCTGTCCTGGACCTGCTGCCTGCCCTCCCCCGGGTGTGGAGCCACGGCACGGTCCGCGGTCTCCGTGCCCGGGGCGGGTTCGAACTGGACCTCGAGTGGGCCAACGGCGCTCTTCAGCGTGCCGTGGTGCGAAGCCGCGGAGGCACGGAATGTTTGGTGCGCAACGGGACCCGCGAGCGTCTTCTGCGATTCCGGCCCGGCCAGCAGATTCGTCTGGACGCTCGTTTGGAGTGACGACTCGCGAACGCTCCGGCATCCCGGGGCCGAGGTGCCGGCGCATATCAAGTTATGGACGCCACTGAAAACTCGGCGGAGTTCCGGGGGCCTCATCAGGGGAACGCCGAGCGGAGGGGGCCTTTCCCTGGGATTCGTGGCCCCGGGGTTCCAAAACCCGAATGCACACCCGACGTGCGGTTTGGCTTCTCGGTGCTTGGCATGAGCACCGGTTCCCGGATACTCGGACCCATGCAGACAGTCTTGGATTACCTAGCCCGGCATCAGGCACGCTTCGTGAGGGAACTGATGGAGTACGTGGGGTTCCCGTCCGTGTCCGCCCAGACACGACACCGTGCGGACATGCGGGCGTGTGCAGAGTGGCTGGCACGACACTGCCAGAGTCTGGGGCTGGAGGCGCAGGTCCATTCCACGGAGGGGCATCCGATTGTTCTGGCCCGTACCCCGCGCCGTCGTGGCCGCCGTCATTTCCTGGTGTACGGACACTACGATGTCCAGCCCCCCGAGCCCCTGGAGCTTTGGGCCACGCCGCCGTTCCAGGCCACGGTGCGGAACGGAGCCCTTTATGGCCGCGGGGCCAGCGACAACAAGGGCCAGCATTGGGCGCACCTCAAGGCCGTCGAAGCCTACCTTCGCACGGGAACCGAACTGCCGTGCGACCTGACCTTTTTGCTGGAGGGCGAAGAAGAAGTGGGCAGCTGTTCCCTGAGCAGCTTTCTGCGCAAGAACCGCAGGGCGCTGCGGTGCGATGCCGTCGTGGTTTCAGATACCGGTTTGCCCGCCCGGGACCTGCCTGCGCTCACGTACGCGCTCCGCGGCATTGCGGCCTTTGAAATCACGTTGCACGGCCCCAATCGGGACCTGCATTCGGGGATCTTTGGCGGGTCGGTCCATAATCCCGCCCTGGCGCTGTGTCAGCTGCTGGCCCGTGTGCATGACGCCAAGGGGCGTGTTGCCATCCCGGGCTTCTACAAGGATGTCCTGCCCCTTACAGCCGGGGAGCGCCGACAGCTTCAACGGCTCCCGTTTTCTGCCGCGGCCTATAAAAAGCTCCTCGGTGTGCCTGCGCTGTATGGGGAGTCGGGCTACAGTCCGAACGAACAACGAATGGCCCGGCCGACGTTCGAGATCAACGGCCTGACGAGCGGTTACCAGGGCGAAGGCAGCAAAACCATCATCCCGGCCTGGGCGCGGGCCAAGGTCACCATGCGTCTGGTCCCCCACCAGACGCCGGAAAAGATCTTGCGCCGTGTGGAAGCCTTTTTCCGCCGCCACTGTCCTCGCACCGTACGCATGGAGTTCCGACCCGGCCATGGTTGTCCGGCTTATCGCCTCGACCCGGGCCATCCCGATGCCCGCGCTGCGCTTCGTGCGTTGCGCCGTGCATTCGGACGCGAGCCGGTGCTGCTTCGGGAGGGCGGGTCGATCCCCATTGTAAACGAGTTCAAACAGGTTCTTGGGGCGGAGACCTTGTTGTTGGGCCTGGCCCTGCCCGATGACAACGCCCATTCGCCCAACGAGAAATTCGATCTCGAAATCTTCGCCCGCGGTCAGCAACTGAGCGTGTGGCTCTGGCAGGAACTGGCACGGGGCTGAAGGGTTTGGATCGCCGCACGGCGCGATCTTCTTCGGCGAAGCGATGGTTCGGCGCTGCTCGGCCCCCCCGGGTGCAGGTCTGTTCCGGCCGCCCGGGCGAACCAAACCGGCCTCTTCTGCCACGGGTCACGTGTGCAAGGAGCGCGCAGAAGGCATGGCCGGTGCCCGGGGCCGGGGCTGACGGGCTTTCTTCAACACATGCGCCGGCCCGCTCTCAAGGCAC
>JAOADM010000288.1 GCA_026417315.1 Limisphaera sp.
GAGTTCAGCTACCAGCTCCTGCAGGCGTTCGATTTTGCCGAGCTGTACCGTCGCTACGGCTGCAGATTGCAGATTGGCGGGAGCGATCAGGGGGGCAACATCACCGCCGGCATCGATCTCATTCGCAAGAAACTCGGCCGCACCGCCTACGGCCTGACCCTGCCCCTCATCACCAAGGCCGACGGCACCAAGTTCGGCAAAACCGAATCCGGCAGCGTGTGGCTCGACCCCGCCAAGACCAGCGTGTACCGCTTCTACCAGTTCTGGATCAACACCGACGACCGCGACGTCATCCGGTACCTCAAGTACTTCACCTTCCTCACCGCCGAGGAAATCGCCGCCCTGGAGGCCGAGCACGCGCAGAATCCCGGGGCCCGTGCCGCTCATCGCGCCCTGGCCCGCGCCGTCACCGAACTCGTCCACGGCCCCACCGCCACCGCCGAGGCCATCCGCGCCAGTCAGGTCCTCTTCGGCGGCGATCTGGACGGCATCTCCGAGTCCACCTTCCGCGAGATCATGGACGAAGTGCCCTCGCTCCGGCTCGACCGAACCCGCCTCGACGGCCAGGGCCTGGCGCTGGTCGATCTGTTGGTCCAGGCCGGCCTGGCTCCCTCCAAAAGCCAGGCCCGCAAGGATATCGAGGGCGGAGGCATCTACCTCAACAATGTTCGGGAAGCGTCGGTGACGCGCATGGTGCAACACCGGGATTTGTTGTTCGGACGTCACCTGCTCCTGCGCAAGGGCAAAAAACATTACGTGCTGGTGACCGCAGAATAACATCCGGGCAGGGAGCCGCCTGTCCATCGCATCGTCCGCGCCGCCTCCTCCCAACCCGCACCTTCGCCCATGGCCCCCCTGACCACCGCGGAAGAAGTCCCGCTCCCTCCCCGCAGACCCGGGCCGGCCCATCCGTACGATGTCCTGCGGAATCGGGATTATCTGCTGTATCTCGTCGGCCGGCTGATCGCGGTTCTGGGCCAGCAAATGGCCGTCGTGGCCGTGGGTTGGGAACTTTATGACCGCACGGGCAGCGCCCTTTCGCTGGGGCTGGTGGGTCTGACGCAGATGCTGCCCATGCTGTTGTTCACCCTTCCGGCCGGTCACGTGGCGGACAATTACGACCGCCGGCAGATCATCCTGGGCACCACCGCCGTCATGGCGCTGGCCGGTCTTGGCCTGGCTCTCGTCAGTGCCATGCATGCGCCCGTGACCTGGATCTACGTGTGCCTGTTCCTTGCCGGCGTCGGCCGCACCTTTCACTGGCCCGCCAGTGCGTCGTTCCTGCCCCACCTGGTCCCCCGCGAGCTGTTCTCGCGGGCCGTCACCTGGAACAGCAGCACTTTTCACCTGGCTTGCGTGGTCGGGCCGGCGGCCGGGGGTGCCCTGCTTGCGTGGGCTCACCAGCCCGCCGTGGTCTATGCCGTGTACGCGGCGGCGCACCTGCTCTGTTTCGCCCTCGTGGCCGCCATCGCCCCGCGCCCCAGCGGCCGCAGGCCGGAGCCGTTCACGCTGCGAAGCCTCGTGGCCGGGTTTCAGTTCGTGTTTCACCAACGGGTGCTGCTGGGGGTGATTACACTCGACCTCTTTGCCGTGTTGCTCGGAGGGGCGACCGCGCTGCTGCCCATTTTCGCCAGGGACATCCTCCGGGTGGGCCCCAGCGGTTTGGGCCTCCTGCAAACCGCCATGCCCCTGGGCGCGGTGGCGTGCGCCCTCGTGCTGGCCCATCGGCCGCCCCTCCAGAGGGCCGGACGCGCCATGCTTACCGCGGTGGCCGTGTTCGGCCTGGCCACCTTGATGTTTGGGTTTTCCCCCTGGTTTTGGCTGTCATTCCTTCTGCTTGTGACCTGCGGCGCGGCGGACAACATCAGCGTCGTCGTACGCCACACCCTGGTCCAATTGTTGACTCCGGACGAGAAACGCGGCCGGGTTTCCGCGGTCAACAGCCTGTTCATCGGCACCTCCAACGAGCTGGGAGGGTTCCGTGCCGGCACCGTGGCCCACTGGTTGGGTCCGGCCCTGGGCAATTCCATCCCCACCGGCGCCATCCTTTCCGTGGTCACGGGCGGCCTCGGCACCCTGTTGGCGGTCCTCGTCGTGGCGTGCGTCTGGCCGGAAGTCCGCCGTTACGGCCGCCTGGACGCCTGAGCCACGCATGCATCCTAAGGCATCCCGGGCCGGAATCAGTGGCGGAGCCATCCTGTCGCCGCGTCGTTCCGCGTAGCAACCACTGCCAAAAGCCGCGCGGACGCCTCCACCAACTGCCCTTTTGGTGCCGACTGTCGAAGTCGCCAAGGCAGAAAATTGCGGCGAAGGGTCCAGGTGGTCGTTCCGCCGGCTTCCGTTTGGCGGCTGAGGATTTCCAGGAGGTTGGCGCCTGCAACCGTCAGGGCCGAACACAGATCCCGACTGCGGGCGATGGCCACCGCGGCAACGTGCTGGACCTTGGATCGATCCGCCGAGTCTCATGGGAGCCTGCTTTGTGGAGATCCGCCGACTTCCGCCGGCGGCTCCCTTCTTTGAGTTCGCGTCCGCCTTCTGCCCGCGTCTGCGGGGCCGGCAGGATCGATTCGCAGCTTTTACCCGGAAAGGTAAGTTGTCCGAGGGAGACCGGCCTCCTTCCAGAGCTCCCTTGCGTGCCGGGTCTTGGGATGCGGCTTTGCCAGGAGCCGCGCAGGCCGAATCCCCCGCGGGCCAGGTGAACATTCGTCCCAAAGACATCGGCGCGAGTCGACGATCTGACCCCCTGCTCTCCGAACAAACAGGTTTGAAGCCGCCTGCGGCTACGAACCGGCCGGTGAGAGGGGCGGGGATGAGTGCAGCGTCCGCCCTTCCGGTGCCGCGTGCGGCAACCCTCGAGGCCGACCCACTCCGCGATACGCCGCCAGGAAGTACACCAGAACTCCGGCCGTCCACACCCCCAAGCCACTCCAAAACCAGCGCCAGTTCACGCTCGGGCCGACTTGACAAATCGCATACCACACACCGCAGCCCAGGTACCCGACCAGGCTGCCGAACCCCATGGTCATGAGAGTCAGCAGCGCCTGTGCCCGGGCCCGCCATGCCGACCCGATCCGCTCGGCCACATACACCTGGGCCGTAATCATCACGCACGCAAATGACACCCCGTGCAGGGCCACCCCCAGCAGGACCGGACCCGGCCGATCCCATGCACACAACCCAAACCGCACCACGGCAAATCCCAGCCCCAGGGCCAGCGTCCACTTCAATCGCCATCGCGCCAGTAACCACGCCAACAAAAACAAACTCACCACCTCCGTCACCTGCGCCACCGACATCCACGCGCTCAGCGCCTGAAACCCCAGTGTCCGCAAATGCGGCGGTGTGTAGGGATACAGGGCCGCCAGACTTACGCTGAACAACGCCGCCGTCACAAACACCACCCGATGATCTCGCTCCCGCAACAATTCCGTGGCATCCCAGCCGAGCCGTTCCCTCCACGTCCGCGCCTGCTCCGCGGCGGGGGGCGGCACCCGGGGCAACACCCACGTGTACGCGGCCAGTCCCAGCCACGCCAGGGCACACAGGTAACCCGATCGAACCGACCCGTCCGCGCCTGCCAAACTTACCAGCCAACAACCGCACATCCAGCCCAGGGTCGCCATCGCACGCAACGGGCCGAATGGCCGCCCGGACCCGGCCAGCCGGGCAAAGACGATCGCTGTCGAAAGGCTGAACGTCGGCGCCATGCACAACGCCACCCCCTGAATCAACAACCACACCAGCCCCGTGGGCGCGCCTTGCTCGAGGGCCCATGTGGTCAACCCGATCATCCCCGCCGTCCCCGCGGAG
>JAOADM010000289.1 GCA_026417315.1 Limisphaera sp.
GTGTATCTACCCGCCGCGCCGGGGACCGTGACCAGCTCCAGCGACACCAGCTTCGAGCGCCGTCCCCGGGGCCACCACCGCGAGACGATCCTCGTCGTGGAAGATGAACCCGACCTGCGGGAGTTGGT
Source organism: Limisphaera sp. (assembly GCA_026417315.1). GTDB lineage: Bacteria > Verrucomicrobiota > Verrucomicrobiia > Limisphaerales > Limisphaeraceae > Limisphaera. The sequence continues at coordinate 129 of JAOADM010000289.1, forward strand.
TTGTGAGCTCCTGGTGGCCTGCGACTACACCGTGCACGCCGCCGCCACTGGAGTCGAAGCGTTGCACGTTTGGGACCGGGTGGGCGGGCGGGTGGACCTCCTGCTCACCGATGTGGTGATGCCGCAGGGCATCAATGGACGGGAATTGGCCGAAGAATTGCGCCGGCGCAAACCGGACCTGCGCGTCATCTACACCAGCGGTTACAGCGGAGCCCTGGCCGGACACCGGCTCCGCCTCGAAGATGGTTGGTTCCTGCCCAAACCGTATCGGCCCGGACTGCTGGCCCGCGTCGTCCGCGCCTGTCTGGACGCGCCCATCGGGACACCTCCTCCACCCGACCTGGATCCCGTGCTGGCGGGCTTCGGTCCCGACTCTGCCATGGCCGCGGCTGCGATCCAGCCCTGACGGTTTTCCAAAGGCGCAACGGTAGAACTCACCCGCCTCTGCCCGCGGCAACGCCGGACCTCCCGCAGCTCAACAACCCCGCCCCGGTCGCACGCCCTGCTGCGCCTCCAACCATCGCACCAACGCAAGCGCATTGAGCACGGTCTTCGGAACGAACGAGCCCGCCAGCACGTACTCCGGTTCCTTGCTCCCGTCCGGACTGCGTTCCGAACAGTGGGCGTTGTCGCCCACCGGGCCCAGGCCATCCAGCGTCGGCACCAAATCCCAGAGATAATTGGCATCACTGAGCCCCCCTCGGGTTTCGCGCTCCACCGCCCAGCCCAGTTCGTGCCCGGCCGTCTCCCAGGAACGAAACAGTCGCTCCGTGGACTCTTGATCCGGCCAGGGAGGCATTTCCTGCAACAAATCCACGCAGACGCGACAGGGATGCCCGTCGGCGCGGGCCCGGACCCCTCCGATACCCGCCAACGCCAGTAACGCGGCCTTTCCTTCCGCAAACACGGCCGGGTCGAGGGCTCGCATTTCCACCTCTGCCTCCGCTTCCTCCGGCACGCGGTTGACCGCGGTGCCGCCGCGGATCCACCCCACATTCACAGAGCGGCTTCGTTCCCAATCGGTAACCCTCGCGGCGCGTAACACCGTCTCGGCCAGTTGGACGACGGCGTTGGCACCGCGTTCAGGCCGCGTTCCCGCGTGCGCACCCCGGCCCTCGACCCGAATCCGGAACACCGCCCTTCCTTTGCGAGACGTCACCAGGGTCCACGCCTCTCCGCGTCGTTGCCCGCCTTCGAACACCAGGGCGGCCGCGGCTCCGGCCAGGCGCCCTCGGGCCAGCCGTCCGAAGTCCGGCGATAAAACCTCCTCCGCCCCGTTGAACAACAGGGTCCAGTCCACCCGCTCAAACCACTCCGGTGCCCCGCGTCGCAGCACCTGCAGCATCAGGAACATGGCCACGGTCCCACCCTTGTTGTCCACGGTGCCCGGTCCGTAGATGCGGTCCCCTTCACGACACCATCGGAAGCCGTTGCGCTGTTCCTCCTCCGGGGGAAACACCGTGTCCAGATGGGAGACCAACCCCACGCGCGGGCCGCCCCGAGCCGGCCGGGCCAATACCCAATGATCGCCGCGATTCGGCTCGGCCGGGCGCACCCGTTCCGCGCGGAATCCCAGCGGCTCGAACATCGCCGCCGTCAAGGTCCCGACGGCGTTCACGCCCTCGGCATTGCCGGAGAAACTGTTGCATTCGACCATCCGGCGCAGCCACTCCAGTGCCCCGGGCAGCTGCGCTTCCGCTTCTTCCCAGAGTCGTGCCGTATTCATGCAGGATGTCGAAAGCTTGGCTCCTTGCCCGACTTGTGCAGGGCCCCGGCTTCCTTCACCAACCCAGCCAGGCCGCCAACACCACCGCCCACGCCAGCGCCGGCAGGTAACTGGCCACCTCGATCCGGCGCACTTCCAGGATCAACAGCGCCACACAAAAAACCAGCAATCCGCAGGTGGCCGTGAGGGCTGCGCCCGCCTGCCGTGCGATCAGCCACGGTTCCCCCAGCAGCCACAACAGCGTCTGGGTTCCCTGAAACGCCAGGACCGGCAGCGCGGACAACATCACGCCGGGCCCCCATACCCGGACGAAACTCATCGTGGCCAGTCCATCCATCACCGCCTTCAAAACCAACGGCACGGAGTCTTTTCCCACCGCCTCGGCTGCCGGCCCCAAAAACGCCAGGGGCGCCACGCAATAGAGCAGCGTGCACACGGCAAACCCCTCGGTCCATCGCTGCCGCGCCTGTTCTGCCGCCTCCATTTGACGCCGCGCGTACCGGCCCGCGGCATTCGAGACGGTTTGCAACTGCAGAATCTTGCCGGTGATCCGGCCCAGTGCGAGTGCCACGATCACCAAGAGAACCTGCCGCAGCATCGACCCCCACGATCCGCCGAGGCTCGCCCAGGTCAGCCTCAGGCCGAAGTACACGGTCAACACGGCCAGCACGATTTTCAGCCAACCCTGGGTGGCGGGAGGCAATCCCCGTGGCCAGAGCAATCCCCCCACGCCGCCCACCACGATCGCCAATGCATTGAGCACCGTGCCTGTCACGCGCCCGACCTAACCACGCCCCGAGGCGGCCGGGAAGCCAAAAGTCCCCAGCCGCAGGGGAACTGGAGCAGGAGCAGGTAACTCCGGAAAAAACGGGTGGATGCCGCTTGCGAAACGTCACGGCCGGAGCCCCGCCAGGCACTCAAGAATCAAGCCGGGGCCTGGCTAATGACAGCCGCGACCGGGGTTGCGCTCGGGACGACCGATGTCGGGTGGCCATGGTTCAAGCTTCGGGGGTGCCGGGAAACCGGGAAAGGCGCCGGCGGTTGAAGGTGTTGACCTTGACCTCACGACCGGGGTCTTTCCGTTTGAACTGGCCCACTGCCGAAGGGGAGTGCGCCACGTTCGGAACCTCCGCACGGGCACAGCGAGTCCGGGACCTTGCGGGGAGGGGTTTATCGAGGAGCTCCGGGGCCGTGTCGGCCAGCCCGTGGTGCGGCCTCGAAAACGGTCACCGCCTGTCCCGAGCTGGTGAAAACCACGGGGGACATCGAGGGGCCGTTTTTGGACCGCAAAGTGCCCCGCGAGGCAGGGGGATTCCTCAAGGCGCGGCCAGGCGAATGTGACGTCGACAAGCTCAGAACACCGACAGGGGAGCGGGAGGGCTCGAGGCCGCGACTGGAGGAGGGTGCCGCATCATCGCATGGCTGGGAACCGGGGCGAAGGAAGCCGGCAGCGGACAGCAGGAACCGCACGGAGGCAGGACCACGGACACTTGGGGCAGCCCGTGGGTGATGGAGCGTGGACGCTTTCCGGAAGATTTCGACTCTTCGCAAACCACGGTTCGCAGGTTCCTGTTGCCCGTTTCGAGGGCGGGGAGTGCGCAGTCACCAGGCGCTTTTGCGGGGCGGCCCTCCGGGCTGGGCCGTGCGCGGACCCGCCGGGGGAAGCAACGATCGGGGCGGAGGACGGCTTTGCGCTTGGCATTTGCGGTGCCGCACAGTCTTTTCGAAGGGTGGCGGGCAGACAGTGGGGAGACACACACGGGGCCCTGGCCGGGTTGTTCTTTGTGCATGCCCTGGCCATGGGAATGTGGTTTGTGCCGTTGAGCGCTCTATTGGACGCGGCGGGTCAAGGGG
>JAOADM010000290.1 GCA_026417315.1 Limisphaera sp.
AGATGTGTATAAGAGACAGCACCAGCATGGCCCCCCGCATCCAACCCCCACACTCGTGTGCCCCGGCCGCCAACGGCGATCGCGGCGATCCCAAAAACACCACCCCGCAAACCTTGACGAAGCAGGCCACGGCCATCGCCCCCGTCATGCCCAACAAGATCACCGAAGGAATGGCCAGCCAGCTCACGGCCCCGCGTGTCAGCGCCGCCTCCATCAGCCCAGAAAACAAAAGCCACTCGCTCACAAACCCGTTCAGGGGCGGTAACGCCGAAATCGCGGCCGCCCCCAGGGCAAACAAGCCCGCGGTCCACGGCATGCGACGCCACAACCCACCCAACCGGCTCATCTCCCGCGTGCCCGTCGCGTGGGCGACCGAGCCGGCCCCCAAAAACAACAGCGACTTGAAAAGGCCATGATTCCATACGTGCAGCAGCGCGCCGGCCAGAGCCAACCGGCCCCAGAACGCTTCTCCCTGTCCCGCCGCCACCATGCCAATGCCCAACCCCAACAGAATGATCCCGATGTTTTCCACGCTGTGATAAGCCAGGAGACGCTTCAAATCATGCTGCCCCAGCGCAAACGCCACGCCCAACACCGCACTGACCGCCCCCAACACAGCCACCACCCAGCCGGCAGACTCCGGGACCGGCAACCACCCGCTGAACCGCGCCAGCCCGTAAACGCCAATCTTGAGCGTCACCCCCGACAACATCGCCGAGACATGACTCGGCGCGTTGGCATGAGCGGCCGGCAACCAGACATGAAGCGGAAACACACCCGCCTTCACCCCAAAACCCACCAGCGCCAGCCAAAACAAGGGCGCCAACTCCACGCGCTCCCGCACAGGGCCCAGCTCCCAACTGCCCGTCCGCGCCGCCCACAACCCGAAAAACGCAAACAAACAAACCGTCGCCAGATGGGAAGCCGCCAAATACAACCAGCCCGCCTCACGAACCGCCGGCGACCGCCGATCCAGTGTCACAAGGAAGTAGCCCGCAATCGCAAACAACTCCCATGCCATCAAAAAATGCAGGCCGTTCGCCACCAAAAGCACCAACCCCAAACCCAACAACAACACACACCACCAAACCCGCCCCGCCGGGGCCGACCGGGGATGCTCCCGGTCGGTCCAGTACTGCCGGGCGTACAAGGTCCCCACACCCCCCACCACACTCAGCAGTGCCAGAAACAACGCACTCAGCGCGTCCAGCTGCAGATGCACAACCTGGCCGCCCACCGCAACGGCCCACTCCCACTCCCAAACTTGCCCCGTAACAAGAGTGCAAACCGACGCGCCGAGTGCGCACAGCGCACCCGCCAGGACCGAACCCAGCCAACACCTCGGCGCCCGGACACCGGTGACCATCCCCACCAGCAACCCGAGCCCGGCGATTCCGAGCAAAAAAGTGCTCACATTAGCGCTCATGCCAAGCCCCACCGGCCCATGGCAACAAAAAAGATGCGACAGGCACACCCCGGAGGGCACGCCGCATGACGTCTGGCTTCAGCCCGTTTGTCCCTTTGCCCATTGACCGCGCCCAGGGCCCGGTCCAGCCAGGGTTGGCGAAACACCCCGGATTCGGAAAAGAACTCCGCTGAACTCCAGGATCACCAGGAAACGCTCGATCTGCCCGGTTTTCACCAGGCTTTGATCCTGGAACGCACGGTCCCTGCCCCTCGGAAACGCACGCACGCGGCTTCGATCCCGGCCACGAACTTCCACGTCTTCACAGGCTGAGGTGCTGTCGCGGCCTCAGGTTCGTCTCCAGCCTTTCTGCCCCCGGCCGCTGCGCCGCAGAGCTCCCTGCCGGGTCAGGTCCATCCCCGGATCCCTGGCATCTCGGCCGCCGGAGAAATGAGCGGCGGATCGCGTCTCCCGTGAGAAGGCCACTGGTCACCTCGCCGTACCGCGGAACACCCACCCGCAAGGTTTCATCCAAGCCGGTTGGCATCTGCGTTTGCCTTCCCGGCTGACGCGGCCGGCTCCGGGGCTGGTTGGGGCTGGCGAAAGAGCCGTGAATCGATTACGCTTCGGATTGCGCACGCAAACCTGCAACATTCCCTTTTGAACCATGAATCCGAACAGTGAACTCACTGTCCCTCCCGCCTCCCCACCTGCGGAGCATGGCGTCGGACTTGCCGTAGCCACGTTGGTTTTGGGGATTCTTGCCCTCTGCACCAGCCCCATCCTTGTGGGGAGCGTGTTCGGCCTGGCAGGGCTCATCACCGGTCTCCTCCAGTTGAGCCGGCGGCGTTCCGGGCGGGGCATGGCGCTGTCCGGCACCGTCCTTTCCGGCGTCGCCCTCCTGGCCAGCGTCGTCCTCGGCATCGCGTACTTCTCCTGGTTCGGTACCTTCTGGAATCGAATCGCTTCGCAAGCCGGTCCGGCCCGGACCGTGGAACCCGACTTCAAAGCCTGGCAGGGCGTCAAAGCTCCGGAGCTGACCGTCCAAACCCTGGAGGGCCGGCAAATCAAGCTTTCCGAGCTGCAGGGCCGCAGGGTCATCCTCGACTTCTGGGCCACATGGTGCCCGCCGTGCGTCCGAGAGATTCCGCACTTTGCCCGGCTCCACCGGGAAACCTCCCGGGACCAACTCGTGATCGTGGGCGTCAGTGACGAGGACGAAGACACCCTCCGCCGATTCGTCCAGAAACAGCAGGTCCCTTACACCGTGGGACGCGCCGCCGAACCCCTGGCCCCGCCATACAAGAACGTCACCGCCATTCCCACCACCTTCTTCATTGACCGCAAGGGCATCATTCAATCGGTGCTGGTGGGCTATCACAGTTATGAGGACCTGAGAAAACTGGCCCTCGCAGAGGACTGGCAGGGCGAACCCAACCCGCCGCCCAACGCCGAGGAACCCGACCGCTGAACGATTGCAGTCGCACCCGCGCGCCACGCCGGGCGCCGCTGCCCGTTCCCCACGGCGGCCGGCATGCTTCAGGAGCCGGCAGCGGCCACGATTTCGCACGTCACACCCTTTTGGGCCGTTGCGCCAGGGGCGAAGCCTATCGATACGCTTTACCGGTCCCGAGTAGGAACCCGCCATTCTCCCAGCCGGGCCCTCTGCCAGGTCTCTGACGGCGCAGTCGAAGCCGGGCGAATCATCCGCAGGCCGATCGTCGCTGCGGGTAAATGAGGCGGCGGGCGGAGGAAACGCGTGGAGCTCGTTCCGGAAGCCGCAGACAAGCAAGCCAGCTCCCTCACCCTCGGACTCGCTCCCCAACCCGCTTCTCCCTACTTTCATCCTGCGACATGGGATTGACCCTGTACGATCTGCTGGTGCGAGATCCGGACAACCCGTCCAGCGAAAGCCTGCTGGATCGGTTCCTCGAGTACGTGGCCGACAAGGGGCTGACCCTCTATCCGGCCCAGGAAGAGGCACTGCTCGCCGTGTTCGAGGGCCACAACGTCATCCTCAACACCCCCACCGGTTCCGGCAAATCCCTCGTCGCCATGGCCATGCTCTTTGCCGCGCTGGCGCGCGGACGCCGCGCCGTGTACACCTGCCCCGTCAAAGCCCTGGTCAACGAAAAATGGCGGGATCTCTGCCGCGAGTTCGGCCCGGACAACGTGGGCCCTGTCTCTTATACACATCTCC
>JAOADM010000028.1 GCA_026417315.1 Limisphaera sp.
CCTACAGGCTATCCACGGAGCGCGACATGTCAAACTTTCACCCCCGCCGGGGCAGCGGACCGCCGCATTTCAGGTTTTGAGCACCTCCGAAAGCCCGGCACAGTTTCGGGCGTTCCCCGGCCTGGATGGGCCGAGGGAAAAGTCCGTTCCGTCAGCATCTCGAATCCGGGGCTCAAAAACGGAAAGCGCGCGGTGAAGGGTCGCCGTCGAGAGCTGCAACGGGGGGACGAGGGATTCGGCACGGAGACCGGTTGGGACCTGCTTCCCCTGAGCTTCCGAAAGACAGGTCAGCCGGGCGGCGCAAGGCCGCGGGATCTCTTCCCGTCACCGTCGTCTTCCTGAGATCGAAAGCGTGAGCGAGGCGCGCCAAATGAAAACCCCTCCCGGTTGCACCGGGAGGGGTCTGTCAAATCAGCTCAACGAGGTTAGAACTTGTAAATCACGTTGGCTGCGAGCAGGACCGAGTTCCGGCGGTTGAAGCCGCTGTCGGACGAGAAGTAGGTGCCCTCGTCAGCATGATCCCAGCGCACTTCCGCCCGGGTCAGCACGTTCTGCCACAGGTCGTACTGGACCGTGCCGGTGAGAGACCACACCTGGTTGTTCTCCGCGCCGGAGGCAAGACCCGGCCACAGGTTCGCCACGGAAGTGGCCAGTTCGCCACGGACATGGAGGCTGAGCTTCTCGGTGGCGGCGTACGAGCCATAGACGCTCACCGCCCAGGCGTCGCCGGTTTGGTCATGCAGATCCAGCACGTCCCAAGCCGCCCCGAAGCGCAAACCTTCGATCGGGGTCGCAACGGTGGCACCCACGTACCAACTGGTCTGGTTGTCGTTGATGCCGGAGCTGAACCCGTTGACAACGCCGCCGTACAGCGTGGACCCCGCCAGGAAGCTCCAAGTGTCCGGGGCCGTCAAAGCGATCGAGCCCATGTAGGTCTTGTACGACTCGGCCTTGGTGGGCCAGGCGCGGCTGTTGATCTGCGGACCCACCGTATCGGCCACGCCCGCGGACAGGCTCACCAGCTCATTGACCCGGTACGAGGCCAGCACGCCGGTATGAGTGGTCGGCTCGATCGTCCGGCCATAGGACCGGGTGAAGTTCGGATTGTCCACGGCTGCGATGGATTCGTAGCCGATGACACTGTCGAACACACCCATCTTCAGATCCACACCGTTGCCGACCGGGGCGCGCAACGCGACGTAGGCCTGCCGGATCGCCAGATCACCCGAGCCCGTGCTCAGCGTGGACTGGGTTCCCAGGCTGTTGGCGTCCGGTCCCAGCCAGAGGTCCACCCGATATCCCGCCGCCCAGTCGGTCTCGTCCAACGGCTTGGAGATGGACAACTGGACCACATTCAGGTTGAACCCGTCGGCCTTGTCGACTCCTCCGAACAGCGGCGGCAAAACACTGTTCCCCGTGCCCGTGCCGAGGTTCCACTGGGCCGACGTGTCCACGTAACCGCTGATCACGGTGGATGAAAGCGCCGTCATCAGGGGGACAGACGCCTCCTCCGCCCGGACGGCCGAGGAGAGGCTGATCACCCCCATCGCCGCCAATCCCAACGTCCACTGATTCAGTTTCATTCGGTTCCTCCGTCTTCGGTTTGGTTCAATGGTTTCGATCGCACAGCAGGAAGGCCCTTCCGCCGGTCCTTCCTGCCCGAACTCGGTGCATCTGGCGCCTTGTTTATACGCCGCACCGGTTCGACGCAACATCTTTTTGGCCTATTCACGGCCTTTTTCGCATCCTCCCATCGAAGACAAACTCGCATGTGGGGCGCGTCCCGCCTGCAACGCGGTGGCCCGGAGGCAGCGCGTACGTCACCCGATCTCCCGCGGCTGGTCGGCGCCAACGAACGCAACGGCCGGGCCCGTGGCAGGCGAACAGGCGCCATGAGTGCACCTCATGGCCACCCGACTCTTGCCCCATCGACCGTTGTATGCGCAGCTGCCCGGCGGGATCCGGGCGGAACCCCTGTGGGGTGAAAGCACGGCAGATGGCTCGTGTCCATACAGATGATCTCGTCAGAGGGATGGTTCTTCGACTCGCCGGCTCGACTGCCTACCGCCTCCGCGTCGAGCCGGCACAGCACTTGGCGTGGACAGGTCAGCGGTGGTCGGGGCTGACTTTGCCCTCGACAGGGGCCGGCGGGAAAATGGCTCGAACCCTCCCGCAAAGCAAGGGACGGCCCGGCGAGGAATTTGCCCATAAACCTGAGGCATTGGAGCCTCTTTTGGGTGCCCGTGGGTCTCTGCAAGGTGCGGCGTCAAAAGCATTGTCCTTCCGGGGATGTCGCGCAAAAGGCCCACTGATTCCGCAGTTTGTCGGATTCTCATGCATTGCCGCGGGTTGAGAATCGCGCCCGGCGAGCGGACGGGAAGATGGACACACCCAGCATCATGGGGAACGCAACGAGGCTGTGAGGCAGGATCTTGGTCCGTCAGGGACTCGCGCGTCGGCTCCTGAACGATCGAGCCCTGCTGAACCCGTCTGATGGGTAAAACGCAGGTAGGGGCATCAACAGCCCACCCCGTTTGATGAATGACATGGGCGGCTCCTGAAGGGGCTGCATGGGCGGCCAAGGTGTCATCAAGTTTTCATTCCATGGCGCACCGCTCCGCGCCCAGGGTGTCTGGTATCGGAGAAGCCCAAGCCGGGCCTCGCAACTCGTAGCGCAGCGGAGGCGGGCTACCATCTCCCCTGGTGGGCCGTGCCTCCGGCCGCTGCCCGCCTCCGACAGGAACTTGGGCGCGGGGTCTCGCCGAGCCTCAACGGAGGCGCTCTTGCTGGCTTGGCCGGGCGCAGAGCTTCTGTGGCTGAAGCGAGTTTGCTCGGAACAGAATCTTGGGGACCGGGCCGGAGCCCTGGTGAAACACCCCAGAATGGTATCTGCCACCTGGACGCTCGTTTTGGTCCGGGGGGCTCTTGCGTGTGGGGTGCATGAACCGGCGGCACGGCTGGCGCGGCGTTTCCGCTTCCAGCCAGGTCGCGCTTGACACCTGCCGCGTGACTGACGATCTGGAGTTGCCCCGGGGCCGCATGCGCTGTGACGGCCTTGAACCAGACCTCGACTGAACGACGAAACCGATCGAATGCCATGACCCCAGCTGACCGCCGGTTCGACCTCGAGACTCCCTTCCCTGCCGGCCTGCACCGAGCAGGCGCGGTTCTCGTTGCTTGCGTGGCGATGGTGACCAGTGCCTTCCACGCAGCCGCGTCTTCTTTGCCTCGCTTGAAAGTTTCCGACAACCGCCGGTTCCTCGTGACCACCGACGGGCGACCGTTTTTCTGGCTGGGTGACACGGCGTGGGAGTTGTTCCATCGGCTGAACCGCGAGGAGGCGGAGCTTTACCTCAAAACACGCGCGGCCCAGGGATTTACCGTCATCCAGGCCGTGGCGCTGGCGGAACTGGACGGACTGAACACTCCCAATCCTTACGGCCACCGCCCGCTGGTCGAACATGATCCCACCCGACCGGAGGTGCGGGACGGCCCTGACAACGACTACTGGGATCATGTGGACTGGATCGTGCAGCGGGCCAACGCCCTGGGGCTGTACGTCGGGTTCCTGCCCACCTGGGGCGACAAGTGGAACAAGAAGTGGGGCGTGGGCCCCGAAATCTTCACGCCACAGAATGCCGAGGTCTACGGGGAATGGCTGGGCCGGAGGTATAAGGACGCGGGGCTGATTTGGATTCTGGGCGGCGACCGGCCCGTCGAAAACGACACGCACCGCGAAATCATTCGCGCCATGGCCCGCGGCCTGCGCCGGGGCGACGGCGGGGCCCATCTGATCACTTTTCATCCCATGGGCGGTCAGGGCTCGGCCCAGTACTTCCATGACGAGGAGTGGCTGGATTTCAACATGCGCCAGAACGGCCACGGCACGGAGTTCACCGGCCGCTACGACCAGACGCGCAAGGACTATGATCGCACCCCGGCGAAACCGGTGCTGGACGGCGAACCGATTTACGAGGATCACCCCGTGTCGTTTGACCCCGCCAAACTCGGGCACTCCATCGCCGCCGATGTGCGCCGGCCATTGTACTGGGACCTGTTCACCGGCGCCTTCGGCCACACCTACGGTCATCATTCGGTCTGGCAGATGTGGGCGCCGGGTCGGGACCCCGTCAACCATCCCCTCATGCCCTGGTCACAGGCGATTCATCAACCCGGCGCCGCCCAAATGCAGCATGCCAAACGGCTCTTGCTGTCGCGCCCGTTCCTGACCCGCATCCCGGATGACTCCATGATCGTGAGCGATCGCGTGCCCACCAGTGTGCCGGGCGCGGGCCGATATCGGTTCGTGGCCACACGGAATACCGACGGAACCTATGCCATGGTGTACGCGCCGGTGGGCCGGTCCTTCAAAGTGCGGATGGACGTAATTCGCGGCGCGAAGGTGCGGGCATGGTGGTTCAATCCGCGCGATGGCACGGCCCGGCCCGCGGGAACTTTTTCCAGCACCGGCCAACGCGAGTTCATCCCGCCGGACCCGGGCGAAACGCTCGATTGGGTCCTGGTGCTGGACGATGCGGTCGGGAATTATCCGCCCCCGGGGAAACGGCCATGAACGCTGGGGCTCAACTCTGCTTCCTGTGGCTGGCTGCCGCCGTGCTACCCGCCACCGCGGTGGCGCCGGCCTTTCGAATCGTCGAGAGTGCGGTCCAGTTGGAGGGCGTTGGTCCGGACAACCCGATCCTTTACGACAACGACTGGTGGTTCGACGTTTTCGACAACAACTATCTTTGGGCCCGGGTGTCGCTGGGCCGGGCCGATCTTCGCGGCAACATTGTCACCCGCGACATGTGGGACTGGGAGAAGGGTTACCTCTACAAAATGGAGCAGTGCCTGGACGATGCACGGAAGGCGATCGCGCTGGCGCGGGCCTCGGGCCTGCGGGGCATTCCCGATCCGGTGCGAGGGGCCGACGAGGTGTTGGTGCGGCCGGCCAGCGGCCGCATCGAGGATACAGTGCCCCGGGAATCGCCGGGGGCCCGGCTCATCATCGAGGAGGCGCGGCGGGCCTCGCCGCACAAGCCTCTGTTGATCATCGCGGGCGGTCCGTTGACCACCGCGGCCAGCGCGTTGCTGTTGGCGCCGGAAATCGCCTCGAACCTCGTGGTCTTCAACCTGACCGTCAGTTCATATGGCTACAACGGCAAGGACGGCTGGTCGGCTTACATCGTGGCGAAGAAGACCCGCTACGTGGACTGGGGCGGCGGTGCGTTTTGGGACAAAGATTCCGTGTTCACCGCCCGGGACTTCGAGAGGCTGCCGGAGAATCCCTTCACGCAGGACATGAAGCGGCTCATCCGCACCGATCTCGGCCGCGCCAACCAGCTCGGTGACGGCGCCCCGCTGGTGTGGCTGTGGCAACCCCGATGCTGGACGGCCGCCGAGGTCCGACGGGCCGAATTCCGGGGCAGGCCGGTCGAATTTCTTCAGGTCGAGCCCGGCCAAGCGGGCGACCTCTTGGTGATCCCCAAGTCAGCCACCGACCTGGCCGCCTGTCGCGAGGAATTCCTCCGCGTTCTGACCGATCCGAGATTGTTTCCCTGAACAGGCGCACACGCCGGCCGCCGCGGTTCCCCGCGCGGGGAGTCGTGGCTTCCGACGTGATCAGCAGCCCGGGTAGCACGGACCCACGCTGCTCGCGGTGGGGGCCCGGGCCAATCTCCAACCCCGCTCTCGGCTGAACCGTGCCGGCGGGTTGCGCGGGGCATGCATCGCAAATGCAATTCGGCGACCCTCCGGGCAGAGCGCGCCCAGATGGCACGCGCCGCCTGGAATCGAAGCCGATGAAGTGGCTCGACACGCCGGCCCGCTCGAACCGAACGAGGGGCCGTCCGTCCCGGACACGCGGGGGCCCTCGAACCTTTCCTGGGGACCTGCCGGCCCGGGTATCCGAGCCACGGCCACCGCCGGTTTGTGCTGCGCTCCAGTTCGCCTGCAGACCGACGGGTCTCCCAAGACGCGTCCGCAGGAGACCGGTTCGGGGGCAGCGGGTGCGCGGCCGGTGTCCGATGGCAGGAGCCGGATCGACCCATCCCCCTGTAGTTCTCTCGTACCGGTCCGGCCCTTGAAGAGCCGGTTACGGGCGACCACTGCGGAGTCGGCTCATCAGGCCCAGAAACCCGCCCCCGATGAGCAGCAGCGTCGCCGTGCCGGGTTCGGGAATGGGGGTGAAATCAACTGTCACGGCCACGCCGTTGAGGGAACCAACAGTCTGGCCGGCGGACTTCTGAAACTGGAACCGGAGCGTATCGCCGGCATTGACCGCCACATCATTGAGGGCGACGCGCCAGGGATTGTTGCGGTTGCTGTAGGAGGTCCGAGAGATGGTGGCACTGCCCAGCGGGGTCGAATTCAAGAAGATGCTCACCGCGTTGGCACGGTTGACCACGGAATGCGCGTACCAGATGTCGCTGGTGAAATCGATGGACCCTGCTTCCGGAGCAGTCCATTGAACCGTGAGGATGCTGGTGGCGCTGTTGGGGCTGTGAATCAAAATGTCGCCCTGAAGGAAGTCGGCATCGGTCTCGCCCGCGGACGAGCCGTTGACTCCGGCTTTGATGACCATCGGGGTGTCCGTGTTCAGGTTGGGCCCGGTGGCGAAGAAACGAGGAAGCACGGCCGGGTAGAGTGCGTTGCCGTTGTTGAGCGGCACCTGGTTGGGTAGAAGCGAGGAATTATTGAAATAGGACCAGCCGCCGGCGTTGGGATTGTTGTTATGATCAAAATCCCCGGACAGGCTGAAGATTTCGGCGGAAGCGCTCAGCGGCAGAATGCAAGACAGCAATGCCCACAGTCGATGAGGGCATTTCGCGACGGATCCCTTTCCGACTCTACTTGTTGGCGGTTGACAAATGGCAGGGGGAACAACGCCGTCCCTCCATCCTGCCCTCCCGGGGAGATACATGGTTCCATCCGCGGGTCATGTTGGCCCCCCAGCAGCGGCAGGCAACCTGAGCATTTGCTGGTATGATGGCAGGAACAATTTTTCCTTGGCCTCAGTCTCGAAGCTTTCGGACGACTTCGTTGGAAGGGGGGTATTGGAATGGCAAATCACTGTCTTCGGAGCACCTGCCTGTGTGCAGCGGTTCAAGCAGGCCATAAGGTATCCGGACAAACCCTCGCTTCGTCTCCGGCCGGACTCCATAACTGCCCGATCCGCTGGAACCGGCAGTGATCCTGCGCACACGTCGCCTCCTTTGCCCCGCTACCCAACGGCTCCTTCCGCCGTTGCGCGCTCCGGTCGTCCGTCCGGCCGTGGCGCTGCCGCAGCGGGACATTCTCGTAGCCCCCGTTTCCCATGCGGGACTGGCCGCGCCCCGTTCGCCCGGCCATTCCTCTGGGACTGCCCGATCCCTTCACCGCCGATTGTGTCGTCGGTTGGCGTTCCACGGCTCCAGCCAGGCCCGGGCGTCGGCGCTTCCCTCCCCACAGCGTGCCAGTTTCGCCGCCGCGAAGTGCCCGACAGCGCTCCAGGATATAAGCCGCCGCCGCGGTTGGGTCCCGGTCCTCGACTCGCCGCCACAACCGTTCCGCTCGATCCTCGAGAGTGGGTATCCCGGCTGTCCCACCGCAGCCCGCGGCGCAACGCCCTGGGCTGATGTCGCACGCCGGATCGCGTGCACTTGATGTCGCCCGGCGGGGCCCGAATCCATCGCGGTCTTTCAGCTTGCGTGCCGACGGCTCCTCACGGTGGGAGCGTCCCAAGGGTCAGCCAGCCCTCCAGATGGCGGTCCTGTTCCTGATTGGCGAAGCGCAACGGCCGGCCGCCCGGCATGGGATTGGGCACGCGCACCACCAGACGAGTGCCCCGCGTGGCCCACGCACCCGTCGGCAGATGGTGTTGCCACACGCGCGCCGGTTCCCCCGGCAGAATGCCGGTCAGTTTCCAGTCGGTTTTCCAAGTGGCCCTGATTCTGCCGGAGACGTCTAGGGCGCTCAGTTCCACCGGCCAGTCGTAGTAGAACGGCGCGACGCCGGTGTTCGTGACCCACAGCGTGACGGTGTACCCGCTGTCCGTGCGATCCGTGGTCGCGCGGAAGATATGAAGCTCATAACCCATCCGCCGGGCTGCACGCAGGGCGCGCTCGCGCGCAGGGCCCTGGAAGTCGGGGCGAAAGACGCCCTCGTTGCACAGCCACGAAACGTGCGTGGCTTGCACGCAGCGATCGAACTCCTGTCCCCGGGGTGCGCACGATGGCTCGTCGAACAAGCAATGCCAGACTTCCGGCCGGACTTCGCCGCCCATGGGTTGGGTTCGCCATTTGTTTGTGGCGCCCGCGCGTCGCAGGAGGGTTTCGAAGAACCAGTCGTCCTCGCTGCGTTCGGTATGCACCGTGGCCCAGGCGAACGAATCGTCGTGGTAGCCCAGGGGACGGGTGCTGTTGTCGGCGTAGCGGGGGTGGTCGGGTCCGGCCGGGTAGCGGACCAACAGTTTTGTCCGGCGAAACGCCGCCTCGTACGCATCCAGCAGTTCACGCTGGACCGTTTTGGAGGCGAACCATTGGTGGTTGGGGTGGTTATGCCATTCGCCCCAGGTACCCAGCAGCCCCACCTGCACGAACGCCAAGCGCGGGTCGCCGTCGTAGCGCGCTCCGAAGGCGTGGATGAAGTTCGTCAGTGCGGTGCGCAGCCGCGGGTCCTGGTAGTCCGGCGTGTGATCCACTGCAGGCGGCCACGGCTGGGTGTTGGTGTTGGTCCAGGTGCGCAGCAAAAGACCGGAATCGAGAAGAAACCGGGGCACGCCCGTGCTGCGGCCGGGCCATTCCAGGTAGAACCGCGCGATGAACTGGCAGCCGCGCGCCGCGGCCTGCTGCAGCTTTCGTTCGAAAGGGCCCCAATCGAAGTTCGTCGGACCGGTCATCACCGCTGCCAGGGGGATGTAATCCCACTCCAGGCTGCGCGGGAAACCGGTCTGTGGGCGAGGATACGAGACAAAGCCCTTGAGCGGATTGTCCGGCGGGGCCGGCGCATAATGAAGAAGGCCGGACGTGTCCGGAGGGCCCTCGCGCGGATCGACGGCTTGTCCCCGGGCCACAACGGTCAGCGCAGAGAGCATCAGCACCCTGAAAAGTTTCATGTTCATGCCAGGGGCGGGTGGGGAACATGGAGCGCCCATGCCCGTTATACGGATGCAGGTTCGCCGCGAGCTGGGTCACGATCAAGCATGGTTCCGGTCCGCCGAGGGCGGGGAACGGCCTCCGGCCGGCTGCAGGCTGGTGAGCATGCGGACAGGTCTCGTGCCCCGCGGGCATGGCGCGACAGGGAGCCCCGGGCACCAGCGGCGGTCATTTCATGCATCGCAACGTCTGGTCCGGGCGCAGTGCCGGCCGCCCAACCCTGGGCTCGATTCGGGCTGGTTTCCGCGAACGTTTTGACCATGCTGGCAGCATGAAACAAACCCGGTGTGCTGCCCCCACCGCGGGTGCGCTCGCGCTGGCGGTCGGTCTTATGTGCGCACTGCCGGCCTCCGCGGAACGGGTCCAGGGTCGTTCGCAGGTCATCTCCCGTCTGGGCATCGTCGCCAGCGAGCATCCGATGGCCTCGCAGGCCGGGGCGCAAGTCCTGGCCGAGGGCGGCACCGCCGTGGACGCGGCCATTGCCGCCAACGCCGTGATGGGGGTGGTGGCCCCCATGACCTGCGGGATGGGTGGCGATCTTTTCGCCCTGGTGTACGAGGCCGGCACCGGCCGGCTCTACGGCTTGAACGCCAGCGGCTGGGCACCGGCGGGGTTGAACCCGGAGCTGCTTCGTACGCGCGGTTTCACCGACATGCCGGAGCGGGGCATTTGGTCCGTCACCATCCCGGGCTGTGTGGCGGGTTGGGACGCGCTCCATGGTCGGTTCGGCCGCAAGAAATTCGCCCGCCTGCTCGACCCGGCGATTCGCCTGGCCGAGGAAGGCTTTCCGGTGTCGGAAATCGTGGCGGGCTACTGGAAATCCAGCGAGGCATTGTTGCGGGGGGACCCCGTGGCGGCCCGGACATTTCTGCCCGCGGGCCGCGCGCCGGAAGTGGGTGAGGTTTTCCGTAATCCCGACCTGGCCTGGTCGCTGCGACAAGTGGCGCGCGGCGGCCGACGCGCCTTCTACGAAGGTGCGGTGGCGGGCCGCCTCCTGGCCTGCGCCCGGGCCCATGATGCACCGTGGATGCAGTCAGACCTGAGCGAATTCCGACCCGAATGGGTCACGCCCCTGGCCACCACCTACCGCGGCTGGACGGTCTATGAGCTGCCGCCCCAGGGGCAGGGCATCGCCGCGTTGATGATGCTCAATCTGATGGAGATCTTCCCGCTGTCGGAGTGGGGCCGCGACGACGTCCGAACCTGGCACGTGATGATCGAGGCCAAGAAACTGGCCTACGCCGATCTGCTCCGGTACGTGGCCGATCCGCGCTTTGCGCGCGTGCCCGTGGCCGGTCTGCTCGACAAGGCCTATGCCCGCGAACGCGCGCGCCTGATCGACCTCCAACACGTCAGCACCCACGCGCCTCCCGGCCGGCTGCCCGCGGCGGGGGCCGACACCACCTACCTGTGCGTGGTGGATGCGAAGGGAAACATGGTTTCGCTGATTCAGAGCAACTACCGGGGGTTCGGCTCGGGGTTGGTGGCCGAGGGGACCGGTTTTGGCCTGCAAAACCGCGGCGGGCTGTTCACGTTGGACCCGGCGCATCCGAACGTGCTGGCGCCCCGGAAACGACCGCTGCACACCATCATTCCCGCCCTCATGGAGCGGGGCCGGGTGCGGATTGCCTTCGGCATCATGGGCGGATGGAATCAGGCCCAGGCGCACGCCCAATTCGTGGCCAACGTGGTGGACTTCGGGCTGAACCTTCAGGCCGCGCTCGAGGCGCCGCGTTTCACCAAGCTCACCTTTGACGGTGCGGATGTCGAGATCGAGGCGCGGGTACCTGAAACGATCCGTGCCGCCCTGGCGGCCCGGGGCCATCAGATAACCACTCTGCCGCCCTTTGCCGACGCGGTGGGCGGCGGCCAGGCGGTCATGCGCGACGATGCGCGCGGGATCAACTACGGCGCCTCGGACCCGCGCAAGGACGGCGCGGCCGTGCCCGAGCCGATCCGATGATGCGTCTGAGACTGCCTGCCTCGGTGGTCGCTCTCCTGTGCCCCGCCTCCGGCAAGGCGGAGTTGATCTCGGTCTTCAAGGGTGCGGGCCAACTGCAGGCCGGCAAGATCGCCGAGGATCAATTGAACTGGCTCGAACCGTCGGCCCGCCCGGGTGCGGTGGGTGCCCGGACAAAGTTCGCCACCAACCCGATGAACTGTCTGAGCGAGGCGCCGGGCAGGCCGTTACCCGGCCCAAGGCGCGATCGCGGCCGTCTCAAGGAACTCAAAGCCCTCCAAGAACAGGCCATCCGCGTGATCCTCATGTAGGTCGAGTGAAGCTTGAAACCGCGCGACATCGCCACGCTCGAAGCCTTCGGTGGTGCCCTGACGTGCAAGGTGCCCATGGGCGGCTCGCACCCACGCCGGCCGGCAAACCCGACGGTGGGTGGGTGACTGACTGCAACCGCCTCGCGCCCGAAAGGAGCGCCTTCAAGGCCGGCGACATCAGCGACGAGTTCAGGAGCTGGTGCGGGCCGGATTTCGTTCTCGGAGTTTCGAGCGTGATCATCCGGGGTCGGGACGAAGCCTGCGCCGGCATCCAGGCAGGGCGGGCAAGCCCGGCGACATGGTCATCCTCCGCAACGAGGACCTGCGCGGCGGTCCAGGCATGCAGCAAAGGATCTCGCACACCAGCGACATCGTGGGCATGGGCCCGGGCGATACGGTCGCGTTCGTCACCGACGGGCGGCTCAACGACCGTGCGACTGGCGCCATGCAGTCGGACACGTCAGCCGGAAGCGACTGAAGGGCGGCCCCACCGGCCTGTTGCGGCCCGAGGGCCGCGTGCAGATTCATTTCCCAAACCGGCGGATGGCCATCCTCGTGCCGGACGCGGACCTCGCCGCGCGTCGCAAGACCTGGCAGGCGGTGCGGCGGCCGTCGAAGGGCTGGCTGGAGCTATCAGAGATTTGTCACCAGCGCCGGCCAAGGTGCGGTGCTCCAGGCCTGAGCGCGCAATACGCAGACCGATCGGCCGTGCCGATTGGCAGTCACGCTTTGGAAACAGATCGTTGTCGCGCGTCCGAACGCCTGAACTGAGCGACAGCCGCAGACGGGCGCGGTAGAGCGCAGGGGACTCGTCCCAACTGCTGCCCAGCGTTGAGTAAAGAAGCGGTGCGACTGTTCGCTCCAGTGATTCTGTTGGACCAATGACGTCTCATTTCAAATCGCTCAACGGCCTTCTCAAAGAAATCCGGTCGGTCTCAATGCTCACCTCCAAATGCGCGACATCCTCCGGCTTGGTTTCTTTCAGGATGAAATCGATCTTGTTCCAAGCACCGGGTTCTAAACTGTCCGTGAAGGAAAACTCCGTCTCTCGCACGGTCTTCTCCCATCCCTGCATATCCCGCGCCCACTTCTGAAGAACCGCCACCGCGTTCGTGTCTCCCACCTCAAACGACGGAAATGCAGGGGGGCGTTTGCCGTAGCGCACCTTCAACTTGAAGCCCGAAAAGGTCATGTTCATCGGGTTGCCAATTCTCAAGATGAACTTGTGACCATCGAGGAATGGCTCAGCTCCATCAACGGCGAACAACAACACCCCCTTGTCGGTGCTCACGGGTGAGTATCCTTTGGAAGCTGGGTCAAGCGTGGCGACCTTCTTGAAGGACTGTCTAAGGCTGAAGAGTTCGACACGGACATCACTCTCAAGCTTGGTCACATACGCTACCAAAGATTGCGCCATCGTATTCACCTTCTTGTCGAGCGCATCCGAGGTGCTGCGCCCAAACTGAGCGATAGCTGTGTTTTGGGTTTCAATCTTCTTCTCGAACTGAGCGATAGCCGTGTTTTGGGCTTCAATTGTCTTCTCGAGCTGAGCGATAGCCGTGTTTTGGGCTTCAATTCTCTTCTCGAGCTGATCAATGCGCGCCGTAGTCGTCGCATCCGGTGAGCATGAAGTCATTGTTGCGATCACCAAAATGGCCAGCATTGGGTAGTGGATATTCATGGGTGTGCTCAGATGGCTGCGCCGTCGGTCCAACAGTAAGTACTGGGACAAAGTGGTCAAGCTAAAGACAAAGGTTTTACCTGCCAGCTCCATGACGAAAGTTTGCCGGTCGGAGGCAGCACCGTCAACGGGATCTTCCAGGATTTGCCTTTTGCCCAACGGGATGGGCCGGGGCGACGAGCGGGCCGTTGCGCTTGTGACCATGGCGGCCAGGGTCGAGATGGCTGGGTCCTGCTCGGGCGGCAGGGCCAGTTGTTTCGGGGAGACGTATTCGGTGCCGGGCGCGGCGTAAAATTTGGAACTAACCCGGGCCGGGATTTGGCGCTCCCCGCTAGGATGACGACGACTGCTGCCGCGTGAGCCAAGGCCCCTCCGGCGCGGCAGGACTCCCCGTGCAGGAAGGCGCCGTTGTGCCGACGTAGTGCGGGGCAAGCTTGCGTTCATGTAGATTGACTGGCACTGGTGGCTCCGTGGCCGTCTGATTCCTTTCGGGGGGCCATAATACGTGACTGGCCAGCACACTGGGCCGCGTCAAACTTGCGCTGGTTGCCTCAGGGCAGCGGTATGCAGGGTCTTCGCCTAGGCCGGCAGACTCGGCGCTTGGGCCAGGGGCGAGCGGGTCAGCGGCTTGGATAGACGGGCCCGGCTGCACCACGTAACGGTTGGGTGGGCCGGGACGGTGCAACGACGGCGCGGCCGTGCCCGAGCCGATCCGATGATGCGGAGCGCCCAGCCGGCACAAAGGCTCATTCGTAGCGTGGAGGGAGCTGAGAAGCGGCAACGGGCCAGCCCGCGACCCGATCCGGGGGGGCGGGAGGCCCGTCGCAGCCGGTCCAGGAGGAAGGGGGAAGGACCGGAATTCCGTCGCTGCCCGATCCGGCACTTGTCTCCAGAACTCTCGCAGGCACAGGATTGGGAGGCGGATCATGGGGAAGAAGCTGACCAAGAGGCAGTGCCGGGCCGTGGCAGTCGCTTTCGCTGCGCTTGCACTGGTGCTGACCGGGCTCCTGAGGTGGCGACCCGCCTTTCCCCATGGGCCAAGCCACGCATGCTCCAAACAACTCGGGCTGGCACTGCGGCTTTATGCGGCTGACCACGGCGGGTGGTTCCCTTGTGGAGAAGCAACGCCGGAGGGGTCCATGGGGCTAATTGGCACGGTGGGACCCGACCGCTCCTGCGTTTCTCGGGGGAAAACACTTGGCGCGCGAGCTTGTCGAGCAGGCTCTGGCTGCGGGCTGGACCCGGCCAGTTGCGGTTGGCACTACGTGGAGGGGCTGCGCGACGATGACGACCCGGAACTGGCGGTGGCTTGGGATAAAGTGGAAGGGCTCGATCATAACGGCCAGCGTCGGCCGGGTTTGGCTCATGAGGTCGTGCTTGTGGACGGAAGTGTGCGATTGGTCACGGGGCGAGACTGGCCGAGGTTCGCGGCGGAGCAGCGGGAGCGGCTGGCCCGGACGAAAGCGACGCGCTCGGCCGGAGCGCCGCGGATTCGCTGGAGCGACGAGGCGACCCTGGGACCGAATCCTGAAAAGGGGCGCGCCGATCTCCAGGAACGCAGCGACGCCGAACACGAAGCGAATCTGGCAGCGCTCGTGCCAAGGTGAAGCCGCGGGCGTGCAATAAAACGCGCGAAGCCGACCCCTGACCGGACCCGGGAGTCGGGGCAGGATTCAGCCGGGTTCCTTGCAGTTCCTACCCAGGGCAGCTGCTTACGCGGCAAGTCGTTCCGACCCGGGGTCATGGCTGGGAGTCAAGTGGATCGCGGGCAGGGTGTTCGCTCCATTTGGCCCTCCGGCGGACCCGCTCCAGATCAAGACTCGCTCCCAAGGCGGTTCGGCTCTCTTGAGTCATCGAGGACAGGTCCCTCCGGTGATTGGCTGGGAAACACAGCCCCCGTCGGGGCGTAGGGTATTCCAGGGTTCCCCCGACCGTGGTGTCCGGCGACTGGGGACCGGGCTGCGACCCGTGCGGCATTAGCGTTGCCCTTCCAAGTCGATCCCGGGGGCGCCGCACCGGCTGGCTTTGCCCCGACTCCGATATACCGACATTGCACGCGAGCGAGTCGCTCCATCATGGAAGGCGTGTGAAAGTCGGAACCTGTATTCCCCGTATGACAGAAGGGACCTCTGAGGACAGGCTGGTTACAGGTCGGAGGTCACCGTTGGCGCCGTGCAGCCGATACGGCGAGGGGATTCGGTGGTTTGAAAAGGCTTTGGGGCAGGGCGAAGCATGCATGACAAGGGAGGTTCACGCGCCGGTCGAGGAGATCTTTTTAGCCCGTCGGGGCGATCCAACCGCTGATGATGGCCATGAAGGGACTTGACGAAGGGGGCCGTTGTGGTATGAAGGTCGCGTCTGTTCGATGGCCGAACAGAAGTCGGTGTCAGGTTCGACAGATTGTCCGCGAGTGAAGACAGTGTGACATTCCGCAGGTCTGCCGGTGCAGTCCTCCCACCTCCGTCCGGCACGTCGATCAGACAAGGTTCGTGACCATGAATCCCACCAGACTGTTCGTTGGGAATCTCTCCTATCAGACGATGGAGAGTGACCTGCAGGAGTACTTCTCCCAAGTGGGGGTGGTTACTTCGGTGAACGTGATGTTCGACCGCGTGACGGGCAAGTCGCGCGGATTTGCGTTTGTCGAGTTTGCCACTCCGGAGGAGGCGGCCCGCGCGGTGGAACAGCTGCACAATCGCGAGTTCCAGGGGCGGACGCTGACGGTAAACATCGCCCGGCCTCGCGAGGACCGACCCCCGCGGTCGGAGCGGCCCCGATTTGAACGGGGCGGCCGGGGCTCGCGTTGAGCGCATCCCATCGAACGTGAGGGGCCGGAGCGCCAGCTCCGGCCCTTCCGCATTTTGGGCCCGGCGCCGGCGCACCGGGGTCGCGGCGGGAAATGCGCCAGCGACCCCTCCCATCGACGGGCCAGATCGCTCGCCTGTGCAAGGGACAGGCGACTGCAGGTTTCGGTTGCACAGGGCGCTGCATGGTGGCAGTGAAGGGGCCATGAATGACTGGACGATCGGGCGGCAGGGTGGGCCGGGGCGGCGGAAAAGAATGGGATCCGGGGCAGTTTGCGCGGCGGCCTGGGTGGCGGCAGCAACCATCGCTCCAGAAAGCTGCGCGGCAGACCCGCCGCAGCCGTACGGGCCGACGCCCACGGAACGACAGCTGCGCTGGCACGAGATGGAGTTCTACGGCTTCCTTCACTTCGGCGTGAACACGTTCACGGACCGGGAGTGGGGCTATGGGGACGAGGACCCGGCCGTGTTTCACCCCACGGCGTTCGATGCCGATCAGATTGTCACCGTGGCGCGGGCGGCGGGAATGCGCGGATTGATTCTCACGGCCAAGCATCACGACGGATTCTGCCTGTGGCCCTCGGCCTACACGGAGCACTCCGTGAAACGGTCGCACTGGCGGGACGGCAAAGGGGACGTGGTGCGAGAGATCAGCGAGGCATGCCGGCGGCACGGACTGAAGTTCGGCGTCTATTTGTCCCCGTGGGATCGCAACCATCCCGAGTACGGGCGGCCGGCCTACCTGGAGTATTACCGGAATCAACTGCGCGAGCTCTTGACGGGCTATGGAGAACTTTTCGCCGTATGGTTCGATGGCGCCAACGGAGGCGACGGCTATTACGGCGGGGCCCGCGAGACGCGCCGCATCGACAACCGGACCTATTACGACTGGCCACGCACCTGGGAGCTGGTTCGATCGCTGCAACCCATGGCCTGCATGTTTAGTGATGCGGGACCGGATTTCCGGTGGATTGGCAACGAGCGGGGAATTGCCGGCGATCCATGCTGGGCCACGCTCGATCTGACCAAGCCGGGCCGGTATCCGGGCGGCAGTGCCGAGGGTTTGCCGAACGGAGAGCGACCCGGGACGGCCTGGGTGCCGGCCGAGTGTGATGTGAGCATTCGGCCGGGGTGGTTTTATCATCCGGCCGAGGACGAGCGCGTCAAGAGCCCGGAACAGCTGCTGGAAATTTACTACGCGAGCGTGGGCCGGGGGTGCTGCCTCAATCTGAACATCCCCCCGGATCGGCGGGGCCGGATCCACGAGAACGACATTCGTGCCCTCATGGCGTTCCGTCGAACTCTGGATGCGACGTTTGCGACCAATCGAGCGGCAGGGGCTCAAGTACGAGCCTCGGCGGTTCGGGGTCCGGAGCCTGCGTACGCTCCCGGCAACCTGTTGGACGGCCGGCGGGATACGTTTTGGTGCGCGCCAGACGAGGAGTTTACCCCGTGGGTGGAGTTTCGGTTTGGAGGTCCGGTCCGCTTCAACGTGGTGGAGTTGCGCGAGTATCTGCCGTCGGGGCAACGGACCGAAGCGGTCGCCCTGGACTGCTGGGAGGGCGACCAGTGGAAGGAGTTTGCCCGGGCGACGAGCATCGGGAATCGGCGGTTGATACGGCTGCCGCAGGCGGTCGAATCGGATCGGGTGCGATTGCGCGTCACGCGTGCAGCTGCTTGTCCGGCGTTGTCGGAGTTCGGCCTCTATCTCGAGCCGGGCAAATAAAGCTTGGGACCGGGGCTGGGGGATAGAGGTTTTGGAGTCGGCTTTTGCGGAGGGATCCCGGTTGGCGCCTGCGCCAGCAGATCGTCTACCGGGGACAATTCGGACGGCGGCGGCGACCCGGGTTCCACGTGCTTGCATACGACGCGGCGTGCCAGGTCACCGCACGGGCCTGCGGTGGAAAACGCTCTCTGGCAGTATCACCTTGCGACCCAAGGTGTTGCTGCAAGGGGCGCGACGGGGTGGGGGAATTCTTGATCCGCTCGCGGCGGGTCGTCCTTACCGGGTGCCCAGCGGTGGGCGCAGGCAGGCCGCTGATCCGGTTTTGGCTCAGGGATTCGAAGTTGGCCAGGTTCCTGCTTTGCCGCGGGCAGACCGCTGGACGTGCTCCAGGGTGAGGCGCCGGACGGGAGGTTCAAGGGGCGGACCTCGGGGCGCGCCAGCGGCACGGACGTTGGAACCTGGTCATGGGCGTATGGAGTGATCGGCTGCGCCGTCTGGCGCGATACGGCGATCTGTGGCTGGTCGTGGCCCTGTTCGGCACGATCCTGCTGCTGATCCTGCCCGTGGCACCGGCGGTGCTGGATTTGCTGCTGGCGCTGAGCATCAGCATCTCGCTGTTGACCTTGCTGGTGATTCTTTACCTGCGGCAGCCGGCAGATTTTACCGGTTTTCCCACCCTCTTGTTGTTCATCACCCTCTACCGGCTGGCCCTGAACGTGGCCTCGACCCGGTTGATTCTGCTGGACGGGTACGCCGGGCACATCATCGAAGCCTTCGGGAACTTCGTGGTGCGCGGCAATTACGTGGTTGGCTTGGTGGTGTTCTTCATCCTGGTCCTGATCAATTTCGTGGTGATCACCAAGGGCGCGGGGCGCATCGCCGAGGTGGCGGCGCGGTTTACGTTGGATGCCCTGCCGGGCAAGCAGATGGCCATCGACGCGGAACTGAATGCGGGCCTGATCAACGAGGCCGAAGCGCGGCGGCGGCGGCGTCAGGTGGAAGAGGAAGCGGACTTTTACGGGGCCATGGACGGCGCCAGCAAGTTCGTGCGCGGCGACGCCATTGCCGCGGTGCTGATTACCCTCATCAACATTCTGGGCGGATTTGCCATCGGGATCCTGCAAAAGGGCATGACCATGGCCGAGGCACTGCAGCGGTACACCATTCTGTCCATCGGCGACGGTCTGGTGTCCCAGGTGCCCGCCCTGATCACGTCGACGGCAGCGGGCGTGTTGATCACGCGGGCGACGGCGCGAAGCAGCCTGGGACACGAACTGGGGCGGCAACTGCTGTTTTACCCGCGGGCCCTGACGATTCTGGCGGTGATGCTCGGGTTCATGGCGCTGGTGCCGGGGCTGCCGATGTTGCCGTTCTTGGCGATGGCGGCCGTCACCGGATCCCTGGCGCACGTTCTGCACCGTCACGGCGGGCTGCAGCCGGCTCCGGACGAGGTCGCCGAACCGGGGGCAGCCGCGCCTCCTTCGGGCAAAAACGCGGCCGGAGCTGCCACGGCCGCCGAAGCACGGGCCCAGGAGAAACTGGAAGACCTGCTGACGTTGGACCCGCTGCAGATCGAGCTGGGGTACGGACTGGTGCCCCTGGCGGATCCGCGCAAGGGCGGGGACCTCCTCGAGCGCATCACGGGCGTGCGGCGCAATTTCGCCCTGGAGATGGGGATCGTGATTCCGCCGATCCGACTGCGCGACAATCTGCAGCTGAGCACCAACGAATACCGGTTCGTGTTGAA
This sequence comes from Limisphaera sp., assembly GCA_026417315.1. GTDB lineage: Bacteria > Verrucomicrobiota > Verrucomicrobiia > Limisphaerales > Limisphaeraceae > Limisphaera. The sequence goes on from JAOADM010000028.1 coordinate 19,364, forward strand.
GGGCAATCCGGTGGCCCAGGGTCAGTTGATGCCCGGCCATTGGCTGGCCATGAACGCCAGCAACAGCAAGGTCACCCTCAGGGGGATACCGCCCGTGGACCCGGTCTTTCAGTTGCCGGCGACCTGGATCACGGATGCGGAGCGCAAAACCGCCGAGGCGGCGGGCTACACCGTCGTGGACGCCGCGTCGGTGCTGGTGACGCATTTGTCCGAAACCCTGCGTCGGCATTGTCATGAACTCCTCGGACGCCAGGAGGTCCAGCAACTGCTGGATCACTTGAAGCAGACGCATCCGGCACTGGTCAACGAACTCGTGCCGGCCCAACTGACGCTGGGCCAGGTGCAGCGGGTCCTGCAGAACCTTTTGGCCGAGGGCATCTCGATTCGGAACCTGGCCGGCATTCTGGAGAAGGTGAGTGACTATGCCGCGGTGACCAAGAACCCGGACGAGTTGTCCGAGTACGCGCGCCGGGCGCTGGGCCCGCAGTTGGTGCGCCCCTATCAGACGGAGCAGGGGACGTTGCGGGTGATCACGCTCGATCCGCGCCTGGAACAGCAGCTGGCCCAGGGGGTGCGCCAGACCCCCACGGAAATCGCGCTGGTGGTGGAACCCCGGCTGGCCCGGCACTTGATGGACCGCCTGACGAAGTACGTTCAGCAGATGCTGGCCTCGGGCCATCCGCCGGTGGTGTTGTGTGCGCCCCAGTTGCGCCTGGCCTTCCGACGTTTCTTCGAGCACACGTTTGGGGATTTGGCGGTGCTCTCGTACGCCGAGATTCCTCCCCGCGTGCAGGTTCAAAGCGCGGCCGTGATCCCCGCTCCCGAATGAAGCGATGGCGTTTCCAGATCCTGGATCAGCGCAGGCGGGCACGGGCGCGCCCGGGGCTGGAGCTGGATTGGCGTCTGATGGCCGTGGGCTTGCGGGACTGTTTTGGCGGGAAACATGCCACGTACGGAGAACCGGCTCGAGAGGCCGCGCCTCGGGGTGAGGTGCGGCTGCCTTCAGGGATCGTATTGCGCAAGCCATGAAACTGGTCACGATCACGGCCGAGAGCACCGCAGAAGCCCTGGCGCGCGTCCACGCGGAGTTGGGGCCCGAGGCGGTCGTGGTCAATGTCCGACGCCTGCCCGTGCACGGGCTGGCGCGGTTGTGGCAGCGACAGGGCCCGATCGAGGTGGTGGCCTTTGCGCCGGACCGGGGCGAGCGGCATTGGCAGGCAGTGGCCGGACAGCCGGACGCCTACGTGCCGTTTGAAGATCCGACCCCACCCAGAGCGGCCGCAATGCAGGGGCGGCGATCCTGGCGCAGCATCGCCTGGTTGGAGTCCATGGGACTCTGGCGCGAGTATGCGGACCGGTTGGAATCAGCCGTGACCGCGCGTCATGGCGCCGAGCCCCCCGACATGCCGGTGGCGGAGTGGAGCGGAGTCCGGGAGGTGTTGTCCGGATTCTGGCGACCCTGTCCGCCGGTGCACCGGCAGTTGCCGGGCCCCCATGTATTCATCGGTCCTCCGGGGTCGGGCAAAACCACCGTGCTTTGCAAGTGGCTGACCCAGGCCGTGCTTGCTCAGGAGCGCCGGGCGCGGGTTTGGCGATTGGACGGGCTCACCACCAACACCGCTGAATTCCTCACGCTCCACTGCGAAATGTTGCACGTGCCCGTGCACCGCTACGGAGTGGAACCGGCCCTGGAGGAGGAGATGCTGTTTGTGGATTTGCCCGGGATCGATCCACATGATCCGCCTTCGGTGAGCGCCCTGCGGGAGCAACTGGCATCCCTGCCCTCGCCCTGCGTGCATCTGGTTCTGAACGCCGCCTACGAGACCGCCCTGTTGTTCGAACAGTGGTCGGCCTTTTCCGTGTTCCGACCGGTGGACCTGATCTTCACCCACTTGGACGAGGAACGGCGGAGGGTAAAGCTTTGGAATTTTGTGCTGGGGACGGATTGCCCCATCAGCTTCCTCAGTGCTGGGCAAAAAATTCCGGGCGAGTTCCGACCGGCCGAATCGGACCTGCTGTTTCCGCGCCCGGCCGCGGCACAACTGTAGAGGTCTTTTTTGAGGGAGGCAGGCCTTCATGACGCACAACGGGGTTTCTGGCAAAGCTCCTGCTCCGCGTCAGCCGGGTGCTATGAAAGCGCTGACGATCCTGGGGGCCATGATCGGGCTGTTGACCGGCGTGGGGCTGGCCTTGGCGGCTCAGAGTCCCTGGCCCGAGGCGTTCTGGCGCGGGATCGCAGCGGCGGTGGTCGGTGGGTGGTTGCTGCGCTGGTGGGGCCGGCTGTGGGTCGAGAGCTGGCAACAAACCCTCCGGGCACGTCAGCAGGCCGGGGCCAAACCTGCAAGTGAGACCAAGACCGTATGAACCGTGCCACATGCGATCCTCCCGCACCGTCGGAGCCCGCTCCGGTGCCGCGGCCCACTCCCCAGGAACTTTGGAAGCGGTACCATCGGCAGGCCGACAGCCAGACCGAAAACGCCCTGGTGGAGCAGTATCTGCCCCTGGTCATGAATGTGCTGGGGCGGCTGGCCATGACCCTTCCGGAGCACGTGGACCTCGAAGATCTCAAGAGTGCCGGGCTGGTGGGACTGCTGCAGGCGCTGCGTCATTACAATCCCGCCTGTGGCACGTCCTTCGAGACCTACGCGCGCACGCGCATCCGCGGCGCCATGTTGGACGAGCTGCGGCGCATGGACTGGGTGCCGCGCACCGTGCATGAAAAGGCCCGTCGTGTGCAGGACGCCATGGCCCGGCTGGAACAGGAACTGGGCGGACCGCCCACGGAGGCCCAGGTGGCCCGGGCCCTGGGGATGACGGCCGAGGAGTATGGCCGGCTGCTGGACGAGATCCGCCCCGCGGCATTTGTCTGTTTGGATGCCGCCGGTGGGGAGGACGAGACCGGAGCCTTGTACGATGTCGTGGCCGATCCGAACGGGGAGGGCCCGGACGAGGTCGCCGCACGGCGGGAACTGAAACAGATCATTCTCCAGCGCCTGCGGGAAATGCCCGAGATCCAGCGCAAGGTCCTGGCGATGTATTACGTGGAGGACCTGCGACTGCGCGAGATCGCCGAGGCGTTCGGGCTGACCGAGTCGCGCATCTGCCAGATTCATGCCCAGGCCATTCTTTCGCTGCGCGCGTATTTGCAGCGGTACGAGGCGGGCCTGGTTCAACCCTTTCGTGGACGCTCCGCGGCATGATCATCCTCATTGGTTCCATTGTCGTCGTGGTCTGCGTGTTCGGAGGGTTCGTCATCGGCGGCGGCCACCTGGGCGCCCTCTGGCACATCAACGAGCTCATCATCATCGGCGGCGGCGCGCTGGGCGGGCTGATCGTCATGTCGCCGAAAAAGGTCCTGGTCGACATGGTCAAGGGCTTCCTGGTTTGCCTGAAGGGTCGGCCTTATGACCGTGCGGCGTATGAGGAACTGCTGAAGGTGCTCTACGAGTTGTTTTTGTTGGGCCGGCGCAACGGGATGATCGCGCTGGAAGAGCACGTGCTGGAACCGCAAAACAGCTCCATCTTCAAACGGTATCCCAGGTTTTACGCCAACAAACACGCGGTGGAATTCCTCTGCAACAGCCTGCGACCGATCATCGACGGCAAGATCAAGCCCGACCAGTTGCGACTGCTCCTGGACACCGAGCTGGCACGGCTGGAACAGGAACATCACGCACCCGTGCACGTGCTGTCCAAGACCGGGGACGCGCTCCCCGGCTTCGGCATCGTGGCGGCGGTGCTGGGGATCGTGATCACCATGGCCTCCATCTCGGGTCCGATCGAAAAGATCGGTGAACACGTGGCCGCGGCGCTGGTGGGCACTTTTTTGGGGATTCTCATGTCCTACGGATTTGTCAATCCGCTGGCCATGAACATGGAGTTCAACGGCGAGGCCGAGCTGGACTATCTGCGCTGCATCGCCGCCTGTGTCACCGGATTTGCCAGCGGCATGGCTCCCATCACGGCGGTCGAGCTGGGCCGGCGCGGCCTGAGCACCGACCTCCGACCCAGCGCAGAGGAACTGGAGGCCATGCTCAAGGGCATCAAGGTCGGCGGCAAGTAAGTCCCGGATCCCATGGCGGGCAAGAAAGGCCATCACGGAGGCGCATGGAAGGTTGCCTACGCGGACTTTACCACCGCGATGATGGCCCTGTTCCTCTGCCTCTGGCTGACGGCCCAGGACACCAAGATCAAAGAGGCTGTGGAACGCGCTTTTCGCAATCCGTTTTCGGCCGTGACCAAGGAATCCGTGGGCATCATCCCCAACAAGGACACCACCGCCACGTACAAGGCCGAGGGCGAATTCCAGTCCATTTCCGCGGTGGAAATCGAGACCATGCGTCGCATCAGTGAGGAGCTGGCCCGGATCCTCCAGCAGGAAGACGCCCTGGAAAACACGGTTCGTCTGGAGCTGACGCGTGACGGCCTGCGGATCAACGTCTTCGATCGATCCCAAAAGCCCGTGTTCGAGCCGGGCACGGACCGATTCACCCCGTACGGCGAGTGGGTCTTCAGCACGCTGGCCTGGGAAATCGCGCGGTATCAGTCCTTCAAGATCGAACTGGAGGGACATACCACGCGTGCGGCCCCGCAGGAGCGTGAGATGTTGCGCCCGTGGGAGCTGTCCACGGAGCGGGCCAACGCCGCCCGGCGTCAACTGGTGCAACACGGCGTGTTGCCCACCCAGATCTGCAAGGTCTCCGGCTTTGCCGACACCATGCCGATGGCCGACCTGCCTCCGGACAGCGAGGCCAATCGGCGCGTGACCATCCTGTTGAAACTGAAAGAGACGGCCGATGCCCTCTCGGCCGCACAGACCTCGGCGCTTTCCCATGCCGCCCGCGTCCCCTGACACGTTCGTTCCACTTTTCGAGATCAACGGCGGTTTGCCCGCCGCGCGGCCGGTCCGGCTCCGACTGGGCGCGGCCAACCTGCCGGTGCGTCCGCTGCGTGAATGGGGCAACGGTGAGCCAGCTCTCCGCCCGGGTGCCCCGAGCCCCCCGAGTGCTACGGCTTCGCCCTTGTCGGCCTCGACCGCAGAGACGCCCGCGGCGCCCCTGACGCCGGGGCCCTGCGCCAGTCCGTCGCAGCCGATGGTCACGGTATGTCGCGACGGCGACCGCGTGGTGGCCCTTCAGATCCGTTGTCGCTGCGGGGAGGTGATCAACCTCGTGTGCGCGTACGAGGAGGGCTCCCGGGAACCGTCCATCCCGCCTTCCTCCGGTTGCGGACCCGGTGGGGCGTGACGGCCCCGCCCTGCGACCGCGACGCGGTTCTTTTCCACCTCCCCAGAAACCACCGGACAGAACCTGCGGGCTCAGTGCACGGGCATGTGGTCGGAAGGATTCGGGCAGGTCGGCGTAGCCGGCAGGTGCCGGGGTTCTGAACGGCTCCGGATTCCCCACCCGACATGCCTGGGACCGACTCCATCGAGAAACAATTCCCATCCCAGGATCATCGCGCAGCCCAGGACCGCCCCCAAAACGCTGGCCGAGAAATCCCAAACACTGCACGTGCGACCCGACCAGGGCTGGGTCCATTCGTCCAATGCGGCAAACGCGGCGGCAAGGCACGTAACGGCGAGCAAAGCCCGACCCCGTCGGGGCCACCAGGGTTTTGTGCCCCTGAGCAGGAGAGCCGCCCACGCGGCATAAGCCAGCAGGTGTCGCGCCTTGTCATCGCCCAGATTCACCACCCACGCCGGTACGCGATCGTTGGGGAGGTGAGACAGGAGCAGCATCGTCGCAGTAAGGAGCGCGGCCCCAACCAAACAAAGCACGGCCCGGCGCACACGGCGGTAATGCCCGGCGATCGGGGTATCCCTTTGGTTCTGTCCTACCACGTCTTTCTCGAATGTGCAGCGTTGTTCACCTGACTGGATCGAGCCTCGACGACCTTTTCTCGTATGTCAATCCAACGCACCGTCCCCGAGCGGCCCCGTTGCAGACGTGCTGTTCCCTGACGGCCGAAGTTTCACCCGGAGGCGGCCCGCCAATTCCTCGCGCAACCTTGCCTCGGCGGTTTCGAGCTCGCGGATGCCCCACACGGCCACCACCAGCACCCTCTGGCCACGGCTACCCCGGCCCATCCACACGCTGCTCCATCGGCTCCACGGTCCGGCCGTTTCGTGGCTGAAACTTTGCCGGGCAGCCCCTTCGTCCCAACGCGAATACAGCACGTGCACCGGACCGGCCTCGGTTCCAAAGCGATAGAGCCGATAGGGAAGCTGCAACCCTTCCACCGGCAACAGACGCACGGGCGAGACAGATTCCACCGGATAACCTGCAGCGGGCATGCACACCAGCGGACTGTGGCTCTTGGCCAGGTAACCGGCCGCCCGGCCCGGGGCCCATCGCAGAAACAGGATCTGCCAGGAGGTGCCGTCGACATGGTTCCAACGCACCTGACGTGCCTCGTCGTACTGCAGGAGCTCCCGGGCGGCTTTGGCCATGGCTACTTTTTGGAGGGCCGGAGCATCGCTGGGC
>JAOADM010000291.1 GCA_026417315.1 Limisphaera sp.
AGATGTGTATAAGAGACAGGACGTACCCCGTGTCGTCCTTCACCGCGTACTGCACGTTCATCAGACCCGCCACGCGGAGCTCCCGCGCCAGCGCATGGGTGTACTCGCGGATGGTCTGGATCGTGTGATAGGAAAGTGTGTGCGGCGGCAGGACCATGGCCGCATCCCCGGAATGCACGCCGGCATATTCAATGTGCTCGAGAATCCCCCCGATGACCACCGTGCCCCGACCCGGGTCGTCGAACAGCCCCACATCAGCGATGCAGTCCACATCCACCTCGGTGGCGTCCTCCAGGAACTTGTCCACCAACACGGGCCGCTCGGGCGACGCCTCCACCGCAAACCGCATGTAGTGCTGCAGCTCGGCGTCGGAGTACACAATTTGCATCGCCCGACCCCCCAGCACAAAACTCGGCCGGACAAGGATCGGATACCCGAGCCGGCGCGCCACCTCCAGCGCCTCCTGTTCGTTGGTGGCCACCCCGTTCGGCGGCTGGGGGATGTTCAGACGCCGGAGCAACGCGGCAAACAGCTCCCGGTCCTCGGCCATCTCGATGCTCTGCGGCGACGTGCCCAGGATGCGCACCCCGTTCCGCTGCAGGGGCAGCGAAAGATTCAAAGGGGTCTGCCCGCCAAACTGGGCAATGGCCCCGTAGCACCCTTCCCTCTCGTAAATGTGGAGCACATCCTCCAGGGTCAGCGGCTCGAAATAAAGCCGGTCGCTGGTGTCGTAATCCGTCGAGACCGTCTCGGGGTTCGAGTTCACCATGATGGTCTCCAGGCCCTCCTCCTTCAGGGCAAACGCCGCGTGCACGCAGCAGTAGTCGAACTCGATTCCCTGTCCGATGCGGTTCGGCCCCCCGCCCAGAATCATCACCTTGCGCCGGTCCGACGGCCGCACCTCGTCATCGCCGCGGTCGTAGGTGGAATAGTAATAGGGCGTGTAAGCCTCGAACTCGGCCGCGCACGTGTCCACCAGGCGGTAACTGGGCAACAGACCGAGTTCTTTCCGCAAAGCACGAACCTCATCCTCGGTGCGCCCCGTCAGATGCGCAATCTGACGGTCCGAGAATCCCAGTGCCTTCGCTTGAGCCAGCAATTCTGCGTTCACAGATTCCCCTCCACAGGGCCCCCCAGCCTGCCAAGGCCCTGCCGACCTGTCAAACCACGCCCGCCGAGGGTGTTGTTGAAGCCCGGGGCCCGTTCCCGGAAATCATCCCTCCCCCGGGGTTGGACGCGACCCGTGCCGCGTGAGTGGGCACTCAAGCCCGTGGGGACCGGAGCTTCCGAAACCGATGCCGCGCGCGATCAATCCGGCAGATCGCCTGACACTCACAACGCTCGCAGGCCACCTCGCCGCGATACTCATAAGGATCCACCCGCACGTCCCCCTGCCAGATCCGCTCGGCCATGGACCGAACCAACCCTTCAGTTTCCGCCAGGAGCTTCGCGAATTCCGCGGATTCAAGAGCTTGCTCACATCCCTTGTGCAAACGACCGTCCTGGTTCCGCCGCCAGGCAAACTGTTCCCCCTTCGTTTGGCCCGGAACCCCCTCCAACCACTCCAAACAGGCGGCGTCGAACAATCCCTGATGCTGATACGCCTGTCGCAGCGCCGAGGCCTCGTGCCCGGACTCCGCCTCGGCCCGGGTCTTCACCGACTTCGGTCGCGGGCGTAACGGCACATAAAAAGCACCCACCGGCTGCAACCGGTCCACGCCCACACGCCGACGCAGCTCCCGCAGCTCCCGCACCACGCTCAGGTACACCCGCAACTGCAAGTCCACGCCGGACCAGACCAGCGCGGACTCGAAATCCACTCGACCTGTCTTGTAATCCATGACCACCGCCCAGGCCCCCGAACCATCCTCCGTGCGTCGGACGTCCACGCGGTCCAGGCGCCCCGTCACTTCCAGAACCCGATCGTCCGGCCAACTCAGCCGCCACCCCGGCTCCTGATCGTCTCCGAAGCGCCATTCCACCTGCTCCGGCTCGAATTGATAACCCCGTTGCATCCAGTACAGCACCACCCCCAAAAACCGCTCCAGCTCGGCCACCAGACGCTCCGCCAACAACCGCCGCCGCTCGCTCGAACCAAACAAACCCGCCCGATAACTTTGCCGGACCTCCTCGGCCGCTTCGCGCAGCAACCTGCGCGCCTGATCCCATTCCAGGCGCTTCCACCCCTGTCCATGATCACACACGCGACGGTGAAACGCCGCCAGCACCTCGTGCTGAAACGATCCCACTTCCGCTGCGCCCGCCTCGTAAACCTCCCGTTCCCGCGCCAAAAGTCCGCCCCAGACGAAAAACTGAAACGGACAGGCCGCAAACCTTTCCAACTGAGTCACCGAAACCCGCAACTTCGACCCGTACAAACCCGTGGCCACCCCGGGCGCGAGCCACCCCTGCGCAACGTGTCGGGCATGACGCTGAAACGGCGTCACAATCTCCTGCACCTTCTCCGGCAACGCGCGGGCACGCTCCGGATTTGCCACACAGACCCGCACCAGCCACGGCCACAACTCGTGCACATGCACCAACTCCCGGGCGGTCTCCACGGGATTCGGCTCGCGCCCCGCGCCCGGGACCACTTGCACGCCGCCCGGCCCGGCAAACTCCTCCTCCGGCACTGCCGGGAACAACTGCCTCAGCCGCCTGTAAAACGGCGAGGGGTTGAGCACCCGACCTGCGGCGTCCCGACGACACCACGTGACGATCAACTGTTCCCGCGCCCGCGTGCACGCCAGATAGGCGAAATGCTCTTCCAACGCCCGCTGGTCCAGTGGATCCCGGTACAGCCTCAGCCGCTCCCCCGCCACCTCCGCCCACTCAGCCTCCGTCAACAGCGGCCCGCGCGCGGGACGGGCCGGGAACACCCCCTCGTTCCAACCCAGCAGGAACACCAGGCGTGCTTCGGACTGCCGCGACCGATGCACCGCACCCACCAGCACCTGGTCCAAAGCCGGGGGAATCACCCCAACCGTCAACCCTCCCAGACCCGCCTCGACAATCGGCAGCCACTCGGACCATTCCAGGGCTTCTTCGCCGAAGGCCAGCTCCAGATCTTCCAGCCAGGCCTGCATTTGCTCCCAAACCGTCTCGTGCACCGCCCCCCCGGAATCGCCCGGCCATCCACCCGCACTGTTTCCGATCCCGCCCTCCGCGGCCCACTGCTCCAGACGACGCTCAACCCCGAGTCGGTCCCACAGCTCGCGAATGGCCGCAACCAACGCTGCCCCTCGAACGCGGCCGCGCCCCTCCTCCAGGGCAGCATCGAACTGTTTCCACGGCTGCACAAACGCCTCCCACCACTGCTCCTCGCCCGGGCCCCTCGCGGCATACCAGGCCGCAGCAACCTCTCCCAACCACACGTCGCGGCCCTGCCAGCCATTGGCCAGCGCATGGTTTTCGAGCGCATCCAACTTCCCTTCCGGCGCCGGCAACAAACCGCTCTTTATCACCGCAAACCAGTCCCCTGACCTCCAGTTCCGCCCCACCAGTCGGAGGGCACTCCGGGTCAAAACCACCAGCGGATGATGCGCCACCG
>JAOADM010000292.1 GCA_026417315.1 Limisphaera sp.
GCAGAAGGCGAAGGCCTGGCGGAAGGCGAAGTCGGCCTCGCGGATCATCCGGTCGCGCACGGCGGTCCAGTGGGCCAGCTGCTGTTGTTGAGCGACCGGATCGGGCAGGGGCCGTGCGTGCAGTTCGGCCAGTTTGGCATTGGCCTCGGCCACGCGCCAGGCATACACCCCCCCGATGGAACTGCGGAGTTTGGAGAACGATTTTTGCGCCTGGTCGTCGCGCACGAATTTGGGGTCACCCTTGAAGCCCTTGAAATTGCGGCGCAGATAGACACGTTCGGCAAACTCGACGATTTCCCGAACCGGGGTGTCGTATGTGATCCAGTTGCCGATGAGACGTTCGGAGTAATGCGACCAGAAGTGATGATCCCGCGCCACGATTTCCTCGGTGAGCTCCGGCAGCGGCTGGCGATTGACCTTCATGATGATCCCGAACGGCGTCAGATAGGGATACATCCATTCCAGGGGAAAGCTTTCCTCCACGTAGAACTCGTGCTCCGGATTCTTGTCGAACATGACCTTGGCGATGAGGGCATTGATGGCCATGACGGAGACCTGACCGGAGACCTGGACCTTTTGCTCCGCCCCGCTGCCCACCAGCTGGACGTTTTCTCCCGGCCGGAGCTGGTTGAGTCGCAAGCGGCGGGCGGCGTCCTCGATGTATTGGTTGAAACACTGTTGGGATTCCTCCGGCGTGGCGATGTGGATTTCGAGGTCGGGATATACACCGCCCTTGCTGCGGGCCAGCAAGCCGGGATAGGCCTCCTCGAGGAGCAGTCGGTTCAGTCGGATCCGGCTGTGGAGCCGGGGATTCTGGCGGAGGAACCGCTGCACATACGACGACAGCTGGACGTGAGCGAAGCGGGCCGGCGTGTAGAGGGGTTCGGTGCGTTCCAGGGTTTCGATCCGCTGCTGCAGCGCTTCGCGTTGCCGCTGCTGCCGCGGCGTGGGCGTAAGGCCCAGGAGGCGGTCCTCCAGGGCGGCCCGCTGGGCGCGGAGTTTTTCAAGTTCGCGGAAGACCTTCCAGTCGCGTTCAATCACCGAGTTCAAATCCCGCGCCAGCGCCTTGAGGTCGGGTTGGGTCTCGAGGCTCTGCCGGGTGCGCTCGGTCAGGTTGGTGTAAAGAAAGGCCGAAAGGGGATCGGCCCGGGAACGAAGTCGCTCGACGAAACCGGGGAGGAAGTCGGCGGGGGTAAAGTACGAGGAGCCCGCACGACGCCGCTTCTCCACCGCATCGCCCAGGGCGCTCAGCGGCCGGTCGATCAACCGACAGGCCAGACGTGCCAACAGGTTGGTTCGGTAGTTGAGCCGGGATTCCTCTTCGCTGCGGAAGAGTTCCTGGAAGAAGGGCGTGTCGTACTTGATTTGCTCGCTCTTGTTGTAGTGGGCCCGGATGTACATGAGGTATGTGCCGTCTGCGAGGGCGTTCTGCGTAATGATGTAAACGTCGCGTCGGTCGAAGTTCGGATCCCGCGGTTTGCATTCCGGGGGGATGAAGCTTTCGCAGAAGATCGTGTAGGTGGGGCAAAACCGTCCCGGATCGGTTCCCCCGTACAAGACCGCATGGCGGGCCATTTCGGGGTATACGAATTTGCTCTTCTCCGGATCCTGCAGGTATTGGGCCCGCAGTTCCGGATCGTAGGTCAGCCTGCCATCGGGTCCCACGAAGGGCGGGCTGAACATGTCGTGGCCGAACCAGTATCCGAAGAGGTGACCGCGCTGCTCGTTCTCGAACCAGTTGTTCATGAACGAATAGCCGGGCATCAGGGCGAACATGGCCAGGGTGATGGCCAGGGGCGCGCGATGTCGGTACAGGGCGCAGCCTCCGATGAAGGCCAGGGTCATGCCGGCCAGCATGAGTCCGGCATAAATGGGCAGGCCGTATTGCTCGGGCTCGAAAGCCTGAACAAGGCCGCCGAGAAACACCTGCAGGGGGCTCTTCTTCGGATCGCCGCCGAAGAGCTGGTCGGTCTTTTGGGCCAGGGAAAAGACCGCCAGGGCAAACGCCACGCCACCGCCCAGCAGGCCCCAGCGACGGAACTGGGCGAAGTGGGTGGCCATGTAGGCGGCAATCAGGGTCAGGCCATAGCCCACCAACAGCGCCACGCAAACGTGCGAAGCCGTGAAAAACACCCGCACCAGTTCACGCGCGGCGCGATCCGGGGGCGGATTCAGCAGGATCATCAGCAGCACGCCCAGGCAGAGGTAGATGGCCGTGATGCCGATGATCCAGGCACGTTCGCGCGGCTGCATGCGGCGCAGGAAGAAAAACGGCACCAGTGCGATGAACATGAAGACCCAGCTGAATTCCTCCGCGACGCCCTCGACCAACATGCCGAGCTGGGTCAGGAACCGCAGCGGGTCGTTCAGGAAATTGGTCGGATTGGCCTTTTCGTACTGGCCGCGGGTCAGTGCGTGCCAAAAACCCTCCTCGGTCCGGGGATACCCCCACTGCATCGGAGGGTTGGTCATGCCGGCGATGGGCATGTAAAGATAGAACGAGACGCCCAGGAAAAACAGCAGCCCACAGATCAGTACGGGCTTCCATTCGGTACCGAGCTTCTGCGTGCGCACAAAGAGCCAGGCCAGTCCGCCCAGCGAGGCCAGCCCCACCATGTTGAAGATCACGAACATCATGTTCAGCTGGCCCGGCGGGCTGGCGAACGTGGGCAGTTTGCCCATGGCGTAGGCCAGCAATCCCAGCAGGTACACCAGTGTGTTGGCCAGCAGGAAGTCCCGGCCCAGGGCAGGCCTGGCGGCGATGATGGCCACCTCGATGCCCATGGCCGCCACGAGCAACGACTGGTGGTTGGTGAAGCAGATGCCGAAGAGGAAAAAGGCCCAATAAAGATAGCGCCGCTGTTCCGGGGCGTAGATCCAACGCAGCAGGAACAGCAGAACCAGAACCAGCGACAGCACGCTCAGGGAGTACACCTCGACGATCACCGACTGGCTCCACATGAATCCGTTGAAGCCCAACAGCCCCCCGGCCACGAACCCTGAAACCATGCAGATGGCGCTTTCCCATCGGCCGGCCATGGCCTTGAGCTCTTCCAACCCCTCCATGAGCATGCTGCTGCCCCGTGAGACCAGCAGGGCCAGGAAGCCGCAGGCCAACGCCCCGGCAAACGCGCTGGCCAACGCCACGCGCCAGGCGATGTTCGACCACGGCAGGTGCGTCCAAAGCCACGTGTACAAGGTCCAGACCGGATAGCCGGGCGGGTGAGGAATGCCCGCGTAATAGCTGGCGACCGCCAGTTCCCCGCAGTCTTCCAGGGTCAGATCCGGAGCCAGGGTCCAGAGGTAACCCACGAGGACTGTCACCGTGGTGACCGCGAACGTGGCCCAGTCGACCGCACGGAACAGGGGCGGCAGAGTCGGCCGGACATCTGCCGTTGCGGGGGCCGTTGAGGTCGACACGGGTGCACTGCCCCCGGGTTTGGTGCCGGTTTGTTTGGTCTTTTCCATGCCGTAAGCCGATCGTTGGCTCGATGCCCAAGAACGATGCATCACTACAATGGACCTACCCCGGTCTTGTCCATTCAAAACTGGCCGGGCGATCGGGCAGGGG
>JAOADM010000293.1 GCA_026417315.1 Limisphaera sp.
CTCTGCAGGCGTGAATCCCGTGCCGCGGCCTCCCTCCGGGTTTCAGGGCATCGCCGCAGCACGGTTTCTCACTCCGATGCCCCCAACCCGCCCCGACCGTCGGCCCCTGCATCACCCGGCGCAGCATGCCGGGAGGGGCAATGGCCGTAGTGTCGCTTGAACACCCGGGCGAAATGTTCCACGCTCTTGTAGCCCAACGCCACCGCCGTCTCTTTCACCGAAAACCCCTTCGTCAGCAGTTCATCCGCCCGGGCCATCCGCTCCTCCATCAGCCAGGCCCGCGGCGTCTTTCCCATCCGGCTCGTAAAATACCGCTCCAGGGTTCGGACCGACACCCGGCACGCTCCGGCCAGCCTCCCCAGCGACCAACGGGCCTGCCGCGCCAGCTCCCGCCAATTCGTAATGCGATCCAAGCGACTCCTCACCGTGACACACGTGCCTGGTTAGGGGTTCAACCGCCAGACGGAGATCGAAGCCGCATCTGGCGTTGCGGATCAACTCTGGGCTGGCACATAGCCGTGGCTCCCGCTGGCGGTCCGCTTGCTTCACCGAGTTATCGTCCCAGGAATTGCCTTATAGCTACAGGCGGACCTTCGGCATTGTCAAGAATGGATTCAACACAGGGCCGAGCGCCGGCAGGCTTCGTAAAGTCTGGGCTGCAGAAGGTGAAGGCGCATTGGGTTGCGGGAAATTGGGGGGTGGAGTTCCACTCTTGGGACCCGCCCTTGGGCCGGGCCGGGAGTTGTTTGAGCTGCAGGAGCCGTTCGGCTCGGATCGGATGCCCCCTGCGGCCCTGGCGTTCGAAACGGCGCCGGATACCCCCTTCAAGGTTCTTCTGCACGCCCGAATCGTTCTTGAGGGCCGGGACTCGGCGGCCCCCGCCGTGACGCAGGCGGGCCGGGACTTGCCCCAGGCGTCCATGGCGTGACGGTGGCACAAATGGAGACAGTGAAAGGCGCCGTGCCTGAAACAAGCCCAGCCATACGCAAACCGTTTGGGTGAGCCTGCCGCTTGCCTTCATAACTGACCATTAAGGAACACTAACAGGCTGATGAAAAGTGGTGTCGTCCGAGAATGACCCTCGATGGTACAAGGAGATTCAATGTTCTAACGTGCGAAGCGATGCTTTCAACAGCCCGCTCACCGAGGTTCGACGCCCACTCCTTCGTCATAAGTATCGAACAGCTCCGAGCCGCCATGCCCGGCATGGAGCCCGGAGGCCGAAAAGCCGGGAGCACATGGGAAGTTTTTGTCCGGCTTGTGCCGGGCGGGTCCGGCGCCGGTCCCGGGAGCGCGTGTTTGTCTGACTTGCGGTGTAGACGCCCCGGGGGGAAACCGTTTGCCGGCTCCTGCCTGGTTGTCCCGTGGCTGGCAAATGCAGGGCCCGAATGTGCGCCATCCGCACCACCAAATCAGCAGCCCGGGAACGTGCCCGGCTGACGCCGACTCCCTCCGCTACCGCCCCTTGCGCCTCAAGGTTTGGGTTCCTTCGCGGGCGCACCTAGGAGTTCCCGCAACGTTTGCACGGGGCGCAAGGGAATGGTGAGAACCCGCGGAATGTGAAGCGGTTCGGCCCGTGGATTCTCCAGAGTCCCGGTGATGTGGAATTCGAAAATCTTGCTGACAGGCCAAAGGGCAAGACTCAAGACCCGTCCCACCAGCCAGGCGTCTCGCAGCAGCTCGGCCTGCACCACTGCGTCCACCTCGCCTTCCAGGGAGAGACGACCGTTGTAAAGCAGGCGCATCGTCGCAGCCCGACATTCCAGGTTGTCCGAGAGGATGACACCATTGGTGAGGACGAAGGTGGCCTGGCCACTGGTGACAGGACTGCGGCCCAGCCCCGGCACCAGCGCGTCCAAGGGCTCGGACAGAATTCCGAACAGGGGAATCGACCAAATCCAACCATCCCGCAAACGAACCTCGCCCTGCCCGTTCCAGGTCCGCCAATCGCGTGTGTTCGCGCGCGTCACCTCCAGCCATCCGTCCAGGATCCCTTCCAGCGGGCGCGGGGACGGACTCAAGTCCCGCATGAGGTCCGGCATACGCACCTGCGACACCTCGACAGAAAAACGACAGTCCGTCCCCTCGGCCGGTGTGGTGTCGAACACCCCCCAGCCTGTCAACCGCCCGCCGTAGAACTCGGCGGTGACATTCGTCAGAGCCACTTGCTCGCCGAGCCAGTGCACCCGCCCCATCACCCGCGGCGATCGAAAGCGCCACCAGCGGAATGGCCCTCCTTCGATTTGCGCATGCAGATCCGCACCCGCGGTACCGCGAAACGGGATGGTCCCGTTCAGCCAGACCCGCGGCGGCTGCTCGAACCGGTACGGTGCCAGGTTCGTGGCCGTCTTGGGGCCGATGGCCCCGGCCACCGTGGCCGGATCGTCCTGGCAAACCGCATTGGTCAAATGGACGCGCGCCTGCCGAAAATCCAGGGCCACGCCTTCCGCACCCAGCGAGGCTCCTTCGCGCTCCACGCGCGGCTGCACGGCATGGAGCCACTGGTTGCTGAACGCCAGGCGCGTATCCAGGAGCCGGATCGGCACCCCGCGAAACACGAAGTTGCTCCAAATCAGACGACCGTGTCCGGCCACGGTTTCCGGTTGCAAGAATCGGCCCCACACCTCGCCTTCGCACCACGGCACGTTTGTACCCCCAAACAAATCCAGAAAGGCCACCTGATTCGAACGCAGGAGCGGACGGCAAGCATCCGGTGACAACGCCGCGACAAAGCGCCAGTGATAGTCGCGGGCCCAGGGTCGTATGCGATAGTCTGCGCGGATCCGGCCGTCGGAGCGATCCACCTCCAGGTCGGGAAAATGCCAGGTCCCGTCGGAAAACGAGAAATGGGTGCGCGCGCGGTCGCCTGCGAAGCCGCGGAAACTCCCCTGCCCCAGCGCCACCTCGCCGGTCATCGTCAGCGACGTGCGAAGCGCCTCCGCCCACGCTCCGGTCCCCGCCGGCCAGGGCGGAAGCCGCAGGGTCCCCGCCGCTGACAGCCGTGGCGGTTCTTGCCACCGGAACTGGCCAAGCCACCGCCGCGCGCGGTCGGAAAGAAACGATTCAACCTCGAAAGGGTCGGCATCGGACGTGAGTTCGAACCGGGCGACCTCCGATCCAAAGTCCACGGTGCAGGCCCCGGCCACGGCTCCGGAAGCCAAACGGCCTTCGAACGTCGGCACCTGAAGCATCGGGGCCGACCATTGTCCGCGCACGCGAAGCTCCCGCGCCGAGACCGATCCCATCCTCACAGTCCGAGCCTCGAACGTTGCCCCACCCTCCCAGGGAATCCAGGCCCGCCACGGGCCCGGGCTCAGCTCCGGGACTGTCGGCTCGCTCCGCGCCTGCACCTCCGCTTCGAGGCGTGCGTCCTGGGCCGCCGCGTGCCCCGTGTCCAGGTGTACGCACGAAAAGGAGACGCGACAGCGTTGCAGCGACCGGTCGGCGAGGCCGAGCGTCGCTTCGATCTCGCCGCGGACTGCCTGTACACCTGTCTCTTATACACATCT
>JAOADM010000294.1 GCA_026417315.1 Limisphaera sp.
GAGTGCGGTATCGGGTGGTGGGGGGGCAGAGCTTTTTCGATCGACGGGAGATCAAGGACGTGGTGGCGTGGATGAAGACGCTGGTGAATCCGGAGGACGACATCAGCCTGTTGCGCATTGCCAATGTGCCGCCGCGGGGGCTGGGGGAGGAGACGATGGAGCGGTTGTTGGCGCGGAGCGTGGAGCGGCATTGTTCGGTGTACGCGGTGTTGCAGGAGGCGGTGTCGGACGAGTCCCTGCCGGGTCGGACCCGGCAGGCGGTGCAGGGGGTGGGGGGCTTGATCGAGGGGGCACGGGCAGAATTGGCGGGGCTGGACGGGGCGGAGTTGCCGGAGTGGCTGCAGGGGTTTTTGGATCGGCTGGGCTATTTTGCGCTGGTGCGGCGCACGGAGAAGGATGCGGAGGCCGGGGAGAACCGGGTACGGAATGTGAAAGAGTTTCTGGCGGCGCTGGGAGAGCCGGAGGATTCGGGCAACGGGGCGCCGGAGACTTCGGTCGAGCGGCTGCAGCGGTTTCTGGAGGAGGTGAGTCTGGATGCGGAGCGGCAGGAGGAGGACGAGGCGGCTTCCGCGGGGGATGCGGTGACCTTGATTACGATGCACAGCTGCAAAGGGCTGGAGTTCCCGCACGTGTTCATCGTGGGTTTGGAGGAGGGGTTGTTGCCGCACAGTCGCTCGGTGGCGGAAGGCTCGATCGAAGAGGAGCGACGTTTGTTTTACGTGGCAGTGACGCGCGCCATGGAGACGCTGCATTTGAGCCATTGCAGCGCGCGGCGGAAGTACGGGGAGTGGACGCCGTGTCATCCGAGCCGCTTTTTGCAGGAGTTGCCGACGGAGCTGCTTGAGACGGAGTCGGGGCGGTCCAAGCCGATGGATGCGGCGGCGGCGCGGGACTGGTTTGCCCGGATGCGCGAGGCGGTGGGCTGAAGGGGAATGCCCGGGGACGCGTCCCGGCGGGAGCCGTGGGGCGGGGTGCCTTCAAGGGGCGGCGTGGGGATCTTCGCCGCGCAGGTGGGCCAGGGCTTCGAGGATGGCGGGCCGGAGGATGTTCAGGCATTCGCGGACGGCGGTGGGTTTGCCGGGCAGATTGATGATGAGGCAACGGCCGCGTGTCCCGGCGGTGGCGCGCGAGAGGATGGCGGTGGGGACGCGGGCAAAGCTGTGGAGGCGCATGGCTTCGCCGAAGCCGGGCAGTTCGCGTTCCAGAACGGCGCGGGTGGCTTCGGGCGTGACATCGCGCGGGGTGATGCCGGTGCCGCCGGTGGTGATGATGAGATCGCAACCTTCCTGGTCGGCCCATTGTCTCAGGCAGGCGGCGATTTGGTCGGGCTCGTCGGGAACCACGGCTGCCAGGAACGTGCAGGGCATGCCGAGGGTTTCGCGGAGGATGCGTTCGATTTCGGGGCCGCTGCGATCTTCATAGATGCCGGCGCTGGCGCGGTCGCTGGCAGTGAGGCGGCCGATGCGGATCGGGCGGGGCTGCGCCGGCTGCGGGGGAACCTGGGCGTGGGGACGACTCATGACTTGGTTTTTTCCAAAAGTCGGATCTGGTCGATGCGCATGGTTTTGTCCACCGCTTTGCACATGTCGTAGAGGGTGAGAGCCGCGACGCTGACCCCGGTGAGGGCTTCCATTTCGACGCCGGTGGGTGCGGTGGTTTCGGCGGTGCAGGTGACTTCGATGCGGTCGCGCCGGACGCGGAATTCGACGGCGACGTGGGTGAGGGCGAGCGGGTGACAGAGCGGGATGAGCTCGGCGGTGCGTTTGGCGGCTTGGATGCCGGCGATTTGGGCGACGGTGAGAACATCGCCCTTGGGCAGGGCGTGTTTCCGGAGGGCGCGGATGGTGGCCGGTTGGCAGAGCAACACGCCGGTGGCGACGGCGCGTCGGTGTTGTGCCGGTTTCTGGCCGACGTTGACCATGTGGGCCGCGCCGGTGGCGTCCAGGTGGGTAAGGGCCGGTTTGGGTGGGGTTCGTTTCATACTGGGGCCTCCGGGAGAAAGGCCACGCGACTGCCGGCCTGTGGCGGCACGGTTTCTGCCGGCACGCGCAGCAGGGCATTGGCGGTGGCCAGGGCCGTCAGGTCGCCGGAGCTTTGCCAGCGCAACGGGACGATTCGGGCCCGACCGTCGGGGTCCAGTTCCCACCGGGCCGGCCAGAAGACCTCATGGGCGCTGGTCGACCCGGGCAGGGAATCGGCAAGGGTGGCGGTTTGCCAGGGTTCGGGCACGGGCCGGGCGCCGTCCCAGGCGAGCAATGCGGTCCGGACGTAAAGGTGAAGACAGACGAAGTGGGCCAGGGGATTGCCGGGCAGGCCGAAGGCGAGGGCCGGGCCGCGGCGGGCAACGATCAGGGGTCGGCCCGGTCGGGTGCGGATCTTGTGCAGGAGGATTTCGTAGCCGCATTGTTCGAGGAGGCGGCGGGTGAAGTCGTGCGGGCCGACGCTGGCGCCGCCCGAGATCAGGAGCAGGTCCACGGGTTCGGATTGGCGGCGGATGGGTTCGAGGGCGGCCAGCGCGACGTGTTCGTCTTCGGGCAGGCGCAGTTGGAGGGGCTCGATGTTCCAGCGCGCAAGAAAGGCGCGTACGAGCGTGGAATTGGAGTCGCGGATCTGGCCGGGATTCGGTGACCGGGCAGGCTCGACGAGTTCGTTGCCGGTGACCAGGTGCCAGACCCTGGGGCGACGCGTGACCGTGGGTTGGACGTGGCCGACGCTGGCCAGGAGGGCAAGTGTGCCAGGGCCGACGAGGGTTCCTGCGGGCGCGAGCAAGCTCCCGGCCGGCGCGTCCTCGCCACGGCGACGGATGAATCTTTCCGCGGGACGGGATCGCAGGAGGATGGTGTCGCCGTGTTCCTCGACGAACTCGCGGGGAACCACCTGCAGGTCGGCAGCGGGGAGGGCGGCGCCGGTGGCGATGGCCACGGCCTGGCCCGGTTGGAGCTGGCGGGGGCGCCAGTCGCCGGCGCGCAGCCGATCCACGATTTGGAACCGTGGACCGGGGTCGTCCCAACGGATGGCGAAGCCGTCCATGGCCGAGCGGTCGAAGGGCGGGAGATCTTCCGGAGCCAACACGGCCTGACGCAATCGCCGACCGAGCGCGGCTGGCAGCGGCACTGTTTCGGCGGGCAGGGGTGGGCAAAGCTCGACGAGCAGCCGTCGGACGGCATCTGCGGTCCAGTCCTGGGTGGTGCTGGAGGTCATGATCGCATCGTTGGACTTGCCCCGGGGCGCCGCAGCGGGCGTCGGGGTTGCGACGGTACGGAGAGCGGGCAGCCGAGGCAAGCGCGTGCGTCGTGGGAGGGAGCAGGCACGGGCTTTCGGTGGATCGGGCGCGTTTTCCGAACGGAGAAGCGCCGTCGGTGCGTGCGCGGAGTGGGCGCGGCCGTGTACGGTCCGTGAGCAGCGGCCTTCAGACGTCGTATTTTTTGAAGAATCGCCTTCGGGACTCCGATTCGTCCTCCGAGGCCCGGGCCGGTCCGGTGGCGGATGTGGAATCGGCGGGGGTCGCAGAAGGGG
>JAOADM010000295.1:0-3164 GCA_026417315.1 Limisphaera sp.
TTTCTGGTCCGGCCCGCCGACTCACCTCTTGTCCTCATGACCGGCGCAGTTCATCGGGACGCCCGGGCCGCAGACACCCTCTACCTGCGGTTCCGCGTGAGCCCGCTGAACGAGGAGCCGGAACCGGAAGCCGAAATCGGCCTCGAGCTCTGGCACGGCGACGAACCTCACCTGGGCATCGGCAAAGCCCGCGGGGCGGCCGCCTACAGTGCCTACTTCCCCACATCGGCGTCCGGGACAAATCCACCCACCTGGGAGATGCGCGACCTGAACTCGGCCCGACCCGAGCCCGCGGCGGGGGAGCATGCCCGACGCTTCGAAGTGCCGCGGCGGGGAAGCGAACGCACCCTCATCGTCAAAATCCAGTTCGTCCCCAACGCCGATGACATGATCACGGTCTGGCTCGATCCCGATTTGGGTCCCGGCGCCAACGAGCTGTACCAGCCGGAAACGCTGACGACCCGATTCTACGCCGACGCTTCCTTCGACCGGGTCTGTCTGCGTAACCGCAACAGCACGGCCCCCTGGTGGTTCAGCGACCTGGCCATCGGCACCACGTTTACCGACTTCGTGGAAATCAGCAGCGCGCATTTCCCCGCTCTGGCCATCGCCGCCCCACACCCGCCGATTCTCGAGGTCGCCACGTGGCCCCTGCCCTCCCTTGAGCCGCCCCNCCCACCCTTGAAGATGACACTCACGGCAGAGGGCTATCTCTGGATTGCCGCCGATAACGGCCTGTTCCGCTTCGACGGGCGCCGATTCAATCGCGTCACTCCGCCTCACGCTCCGCAGGGCGGCCTTCGCCATGTCGCCGTCGATGCGCGGGGAGGCCTGTGGCTGGCCACGGATCAAAACGAGGTGGGCCGTTGGGCTGACGACCGCTGGCAAAGCCTGCCCCTGCCTCCCACCGCCAGTAATCGCACAGTGCGGGTCCTGACAGCCGATGAGCCGGGCCGGGTCTGGTTGGCTACAGCCACCGAACTCTGGCAGTGGGACGAATCCCAATGGATCCGGAGGCCACGACCCGAAGGTGCCGCCGGAGAAATCCAGACGCTGATCCCTGGTGCGCAGGGCGATCTCTGGCTCATTCCCGCGCAAGGCCCGCTGACCCTCATGACCACCACCGGATCACGGTCGTTGCCCGCCCCGCCCGAGCCGGATCCGTCACGCTGGATCGCCTGGTGCGCCGAAGGCTCTCGGCGCCTGTGGCTGGCCACGTCCGACCGCCTCTGGCGGGCCTCCGTGGACTCGGACACCTCTGGCTGGCAATCCGTGTGGCAGCCGTCGGACGCCGAGCACATCGTGGGTTTGCTCCCGGATCGGTCCCACGGCGTCTGGATCCTCCTGTCCTCGGGCCATTGGGTTCGAGTCGGGCCGGAGGCTTCTCCGGGCCCACGCCTGCGCGTCCTGTCCGCTGGTGCAGGCCCGATGGTTGCCATCTCGGATCCGGAGGGGACGATGTGGGTGCTCGACCGCGTGACACTGTACCGTGTGCGCCCTCGCTGGCGCGTGATCTACCGTACGGAACACGGTTTGGCCGATACGCCGATCACCGGCCTTGCTGAGGTCACGCCGGGACTCCTCTGGATCGCCCAGGCCGATCTCGGCCTGCTGCGCTGGACCGGCGAAAACTTCGCCCGACTCTCCGCAGCCGGGCTTTCCCCCCGGGGAGATTCGCCCGAGCTCATTTGGACGGCCCCGGACGGCAGTTGCTGGGTGGGCACCCGATCCCGTCTGCTCCGGTTCAAAGATGCGCAGGCCGTGGCCGATGAGGTGCAAGACACGCACCTGCCCGAGGCCCCCGTGCATGCGCTCGCGGAAGCCCCCGACGGGTCCCTCTGGGCCGGCACCGCAGGAGGCGGGCTCTGGCGGCTCCAGCACGGCGAATGGCAGGAGCAGCCGCGGCCCTGGGGCCAAGTGCCCGTCTCCACCCTGCTGTGGGAACCCGATGGCCTCTGGATCGGCACCCTGGGAGCCGGGTTGTTCCACCTCACCACACCCGCGACGAACCCTCCACAACCAGTGGACCGGCTGCCGGCCAGGCGGGTGTTCGCCCTGCTGCGATCTCGTACGGGCACCCTGTGGGTGGCCACGGAGGCCGGCTTGTGGCGCAAAGCCACCCTCGGGTGGATCGCCGTGGCCTTCGAAGCCCTCCCGCCGCTCCCGGTTCTGGCGCTCGCCGAAGACGATTCCGGTCGTCTTTGGCTGGCCAGCTCGCCCGGACTGGCCTGCTGGCGACCGGATTCCGCGCAACAGAAGCTTTCGATCCCGCGCACTGCCTGGTGGCCCTGGGACTCATCCGCAGAACCGGACCGATCGTTCCCTCTCCAGACCAATGCCGCTCTTCCGATGCTGCGGACCCGCTCCGGTGAGCTGTGGATCGCCCGCGGCAGCGAACTCATCGTGGTGGACACAACCCGGGCACCGGCAAACCGCCGGCCCACGCGCGTTCTGGTCGAAACCGTTCGGGGGAATGGGCGGACCGTTTACAGCAACGGCCCGGCTTCGCCTCGCGATCCTCCACCCGACCAACACCGCCCGGTGCACCTGACGCCCGGAGCCCGGCAGGTACAGATCGAGTTCGCCGTGCTCCACGTCACCGACCCGGACTCCGTGCGCGTGTCGTATCGGCTGGAAGGCGTGGACCCGGACTGGCGCGACGCCGGGGAGCTCCGCACCGTCACGTACGGTTCGCTGGCCCCGGGCCGCTACCGTTTCCGCCTCCGCGCCCAGAGCCGCTCTTTCAGCCTCGACACGGCGGAGACGGAACTGGCTCTCGTCATTCCGCCGCATTTCTGGCAACGGCCCGGCACGGCCGCCGCGCTGGGCCTGGGTCTCCTCTTGGCCGCCGCGGCCTGCGCCCAGGCGGTGGAACGACGGCGCGCCCGCCGGCGACTCGCAGCCCTGCAACACCAACACGCCCTCGAACGCGAACGCGCCCGGATCGCCCGCGACCTGCACGATGAAATGGGCGGCCAACTCTGCCGCATTTCCTTCCTCAGTGAACAAGCCCGTCGCAGCCAGATCGATCCGGCTCAACGGGAATCGGCCGTGGCGGCCATCGCCGAAGCCTCTCGCGAGCTGCTCCGGGCTCTCGATGAAGGGGACGTCCTCGAAACGTCCTTGTACCTTAGCCCACTCGTTCCTGACGTCTTGGTCGAGAC
>JAOADM010000295.1:3174-3490 GCA_026417315.1 Limisphaera sp.
CCCGCCAATGACTCCCTCGAGCATCTGGCCTCCTACCTGGCGCAGTACGCCCACGACTTTTTCCAGGGCACACCCGTGGAGTGCGAGGTGGACCTGCCGGCCTCTTTACCGCCCGTCATGTTGCCCTCCCATGTGCGGCATCACCTGTTTCGTGCCGTACGCGAAGCGCTCACCAACATCCTGAAACACAGCCACGCCACCCGGGCCGAGTTGCGGCTGCGCTGCACGCCGGAGGGCATGGAATGGATCGTGCGCGACAACGGCCGCGGATTCGATCCGGCAACCCCGGCCACCGGTGCGGATCCCTGTCAGGGAC
>JAOADM010000296.1 GCA_026417315.1 Limisphaera sp.
GTTCAGGGGCATGCCTTCGAGGCTGGCGGCGAAATCGGTGCCGTGGTCGAGGTTGAAGCCCCGGAGATAGTATTGGTTGGCCTTGCCGGCGCCGCTGTGTTGGGAGGCGATGAGGCCGGGGACGGTTTCGAGGACTTCGGCCGGGCGGAGTTTGGGGCGGGAGTCCAGTTGGGCGGAGCCGATGTAGCCGACACTGGCGGCGTCGGCGATGCCGACGAGGTCATCGGCGCGGCCGGTGACGACCACGGGAGGAAGGGTTTGCGCCGGGGGGAGCGGTTGGGCGGTGGCAGGGGGGCGGGTCAGGGCGAGGAGAAGCCCGAGGCAGAGGCCGGGGTGGACCCATCGGGGCCGGAGCCGGGAGGGGGTGGAGGTGTTGGGTGTGACGCCTTTGGTTCGGGAGGGCCGTGTCGGGAACCGGTGTCGCCTGAGGATCTTCGCTTTCATACTTTTCAAATCTTTCGTAATACTGCACGGGGGCGACCGCGTGCAGCAAGTTGAAACCGGCAAGGGCCGGGGAGAATCGGCAGGGTTCGGGTGTCGGAGACATCCGCAAGCGCGGCCGGGTTTCGGGCGTCCTCGGCACGGGAAACCCGAAGAAACACGGCATTCGCGCGGGGAGTTGCGGAGTTGGCGCTTCAGGCCGGCACTGCGCCCGGGCAAAGTGCCGGGGGCCGGACCTCCGGCAGGAGAATTGGGGTGCCGGGGAGAGTGGAAAGCATTGGCTTCCGCCCTGGTTTGGGCCCCGGCGGCTGCGTGATCGCGCTTCCTCCCTCAGCCGGGTGCCTCTCCGGCACGCAGGGTTCGGGTCCGATGGGGACTTGCAAGCTTCCGGCCCGATTGGGTTGCCGCGCTTCTGAGCGGGATCCATTCCACTTCTCGCGGAGACCCTCATTCGTCCGAGGCGGCTTTTTGACCGAAGGGTGTACGATCGTTGCCGCTTTCGGTGGTGGAGGGGACGTGTGAAGGGATCCACGGGGCGGTGTTCGAATCAGCAGGTGTGCAGCGCCCGCGAAGAACGCGGCGGCAAGGATGACGGGCTGCCGATCCGTCTGGTGCGCTGGATGGTTGGAAATCGAACCCCGGATCGCGCGCAGGCTCGACCCGCCGTAATAACCAGGCGCCGGAAAAGAGCCGATTTCCTGGGAAAGCCCCCGCACAAGTTCTCGCCGTGGAAGGCGCCTGCGTTGAATCAAGGCGGTTTTCGAACATCGCGTGGTTTCCCTTCCCCGGGCAGCGGACGAGGGCCATTCCCAGGCGCGGGAGTTCGTTCGCTTGACGGTCGGGCAGGGTGGCGTCAGAGTGAGCAGTCACACGCGCCCATGGCAAACGTGGGCCGGAGGCAAGCGGATCATGAGCACATTGCACAATTTGTTCGACACGTTGCAGACGTTCGAGGTGGGCGACGGCCGGCGGGGCCGGTTTTACTCGTTGCCGCAGTTGGAGCGCGCGGGTTTGGGGCCGATTTCGCGCCTGCCGGTGTCGTTGCGGCTGGTGTTGGAATCGGTGCTGCGGAATTGCGACGGGCGGCGAGTGCCGGAATCGGCGGTGCGTGCGTTGGCGGCGTGGCGGCCGCAGGCGCCGCGCACGGAGGAGATCCCGTTCGTGGTGGCGCGCATTGTGTTGCAGGATTTCACGGGGGTGCCGTTGCTGGTGGATCTGGCGGCGATGCGCTCGGCGGTGGCGCGGATGGGGCGGAATCCGAAGCTGATCGAGCCGCTGGTGCCGGTGGATTTGGTGGTGGATCACTCCCTGCAGGTGGACGCGTACGGCTCGGCGGATGCGCTGCAGCGGAATCTGGAATTGGAGTTTGCGCGGAACCGCGAGCGGTACGAGTTCCTCAAATGGGGGATGCAGGCGTTCGAGACGTTCCGGGTCATCCCCCCGGGCATCGGGATTATCCATCAGGTGAATCTGGAGTATTTGGCGCAGGGGGTGTTGCGGGGGCCCGAGTCGGATGGGGAGCCGCCCCTGTATTACCCGGACACGTTGGTGGGGACGGACAGTCACACCACGATGATCAACGGGCTGGGCATCGTGGGTTGGGGCGTCGGGGGGATCGAGGCCGAGGCCGGGATGCTGGGGCAGCCGGTTTATTTCCTGACGCCGGACGTGGTGGGTGTGTACATGACGGGGAGTTTGCCCGAGGGCTCCACGGCGACGGATTTGGCGCTGACGGTGACGCAGTTGCTGCGTCGGACGAAAGTGGTGGGGAAGTTTGTGGAGTTTTTCGGTCCCGGGGCGGCGGCGTTGCCGGTGGTGGACCGGGCCACGATTGCCAACATGGCTCCGGAGTACGGGGCAACGATGGGGTTCTTCCCGATTGACGAGGCGTGTGTGGAGTATTTGCGCGCCACGGGGCGGAGCGAGGAACATTGCCGGTTGTATGAAGCGTATTACCGGGCCCAGGGGTTGTGGGGAATGCCGCAGCCGGGTCAGGTGGATTACTCCCAGGTGGTGGAGCTGGACTTGAGCACGGTCACGCCGAGCGTGGCGGGGCCGAAGCGGCCGCAGGACCGAATCGAGCTGCCGAATCTGCGCCGGGAGTTCTTCCGGGCTCTGCAGCGGCCGGTGACGGAAGGGGGGTTCGGGAAGAGTCGCCGGGAGTATGGGCGGGCGGTGACGGTGCGGATGGCTTCGGGGCGCCGGGCGCGGGTGGGCACGGGGACGGTGCTGATTGCGGCGATTACCAGTTGTACGAACACGTCGAACCCCAGCGTGATGTTGGCGGCGGGGTTGTTGGCGCGGAAGGCGGTGGAGTTGGGGTTGAAGGTGCCGGCGGGGGTGAAAACGTCGCTGGCGCCCGGATCGCGGGTGGTGTCCGAGTACTTGAAACGAACGGGGTTGCAAAAGTACCTGAATCGGCTGGGCTTCCATGTGGTGGGGTATGGATGCACGACTTGCATTGGCAACTCCGGGCCCCTGGATCCGGCGGTCGAGCAGGCGGTGCAGCAGCACGACTTTGTGGCGGCGGCGGTGTTGTCCGGGAACCGCAATTTCGAGGCGCGCGTGCACCCCAGCATCAAGGCGAACTTTTTGATGTCGCCGCCGTTGGTGGTGGCGTTTGCGCTGGCGGGTCGGGCCGACATCGACATGAGTTGTGAGCCGATTGGTTACGATCGGGAGGGGCGTCCGGTGTTCCTGGCCGACTTGTGGCCCACGGCGGAGGAACTGCGGGCGGTGATGCAGGAGGCGTTGCGGCCGGAGTTGTTCCGGAAGCTGTACCGGGATTTTGCCCGGCAGAATCCCAAGTGGAATGAAATCCCCGCACCCACGGGTCTGGTGTACAACTGGTCCCCGCAATCGACATACATTCAGGAGCCGCCGTTTTTCCAGGACTTCTCGCTGGAGCCGCCCGGGATTCAGCCGATCCTGGGGGCGCGGGCGCTGGGGATTTTTGGCGACAGTGTTACGACGGACCACATTTCGCCGGCCGGGTCGATCAAGAAAGATTCGCCGGCG
>JAOADM010000297.1 GCA_026417315.1 Limisphaera sp.
GCGTTCGTGGTCAGCGCCACTTTTGCACCCGCCACCGTAGTGGGGGAGTTGCCGTAACCGCCGTTGGAAGTTGGCGTGGTCGAGGGACCATAGATGTTCCGATCGCCCGACAAGAACATGGAGGGCATGGTCTCGTCGGCGTCCTGGCCGAGGAAGTAGGAGACGGCCTGGTTGTTGACGAAATCAGCGCCGGCACCAGCGGTGATGAAATTGGTCCGGGCGTTTCGTTCGTCGGCCGGGCAAACCACCACCTTCGGCGTGCTGAGTTCGTTGGAGAGCACCGCGTAATGTGTGTAAATCAGAGCGTTGTTGTTCAGGTTCCCAGCGGTACCGCCTTCGGTGTTGGGCACGCGCATGGGATACCGGTCACCGTTGTCACTGGCCCAGATGCGGAAGGCCAGGCCCACCTGTTTGAGGTTGTTGACGCAGTTGATCCGCTGGGCTTTGGCTTTGGCCTTGGCCAGGGCTGGCAGCAGCATGCCGGCCAGAATCGCAATGATGGCGATCACGACCAGCAGCTCGATGAGCGTGAAGGCTGTGAGTTTGAAGCGACGTGTCTGTTTCATGGTTCGTTCGGTTTGTTCTGTTCGTCTGAACTTGCGGGCAAGAACGGTGCCAACTGCCGCCCGCGCTGTAAAGCCCCAATTTTCAAACGCCGCATCGGGGGAAACTCGCGCCGAAGGGCGTGCCCGACACGCAGCTTGCGTGAAAATCGCGCACATGGAAGCACGCATGGCGCCATCCCTCTCCTTCCATGACGAAACGCAGGCGGACTCCGGGTCGACCTCCTCACCCGTGGTGTTCGGTCCCCAACGGCAGCTCCGGTTGGACCGCCCCACCCGGCGGGCTCGGCACCCGAAACGCCGCCGCGGACAGCTCCGGGAAAGGCGCCGTCAAACCCGCCCGCCGACACGCCACGTCGAACATCCGGGCCAGCCGTTCGGCCTCCGGCCCCGTGCCCGTTAAACGGGTACCGAACCTTCCATCGGTGAGCCGGCCCTCCCGAATCTGACGCAAGCGGTTGAGAATCTTCTCCTTCCGCAACGGCACGGTTCGGTCCAGCCAGTCCAGGAACAACTGCTCCACCGCGTGGGGCAACCGCAAAACGGAATAGCAGGCGAAACGGGCTCCCGCGCGGGCCGCGGCCTCGAGAATCCGGAACATCTCATGGTCGGTGAGCCCGGGAATCACTGGAGCCACCAGCACGCCCACCGGAACGCCGGTCGCCGCCAAGGTACAAATCGCCTCCAACCGGTGACCCGGCAAAGATGCCCGGGGCTCCAATCGCCGTGCCAGCTCAGCATCCAGGGTCGTAATGGAAAGGCACACGGTCGCGGCCCCATGCCGGGCCAGCTCGACCAGCAGGTCGGCGTCCCGGGTGACGAGGTGATTCTTCGTGACCACGCACACCGGATTGCGGAACTCCGCCAGGACCGCCAGGCACCGCCGGGTCAACTGCAGGCGACGCTCGATGGGCTGGTAACAGTCCGTGACCCCGCTCAGGGCAATGGGCTGCGGCTCCCACCGGGGCGAGCTGAGCTCCTCCCGAAGCCTCTCCGGTGCGTCGAGCTTGACCAGAATGATGCTTTCAAAGTCCAGTCCGCTGGAAAACCCCAGGTACTCGTGCGTGGGCCGGGCGTAGCAATAGGCGCATCCGTGCTCGCAGCCCCGATAGGGATTCAAGCTGACCGAAAAACCGAGGTCGGGACTGTCGTTGAAACTCAGCACCCGCACCGACGCCGCCTGAAGAAACCGGGTTCGCGGCAGAGGTTGGTCCTCCGCCGGCAAATCCGGATCCGGCTCGTAATGCCAGGGCTCGAACCGGTTGGGTGGGTTGAAAGCGGTCCCACGTCCCCGCGGCCCGCTTGGCACACTGGGCGGCAAAACGCTCATCGGTGGGCCAAATCTACTCCGGAGCCGCATACTTGCCAGTCTACCACGCACACCTGTCGTGGCGCAGCGGAGGGTTCATCCAGCCTCCGGTTCCGCAGGCCCCCGAGCGATCCCCGGGGACGCGCATGCTCCACGGGCCCGGGCACGACAGCGAAAAAAGGCCGTCACACTGCGACGATGCTGCCACCTACCCCCCGATTTGCGGCCGAGGCCGGAGGCCAATCGAGATCCGGTGGTAACGTGTGAACTCGAGCACAGATGCCGGGAACAAGCGGGATGGAATTGATTGCGAGCGTCGCGGACCTGCCCTTGGCAAAGGGCCTCGGGCCCGTCTTGCATCACACGCCCTCGCCGAGTCGGTTACCACCCGGGTTGGCGTTCGTTTCCGGCTACCATGCCACCGGCCGTTCGCGATTCGCCGATCCCCGGTCCGGATGGGAGTGGCCGCGGCAATGCAGCGAGCGAGGAGTTGAGCCGCCGGCTCACGTCGGTGGCTACCGATTCGCAGTAGCCGCCGCCGGAAGGCGGCGGATCATGAGAGGGGGGCCGCCGATTCCTGTCACAGGCTATGGTTGGGAGCCCGCCGAGGAACCAGAGGAAAGGTCCCCAAATCGCCCTGAGCACGCAGGGGAAAGGATGGTCCACCGACTGCCGTCGGTGGCTACCTGTTTGAAATCCGCCGACTGCCGTCGGCGGCTACCGATCCGCAGTAGACGCCGCCGGAAGGCAGCGGACCAACCACCATGCTCACAATGGCCCGTTTCTCAAGAGGGTCCTGCGCAAGCCTCTGATTGGGACGGCCGTTTTTTCGAAAAGGGAAGACAGCCTGTCGAACTCACCACGGCGGCATCAGGCGCCCGGCGCGCGCGGTCCCTGGGAGGAGAAAACGCAGAACGGCTCCCGCTGCTCGGGTCTTGTTGGTCACCACTGCCGCCGTCCGCAACTGGTGCTGCGGTGCCCCTCGCCCGTCCGGCGGCCCGCGCGTCGTACCCGTCTGGCGGGCGGGTTCCAACGTGCCCTCGGGAGCGTGCTTACGGGAGGCGGTCTCGGATCCACGTGGACGGCCGGGTCGTTTAAACAAACCAGTTGCGTGGGGCAGCCGACCCGCGGCTGCACGCCGAGATCTTCCTTTTCGTGAACAAGCGTTCCAGTACCTGCAGGTCGGCACGCGGATGCCGGCGACAGCACCCCGGGCCTCAAGCCGTAGCGCCCCCCGGCGCAGCCCCCTGCTTCGTCCCGCCCCTTCGCCCCGGGGCCGGGCCCGGTGGGCGGTTTTGCACCTGGCCTCAGGTCTCGGACAACTCGTTGTCTGCGTGCACCGCCTCGCGCAGCTCTTCCAGAAAGCTGGGCAGCGCGCTTTCGACCCGGTTCCAGTTCGGAATCAGCGGCGAGGAAAGCGGGTCTTCCTGGTAGGCCCGACACGCCACGCGGATGCTGCGGACGAACGTGGTCACGGCGCTCTCCTCCTCGTGCCGCGGATACACCAGGCC
>JAOADM010000298.1 GCA_026417315.1 Limisphaera sp.
AGAGACAGCACATGATAGGTGCCCGCAGGGAACGTACGCGTGTAATTCAACCACTCCCCGGTGACGATGTTCCGCACGTCGTAATCCGGCAGGCCCGCCTGCTGATACTTCTGACGCACCACCACGTCGCCCGTGACAAAGGTATCCACGAACTCATCACGCGTCCCCACCCCCGGACCGTACCGATACACCTCGTTCGTTTGCGGGACCAGCACCGTGACCACGTTGTTGATCTCGTTCTTGTCGATGCCCTGGGTCCCCACGCGATCAAAATAACAGTTCGGCGTCCCACCTCCGATCGTGTCGCACAATACGATGGTGTCGAAGAACTGCCCCGGGGTTCCGCCCGGATACGGGTCCGTGAAATTGAAGTCCTCGGCCTCGAACGTGAAGTTGGCAGGGTCGAAGGTGTCGATCTCGGTCTGTCGTGCGCTGAAGCCACCATCGGCGGCCGTGGCCGAGGCCACGATGACATACATCCGGTTGGCTGCCAGGGGCCGATTGTAACTCACGTTCCAACGACTGCCGCCATCCTGAATCACCAGGTCCCCGCTCACATCCACTCCGTTCAATTTCAACCGGATACCGCTGGGAGTCACCGCGCTGCCCGCCGCCGTGGTCTTGTCCACCGAGAACGAAATGACCGTGTTCGTGGGCATGAACCCGCCCGGCAGCGGTTGCAAATCATAAATCTTCGTCGGCTGCGGCAGGTTCAACGCCCACGCCACTGCGGCCTCGAACAGGAAGAAACTCGGTTCGATCATCACCCGCTCCGCCGGATCAGTATCGTTCCACGGCAGATGCACCCAGCGGGCGCGATTCGTGGTCCCGTCCGCGTTCAGCACCCCCGCATCGACCGCCATGATCGCATAGCCATTGGGAAATCCGGGCACCACGGCCACACCCACCGCCTCCGGGATCAGCGTGCGCCGTCCCACGAACGTGATCACGCCGTTGCCCTCCCCCGGATCCGGCGAGACATGACTGGGATCGAACACGTCCACCAGACCCGCCGGCAACCCCGCCGCCAGCGGATGCGCCGGATTCACAATCTCGATGGCCGTAAGCCTCACCACTTGACCGAAATCCGCCCCCGCGCCGCCATTCACCGCCGCGGCCTCTGCGGCACTGCCGTACGTGCCCCCGTTCAAGCCCGTGTCCGCATTGAAACTGCTCCGATTGCCGCTGTACAGGAATCCCTCCCACGTGATCACCGGGATCGGGGAGTTCCGAAACTTGTTGCCCACATTGCCCGAACTGATGTTCTCATCCGCGATCAGCAACTGATACCCCTGCGCGGCAAACTGCTCCGCCGTCAGCACATTCGCCGCCGGCGGTGTCGCAATCACCGTCACCTCATGACCCTGGGCCTGGAGGATCTTGATGAGCTTCAACGTGTCCCGCTTGTTCTGTCCGTCATGGATGTACGCAATCTTGGCCGCATGGGCCTCGAGCCAGGCACCGCTCACGAGGCCCGCCACCAACACCGCAATCACAGGGCGCACGCACAGGCAGAAACGCCTCCGAACCAAACCCATCTGCGATTGGCTCATAATGGCTCCTTTGTTCTGGGGTTCTTCCGATGTTGACACAGCCATGGGTTTCCTCGCACCCGACCCGAAGGAGACGGCTCCCGGACCGCTGCCCTTGGGAAAGTCGCGGGCGCACCCGCGGGACACGGGGCCCGGCCCGCTCTCCTGCCGGGGCATGGCGGTCACTGTTCGCATGGCTTCGCCATCTCTTTTACCCTCCTTCGACACGCCGCGCTTCCCCGACCTTTTGCAAAACGTCGTGAAAAATGTGCACCACCCGGATCTCTCCGATCGCAGAAGCGCCGCCGGATTCTCAGCAAGACGAAGCCGCGCCGAAGCTCTTTCCGGCGGCACGATCCGCGCTCGGGCGGGCGAGGTGGGCCGGCCGAGCCCTCCGGCCCCTGCCGGGATCAGTGGATCTGCGGTCGGGCCTCCGGGTACCGGTTCAAAATCGACCGCAAATGCGCCACCACCTCCGGGCGCTCGGCCGCCAGGTTGCGCGTCTCCTCCGGATCCTCCTCGTAATCGTAAAGCTCCACGTCCGCCGTCTCTCCCGGTGCCCCGGGCACCTTCCATTCCACGAGCCGGTATCGCTCCGTGCGAATCGCTCGGCCGATCACCTCCTGGCCCGCGCGCCGGCGAGGATACGCGTGGTAGGCATGGTCGCTCACCCGCACAGCGGGATCGCGCAAGACGGGCACCAGACTCTCCCCCTCCAACGGCTGCGGGACCTCCGGCCGCGGCAACCCCGCCAGCTCCACCAACGTCGGATACAAATCCACCGTCTCCGCCACCGGCCGTGTGGCACCCGGACGAGCCACGCCCGGGGCCACGAAGATCAGCGGAATGCGGTTCGCCTGCTCGTAATTCGTGTGCTTCGTCCACATCCCGTGATCCCCCAAATGCCATCCATGATCACCCCACACCACCACGAGGGTGTTGGTGGCCAGGCCCAACCGGTCCAGCTCCTCCAATACCCGCCCGATCTGCGCGTCCACGTAACTGACACACGCGTAATAGCCGTGGATCAGCAACCGTTGCAGATCCGGATCCAACCGCCCCCGCTCGGGGATCGGGTCGTACTGGTTCAGTTCCCCCAGGGTTTTCCCCGCGTACGGGGGCGCTCCCGCCGGCGGAGTTTGTCGCCGGGCCAGTGGAAACCTTTCCCGCTCGTACAAATCCCAATACTTTTTCGGCGCGGTGAAGGGCAGGTGGGGCTTCACGAACCCCAGCGCCAGAAAGAAAGGTTCGCCGGGGCGTTCCGCAGCCGCTCGCAGCCGCCGAATTCCCTCCAATGCAATCCGGCCATCGGCATACGCCTCGTCTGCCACCTCTTCCATCTCCCATGCCCGACCCCGGGGCAGCCGCCCGATCTCATTCAAACGCTGATTGCTGAAGTATGCCTCCTCCCGCGTGAGCCGTCCGCCTGCCGCATTCGCCGGATTCACATACTCCACCACCTTGTCCGGCCGAAAGGGCACGCTCCACGAGACTGCATCGTCCCGGTTTCCGTGACCAATGTGAAAGATCTTCCCCATGCCCTCCGTGCGCCATCCGTGCGCCTTGAAATACTGGAGCAACGTCACCGCCCCGGGGATCGAACGACGAAAGTGCGTCGCCAGATCGTAAATGCCCAACGTGGTGGAACGGGCCCCCACCATCAGTGCGTTCCGGGACGGGGAACACACCGCCTGATTGCAGAAGGCCAGGTCGAACCGCACCC
>JAOADM010000299.1 GCA_026417315.1 Limisphaera sp.
GAGATGTGTATAAGAGACAGATCTTGTGGAAGGCCAAGTATGGAAGTTCTATCATGCCCCTTCTCTTCGGAAACGACGAAGAGGTAGCCACCGCCGCAACCGGAGTACATGGCTCCCGGGTAACGGCGCTGATAGGCCCGCAACAGGGCCTTGAGATCCACACGCAAGGTGGGGTGTCGGACCGTGTCCGGGAGGATGGCCTCCCAACAGGCCATGCACTCGTTGAAGCTGCGACCGAGGGCGTGGAGGTCCCGATGGCGGATGGCCTCGAAGCAATCGCGACCGGAACGGCCCAGCCGGGCGATCCAGGCCGGGTCGAGATTGCGGTGGCCCAGCGGGTAATAGCCTTCGGGCCGGGGCTCGACCGGCAGGACGTGGAGGACGCGTTCGAGCCAGTGGACCACGCGCCGGTCGGTGAGGGTTTCGATGTGGGCGGGGAAGATGCCGCCTTCGACCCGGTAGTCGTAATCGAGCCGGTTGATGCCGGGATAGACCAGCCCGATCATGTCCTGTGAGCCGCTGGGGTCGGTGCGCCCCTGGTTCTCGGCGGCATAGAGTTCCCGCACGAGTTGATCGGGTGGGCGTCGGGGCAGTCGGCCGTTCCAGAGTCGCATGGCGACGGCCCGGGTGCCGGTGGCGAAGCCGGCGCGGTCCATGGGCCGGAAGTTGGGAACGAGGGAAACGACCACCATGGATCCGGGCGGATCCGGGTTGTGACGGGAGACAAACGGTTGGTCGATCCAGCCGCCGGCCAGGGCCATGCGCAAGGGAATCCGGCCCAGATACGTTTGCAACGGATCGGGCATGGTGTTCCGAGGGGGTGTTATTCGACGACGCGTTTACCCTGTTTGCGCGCCTCGTACTGTTCTTTGATCCACTGATAAGTTACGCGCAAGCCCTGTTCCAGCGGGGTACTGGGTTCCCAACCGAGCACCTGTTTGATGAACGTGTTGTCGGAGTTTCGGCCGGCGACGCCGCGGGGCGCGTTGAGGTCGTATTCGCGCTTCAAGGTGACGCCCGCGATGCGTTCGACGATGCTGACCAGGTCGTTGATGGAGACCAGCTCGCTGGATCCGAGGTTGATGGGGGTGGCGATGAGCTGGTCGCAGTGCATGATCCGGTCGATGCCGTAGACGCAATCGTCGATGTACATGAAGCTGCGGGTCTGCCGGCCATCGCCCCAGATGGTGATGCGGAGGTCGTTGCGGTCGATGGCCTCGATGACCTTGCGGCAGATGGCCGCGGGTGCCTTTTCGCGGCCGCCGTCCCAGGTGCCGTACGGTCCATAGACGTTGTGGAAGCGGGCAATGAAGGTCTTGAGCCCGCGCTCGGCCCAGTACTCCTGGCAGAAGATTTCGCTCATGAGCTTCTCCCATCCGTAGCCTCGCTCGGGCCAGGCGGGGTAGGCATCCGATTCTTTGAGGGCGCGGGCGTTGGGGTCCTGCTGGAGCTGGATGTTGTAGGCGCAGGCGGAGCTGGAGAAGAAGTAGCGACGAACGCCGGCGCGCCAGGCGGCCTCGATGAGGTGCGTGTTGATGAGGATGGAACGGAGGCATTCGACGCGGTAGCGCTCGATGAATCCCATGCCGCCCATGTCGGCGGCGAGGTTGTACACCTCGACGGCGCCTTCGACGGCGCGCCGGCAGTTCTCTTCCTGACTGAGGTCCAGGCACAGATTCTCGACGCCGGGTTCCCGGACATACCATTCCGGGAGGGGTTTTTTGTCCACCGCCCGGATGCGACGAAAGCCCTTGCGGCGGAAGTAGCGGACCAGGTTGCCTCCGATGAATCCGCCGGCTCCCGTGATGACCAGGAGGTCATCCGGTTGCAACGGCGGATCCGGTTCCACGAGTCGTTTGGTTTCGATGCTCATCGTTGCGCCTGTTCAACCGACGGCCCGGGGAGGGTTCGATCGAAGCGGAGCCCCGGAGCCGATCTCGCGTTTGACGGCGCAAGCTTATGGCAGGGAGGCCGGGGAGGGAATGTTGATCTTTGATCCGGGCATGACGATTCTTGATCGGCGAAGGTATGGCGCGAAAGAGGGCGCAGCAGGGTTCGATGAGCGCGGGCCCGCCCGCGTTTTTTGCCACCGAGGTCAAAGGGGCCCGACGATTCTACCGGGACCTGGCTCCGGATCCCCGTGCGCACTTGGTGGTGGTTTGTGGCGGGCGCGAAGAATGCACGCCGGCCTACCGAATTCAGCGACGGGATTTTCCGTTCTGGTCGTTGGAGTATGTGGTGGCGGGCCGGGGTCGGGTGCACCTGGAGGGGCGCTGGCGGGATTTGGGTCCCGGGGATGTCTTTTCGTATGGGCCCGGGGTGCCTCACGAGATCGTGACCTCGGGCGACGCGCCCCTGGTGAAGTACTTTGTGGACGTTGCCGGGAGGCATGCGCAGAGGCGGCTGCAGCAGTGGGGGCTTTGGCCGCCCCGGCTGGCACGGGTCCATCCCCCGGATGCCCTGCAGCGACTGTTCGAGGAGTTGATCGATGCAGGGTTGCGGTCGGGCCCCGGGGGCGACGCGTTGTGTGCGGGCCTGTTCGGATGTCTGGGGATCAAGCTTCGAATGGCGGCCGCCCCGGCCGAACAGATGCTCACTCCGGCGTTTCTCACTTATCAACGATGTTGCGCGTTGATCCAATCCGACCCTGCGAGATTTCGGAACCTGGCGGACGTGGCGCGTGCCTGTCACGTGGATCGGGCGCATTTGTGCCGGCTGTTTCGGCGGTTCTCGGGCGAGACGCCGTACCGGTATCTGATGCGGCAAAAACTGGCGGGAGCGGCGGCCCGATTGTGTGAGCCGGGCGCGCTGGTGAAAGCGGTGGCCTGGGAGGCGGGGTTCAGCGATCCGTTTCATTTTTCGCGCGTGTTCAAACGGGTGTTTGGGGTCTCGCCCTCGGTATTTCGTTTGTGGCGCTGCGGCCGTGAGGGCTGAACGGCCCGGGGCGGTCCCGGACTCTGCGGAGACGCAAGGTTCCCGGAGCCGGTCGGGGATCCTTTGTGAGCCCACGGAATACGCAGAGCAGGCAGAACGATTTTTAAAGCCCACAGATCACGCAGAACACACAGAATTTTTTCAAAAGCCCACGGTGCCCGCGGATCACACAGAAGGCGCGGAGCAGTCACTTGGAGACCATCCGCCGCCTGACGGCGGCGGCTACACTTTTTGAAGCCCACAGAGCACGCAGAACACACAGATGAAGGGGAATCGTAGTCGGCGACGTGAGTCCCGGAGCCGCACACGATCCGCCGCCT